>NZ_JAJOND010000001.1:4583359-4888916 GCF_024700055.1 Rhizobacter sp. J219
CAGGCCGCCTTCTGCGGACCTTCAGCACCGCACCACGCGGCTTTCTGCGCGCCTTCGGCACCGCACCATGCGGCCTGTGTCCGCGGGCCTTCGGCACCACACCACGACGCCTTTGTCGGCTGCTGCTGCGGGCCCTCGGCGCCGCACCAGGCGGCCTGCCGGGCCGGGCTGTCCGCCCCGCACCACGCGGCCTGGCCCTGCGCGCTCTCAGCGCCGCACCAGGTGGCTTCGCCTTGGCCGGCTTCGCCGAATTCGCGGGCGTACAGCGACTGCGTCATCTCGAAGGCCGACTGCAGAGCCTTCGCGTCGTCATCGCCGCGCAGCCCGAAGTAGGGGTAGTGGTGCAGGAAGTAGCCGAAGATCGCCTCGCAGTCGGCGGCGTACTTGCGCGTGTCGAGGATGTGCAGGTGCCAGAAGTGGTCGACCTCCTGGTCGGGCGCGAGCATCAGGTCGGGGTACTTCGCGTGCAGCGTCAGGTAGCGTTTGTAGGCCAGCGCAATGCGGTCGGCGTGTTCGGGCGTCCAGCCGTAGCCGTCTTCCTGTCGTGTGGCTTTGAACTTGATCGGGGTGAGATCGAGGGCGGCGATGGCCGAGATCGTCTGCGCGAGGAGCTGAGGGTTCAGTGCAGTCGTCATGTGTCCTCCATTGGCGATGTGGCGGCCTCGGTCAACACACCGGGCCGGTTGTGCAGCGTTGGCTGGATGAGCGCCAGCGCCGCCAACAGGGTGGGCAAGCGGCTCGGTGACGCCGCTTGCACTTGCGCGCCGTTCGAGTGGAACGACACACAGACCGAACCATGATGCGCTCGCTCGCACCGCAACAGCCACCCCCTAGAATTTGACGTATACGTCAATTGCCCCTCCCGGAAGGTCCATGCCTGCACTCACTTCCAAGCTCAGCCCCCGCTCCGAGGAATTCAAGGCCAACGCAGGCGCGATGCGCGTTCTGGTGGATGCGCTCAATGCCCACCTCGCCGAGGTGGCTTTGGGCGGCGGCACCGGCCCTCGCGTGAAGCACGTGGCGCGCGGCAAGCTGCTGCCGCGCGACCGGGTGGAGATGCTGCTCGACCCCGACACGCCGTTTCTCGAAGTGGCACCGCTGGCAGGGCACGGCCTCTATGGCGGCGATGCACCTGGCGCGGGCGTGATCGCCGGCATCGGCCGTGTCTCGGGAGTCGATTGCATGATCGTCTGCAACGACGCCACGGTGAAGGGCGGCACCTACTACCCGATGACGGTGAAGAAGCACCTGCGCGCGCAGGAGATCGCGCAGGCCAACCGGCTGCCCTGCATCTACCTCGTCGACTCGGGCGGCGCCAACCTGCCCAACCAGGACGAAGTCTTCCCCGACCGCGACCACTTCGGCCGCATCTTCTTCAACCAGGCCCAGATGAGCGCGCAGGGCATCCCGCAGATCGCGGTGGTGATGGGCTCGTGCACGGCCGGTGGTGCGTATGTGCCGGCGATGAGCGACGAGTCGATCATCGTGAAGGAGCAAGGCACGATCTTCCTCGCCGGCCCGCCGCTCGTGAAGGCGGCGATCGGCGAGGTGGTGAGCGCCGAAGACCTGGGCGGCGGCGACGTGCACACGCGCTTGAGCGGCGTGGCCGACCACCTGGCGCAGAACGACACGCACGCGCTCGCCATCGCGCGCAACGCGGTGGCGCGGCTCAACTGGCGCAAGCCGCAGCCGCTCGCGTGCATCCCGCCACGCGAGCCACTCTTCGATGCGGCCGAGCTGCATGGCGTGATCCCCACCGACACCAAGAAGCCCTTTGACGTGCGCGAGATCATCGCCCGCATCGTCGACGCGAGCGAGTTCGACGAGTTCAAGGCGCGCTACGGGCAGACGCTCGTCACCGGCTTCGCGCACATCGAGGGCATGCCGGTGGGCATCGTCGCCAACAACGGCGTGCTGTTCTCCGAGTCGGCGCAGAAGGGCGCGCACTTCATCGAGCTGTGCTGCCAGCGCAAGATCCCGCTCGTCTTCCTGCAGAACATCACCGGCTTCATGGTCGGCAGGAAGTACGAGAACGAAGGCATCGCCAAACACGGCGCGAAGATGGTGACGGCGGTGGCCACGGCCAACGTGCCGAAGTTCACCGTCATCATCGGCGGCAGTTTCGGCGCCGGGAACTACGGCATGTGCGGCCGCGCCTACGACCCGCGGTTCCTCTGGATGTGGCCCAACGCGCGCATCTCGGTGATGGGCGGCGAGCAGGCCGCGAGCGTGCTGGCCACCGTGCGGCGCGACGGCATCGAGGCCAAGGGCGGCAAGTGGAGCCCCGAGGAAGAGTGGGCCTTCAAGCAACCGATCCGCGAGCAGTTCGAGCGCCAGGCCGATCCGTACTACGCCACCGCGCGGCTGTGGGACGACGGCATCATCGACCCCGCCGACACCCGCCGCGTGCTGGCGCTGGGCCTGAGCGCGAGCCTGAACGCGCCGATCCCGGATGCGAAGTTCGGCGTGTTCCGCATGTGAAGGAGCCGATGTGAGCAGCTTGGACATTCAGCGCCAGGGCCCCGTGGCCCGCGTCTTCCTCAACCGGCCGGAGGTGCGCAACGCGTTCAACGACGCGGTCATCGCCGAGCTGAGCCAGGCCTTCACAACGCTCGGGCAAGACACGTCGCTGCGCGCCATCGTGTTGGGCGGCCACGGCAAGGCCTTTTGCGCCGGTGCCGACCTGTCGTGGATGCGCGCGATGGCCGACTACAGCTGGGAGCAGAACCGCGCCGATGCGCAGGCACTGGCCGACATGCTCTACACCGTCTGGCGCTGCCCGGTGCCGGTGGTCGGCCGCATCCACGGCGACTGTTATGCGGGCGGCGTCGGGCTGGCGGCGGTGTGCGATGTGCTGGTTGCGTCCGACGCGGCGGGCTTCTGCCTGAGCGAAGCCAAGCTCGGCCTGCTGCCCGGCACCATCAGCCCCTATGTGATTCGCGCGCTCGGCGAGCAGGCCTCGCGTCGCTACTTCGTGACGGCCGAACGTTTCAGCGCGGCGCAGGCCCATGCGCTCGGCTTCGTGCACGAGCTGTGCAGCGCCGAGGCGCTCGATGCCACGGTCGAGAACATCGTGGCCGCGCTGTCGACCAACGGGCCGATGGCGCTGCGCGCCTGCAAGCAGCTCGTGCAGGACGTGGCCGGCGCGCCGATCGACGGCGCCCTGCGCGCCGAGACCGCGCGCCGCATCGCCGACATCCGCGCGAGCGACGAGGGCCGCGAAGGGGTGCAGTCCTTCCTCCACAAACGCAAGCCTTCGTGGCTTGACGGTGCGTGAACGCGTTCGGGACCGCTGAACTTTTTGCGATCGCGGCGGCCCTCGGCTGGGCCAGCGGCTTGCGCCTTTATGCGGTGGTGTTCCTCACCGGACTGGCCGGCACGCTCGGGTGGGTGCAGCTGCCGCCGGGCCTGCACATCCTGCAGAACCCGCTGATGCTCGGCGCGAGTGGGCTGATGATGTGCGCCGAGTTCTTCGCCGACAAGATCCCCGGCATCGACACCGTGTGGGACGTGCTGCACACCCTCGTGCGCATCCCCGCCGGTGCGGCGCTGGCCGCGGGCGTGTTCGGCATGGACCAAGCCTCGACGGCGGCGGTGGCCGCCGTGATGGGCGGCCTGCTGGCGGCTACCAGCCACGCGGCCAAGGCCACCACGCGTGCGGCCGTCAACACCTCACCCGAACCGTTTTCGAACTGGGGCCTGTCGCTGGCCGGTGACGGGGCCGTGCCGCTGATGCTGTGGCTGTCGTGGGTGCACCCGTGGGTGTTCTTCGGCGGCCTCGCGCTCACGGTCGTGGGGATGGTGGTGCTGATCTGGGTGCTCGCGAAATTCCTGCGGCAACTGCTGCGACGCTTTGCCCGAGCAATTCCGAGCTGATGACCGGCCTGAATGGAGACACGATGTTCAAGAAGATATTGATCGCCAACCGCGGTGAAATTGCCTGCCGCGTGGCCGCGACGGCGAAGCGCCTGGGCATCCGCACGGTGGCGGTGTATTCCGATGCCGATGCGCATGCCAAGCACGTGTCGGTGTGCGACGAGGCGGTGCACATCGGCCCGTCGTCGCCGAAGGAAAGCTACCTGCGCAGCGAGCGCATCCTCGCCGCCGCGAAGGCGACGGGCGCCGAAGCCATCCACCCAGGCTACGGCTTCCTGAGCGAGAACGAAGACTTCGCGCAGGCGTGTGCAGATGCCGGGCTCGTCTTCATCGGCCCGCCCGCGTCGGCCATCCAGGCGATGGGGCTGAAGGCCGAGAGCAAGCGGCTGATGGCCAAGGCCGGCGTGCCGCTCGTGCCCGGCTACCACGGCGCCGACCAGGACCCCGCGCTCTTGCAGCGTGAGGCCGAGGCCATCGGCTACCCGGTGCTCATCAAGGCGAGTGCGGGCGGCGGCGGAAAGGGGATGCGCATCGTGCAGTCGGCCAGCGAGTTTGCGCAGGCGCTCGCCTCGTGCCAGCGCGAGGCGCAAAACAGCTTTGGCGATGCGGCGGTGTTGATCGAGCGCTACGTCACCAAGCCGCGGCACATCGAGATCCAGGTGTTCGGCGACACGCAGGGGCACTGCGTCTACCTCTTCGAGCGCGACTGCTCGGTGCAGCGCCGCCACCAGAAGGTGCTGGAAGAAGCGCCCGCACCGGGCATGACCGAAGCGCTGCGCCGGCAGATGGGCGAAGCGGCCGTGGCCGCCGCGAAGGCCGTGGGCTACGTCGGTGCAGGCACCGTCGAGTTCATCGCCGAGCCGACGGACGAGGGCGGCCTGCGCTTCTACTTCATGGAGATGAACACCCGCCTGCAGGTGGAGCACCCGGTGACCGAGGCCATCACCGGCTTCGACCTGGTCGAGTGGCAGTTGCGCGTGGCCAGCGGCGAGCCGCTGCCGGTGAAGCAGGAGGACCTGCGCATCCACGGCCATGCGATCGAAGCGCGCATCTGCGCCGAGAACCCCGACAAGCAGTTCATGCCGGCCACCGGCACGCTGCAGGTCTACCGCACTCCGGCATCGTCGAGCTTCACGCGAGCCGATGTGCGCGTGGACGCCGGCGTGCGCGAAGGCGATGCGATTTCCCCCTACTACGACTCGATGATCGCCAAGCTCATCGTCTGGGGCGCCGACCGCGAGCAGGCGCTGGCGCGGCTCGATGCCGCGCTCGCGCAGACGCACATCGTGGGCTTGCACACCAACGTGGCCTTCCTGCGCCGTGTGGTGGCGAGCCGCTCCTTTGCGCAGGCCGATCTCGACACTGCCCTGATCGAGCGCGAGAAGACGGTGCTCTTCAATGCGCCGCCGCTCGCCCCCGAAGTGGCCGCCGCCGGCGTGGTGGCGCATGCGCTTGCGGCCGAGCAGGCGCTGCAGGGCGACGACCCGTGGTCGCGCCGCGATGGCTGGCGTCTCTTTGGCGGTGCACGTCGGCGCTTCGAGCTGGAGATCCAGGGTCGGCACCAGACGGTGCTGCTGGAGCGCGCCCACCGCGGCGGCGCGATGACGCTCGTCATCGGCGAGCAGCGCTGGCCCTTCGTGGTGGTCGCCTCGGCAGGCGACTGCCACGAGGTGCAGCTGGGCGAGCGCCGCCTGCCGCTCGCGGTCTACGCCTTCGGGGAACGTGTGAGCGTGTTCGCGCCCGAAGGCTCGGCCAGTGTGTCGGAGGTCGATGTGCTGGCCCATGCCGGCGAAGGCGCGGTGGAGGGCGGCCGCCTCACGGCGCCGATGCCGGGCAAGGTGATCAGCTTCCTCGTGCAGCCCGGCCAAGCGGTGAAGCAGGGCCAGGCGCTTGCGTTGATGGAGGCGATGAAGATGGAGCACGCCATCGTGGCGCCGCGCGATGGCAAGGTGGAGGCGCTTCTGTATGCACCCGGCGACCAGGTGCCCGAAGGCGGTGAACTCTTGAAGCTCAGCGCGTGACGGCGCGCGGGCCGCGGCGCAGCCACTGCGTGGCACTGCGCCAGCTGCTCTCTTCCGGCACCGGCGGCTGCGCCGATGGCTGCGAGACGCCGAAGCCCGAGCTGTGGCGGGCCCAGGCGGCGTCTTGCGGCGCATCGCCCTTCACGGCGACTTCAGGGGCGGCGAGCTTGCCGGCATGCACGAACTGCCGTGCGAGCGAGACCAGTTCGCGGTTGCCCGAGGCCTGGCAGACGAAGAGCACCTCGCGGGCTTCGTCCGGGTCGGACAGCATCGCCGGCACGTTGATTCCTTCACCCAGGTCGCGCTTGAGGATGAAATGGATGCGTGCTGCGATGCGCAATTGAACTTGGTTGGCCACGATCACTCCAGGCAGTTGGGGTATCTTCATCCTTGCCTGAGGGATCGGACATCCCTACTCGAGGGGGGCCGTGACTTCAGTCACCAATGTTGAGGATTTGGTCATGTTTCCAAGCCATGTGACGCTTGTAGAGGTGGGGCCGCGGGACGGGTTGCAGAACGAAAAGCAACCCGTCGCCGCAGTGCACAAGATCGAGCTCGTGCACCGCCTGCAGGCGGCCGGCCTGCGCGAGATCGAGGCGACCAGTTTCGTGAGCCCCAAGTGGGTGCCGCAGATGGCCGACAACACCCAGGTGATGGCCGGCATCGTGCGCCAGGGCGGGGTGCGCTACTCCGTGCTGGTGCCGAACATGAAAGGCCTCGAAGCGGCCTTGCCGACGAAGCCCGATGAGGTGGTCGTCTTCGGTGCGGCCAGCGAAGCTTTCAGCCAGCGCAACATCAACTGCAGCATCGCCGAGAGCTTCGAGCGTTTTGCACCGGTGGTGGCCGCGGCGCACGAGGCCGGGCTCAAGGTGCGCGGGGCGATCTCGTGTGCGCTCGGCTGCCCCTACCAGGGCGAGGTGAGTGCCGACGAGGTGGAGCGTGTGGTGAAGCTCATGAAGCAGATCGGTGTCGACCACTGCGGCGTGGCCGACACCATCGGCGTGGGCACGCCGCGCAAGGTGCAGCTCGCGATGGAGCGCGCGTTGAAGCACTACCCGCTGGTCGAGGTCAGCGGCCATTTCCACGACACCTACGGGCAGGCGCTCTCCAACATCTACGCCTGTCTGGAGATGGGCGTGCACACCTTCGATGCGAGTGTGGCCGGCCTCGGCGGCTGCCCGTATGCGAAGGGTGCGACGGGCAATGTCGCCACCGAAGACGTGCTCTTCATGCTGAACGGGCTTGGCATCTCGACCGGCATCGACCTCGATGCGCTGGTCGATGCCGGGGCCTACATCTCGGGCGTGCTGGGCCGACCACCGGTGTCGCGCGTGGGGCGTGCGGTGTTGGCAAAAAGGGAGAAGGCAAACGCATGAGCGATCTCGACGACAAGCCGGAAGGTTTTCGCCGCGTGGCCGCGCTGCTGGCTGACAAGGGTCACCCGCACGCACCGGTCTACCTGGAGGTGACGGCGCGCACTGCGCAGGAGGCCGCCGATGCCCTCGGCGTGCAGCTGGGCCAGATCGCCAAGAGCGTGATCTTCAAGCGCAAGCACGACAGCGCGCCGGTGCTCGTCGTGACCTCGGGCGACCTTCGCGTCGACGTGGAGAAGGTGGCCGCGCTCACCGGCCCGGTGGGCCGCGCCGATGCCGAGTTCGTGAAGGCTGCCACCGGCTATTCGATCGGCGGTGTGTCGCCGGTGGGCCACCTCACGCCGCCGGTGATGCTGATCGACCGCGAGCTGGCCCGCTTCGACGAGATCTGGGCCGCGGCCGGCCACCCCAATGGCGTCTTCAAGCTGACGCCGGCGCAGCTGCAGGCGATGACCGGCGCGCCGATGGCCGACGTCACACCCTCCTGACATGCCCGCGATCGCCGCCCCCGTGCCAAGCCCCTGCATCAGCGTGTGCCGCATGAACGCGCAGACCGGCCTGTGCGAAGGCTGCCTGCGCACCCTCGACGAGATCGCCGCCTGGTCGACGATGGCCGACGAGGCCAAGCGCACCGTGTGGCGCCTGATCGAGCAGCGCCAGGCCCCATCACCGTCATTCGCTGGACCGCCCCGATGAAACATCTGCGCTTCAGCTTCGACCCGATCTCGCCCTTCGCCTACCTCGCCTTCGAGCGCCTGCCGCAGGTGCTGGAGGGCCTGAGCTACAGCGTGCGCTACGAGCCCATCCTGCTCGCCGGCCTGCTGCAGCACTGGGGGCAGAAGGGCCCGGCCGAGATCTTGCCCAAGCGCGACTGGACCTACCGGCAGGTGCTCTGGCTCGGCCACTCGCTCCAGCTGCCCTTGCAGATGCCGGCGGCGCATCCCTTCAACCCGCTTGCGCTGCTGCGCCTCCTGCTGGCCACCGCACCGGCCGGTGGCACGCCCAACCGCTGGGCCTGCGAACAGGTGCTGCACCACGTGTGGCGCGGCGGGGTCGACGCGGGCGACGCGACGCGGCTGGAGGCGCTCAGCCAGCGCCTTGCGCCGCAGCGTGATGCGGCCAGCGCCGAGGTGAAGGACGAACTGAAAGCTGCCACCGCCGCGGCCGCGGCGCGCGGCCTCTTCGGCGTGCCCACCGTCGAGGTCGACGGCAAGCTCTTCTGGGGCCTCGACGGGCTGCCGATGCTGTCGGCCTACCTGCGCGGCGAGCCCTGGTTCGATGGCCCCGACTGGGCGGCGGTGTCAGCCATCCCCGCGGCGGCTCAGAGAAAACACTGATCTCGCAAGCCCTGAACTTCCCGCATGAAGAACTGAACACTCAGGGTTGCACCTGAGTTTGTCAGTTTCGTATCAGCGTCGCGTCAGGGCGGGGTCAGAGCCAGCCGTGACACTGGCACATCCTCATCAATCGGGTGGGGCGTCATACGAGGAGATATTCATGGCAGCAGCAAGCGCATCGAGCGCGCCGATGACTGGTGAGGAGAAGAAGGTCATCTTCGCCTCCAGCCTCGGTACGGTGTTCGAGTGGTACGACTTCTATTTGTACGGATCGCTGGCGCCCATCATCGCCAAGCAATTCTTCGCGGGCCTGGACCCGACATCCGCCTTCATCTTCGCGCTGCTCGCGTTCGCCGCCGGCTTCCTGGTGCGACCGTTCGGCGCGCTGGTGTTCGGCCGCCTGGGCGACATGATCGGCCGCAAGTACACCTTCCTGGTCACCATCCTGATCATGGGTCTGGCGACTTTCATCGTGGGGGTGCTGCCGACCTATGCCTCGATCGGCGTGGCCGCACCGGTCATCCTGATCGGCTTGCGCCTGCTGCAGGGCCTCGCGCTCGGCGGTGAATACGGCGGTGCCGCCACCTACGTGGCCGAACACGCACCGCACGGCAAGCGCGGCGCCTACACCTCGTGGATCCAGACCACGGCGACGCTCGGTCTCTTCCTGTCGCTGATGGTGATCCTGGGCACCCGCACCGCGATGGGCGAACAGGCCTTCGGCGACTGGGGCTGGCGCATTCCGTTCCTGGTGTCGATCTTCCTGCTGGCCATCAGCGTGTGGATCCGCCTGTCGATGAACGAATCGCCCGCCTTCAAGAAGATGAAGGAAGAGGGCAAGACCTCCAAGGCGCCGCTGACCGAATCCTTCGGCCAGTGGAAGAACCTGAAGATCGTGATCCTGGCGCTCGTCGGCCTGACCGCCGGCCAGGCCGTGGTCTGGTACACCGGCCAGTTCTACGCGCTCTTCTTCCTGACGCAGGCGCTGAAGGTCGACCCGTCGACGGCCAACATCCTGATCGCGGTGTCGCTCCTGATCGGCACGCCGTTCTTCATCGTGTTCGGCACGCTGTCCGACAAGATCGGCCGCAAGCCGATCATCATGGCGGGCTGCCTGCTGGCCGCGCTCACCTACTTCCCGCTCTTCGGTGCGCTGACAAAGGCCGCCAACCCCGAGCTGGCCGCGGCGCAAGCCAAGACCCAGGTCGTCGTGACGGCGGACCCGAAGGAGTGCTCGTTCCAGGGCAGCCCGATCGCCCGCGAGATCGACTTCCGCACCTCGTGCGACATCGCCAAGCGCTACCTGGCGCAAAGCTCGGTGTCGTATGAGAACAAGGTCGGCACCGGCCCCGCCACCATCACCGTCGGTGACAAGGTCATCACCTCGCCGGTGGGCACCGTGGTGAATTCCAAGTTCGACGAAGCCAGCGTCAAGTCGATCGCCGCGTTCAAGAAGGACGTGACCGACACGCTGAAGGCCGCGGGCTACCCGACCAAGGCCGCGCCGATCCCGTTCATGAGCGGCCAGTGGTGGAGCATCGTCGCCATCCTGACGGTTCTCGTGATCTACGTGACCATGGTCTACGGCCCGATCGCGGCGATGCTGGTGGAGCTCTTCCCGACGCGCATCCGCTACACCTCGATGAGCCTGCCGTACCACATCGGCAACGGCTGGTTCGGTGGCCTGATGCCCACGACCGCGTTTGCGGTGGTGGCGGCCACCGGCAACATGTACAACGGCCTCTGGTACCCGATCATCGTGGCGCTGATGACCTTCGTGGTCGGTGTGCTGCTGGTCAAGGAAACCAAGGACGTGGACATCTACGCCAAGGACTGACCTCTCCCTGAAGTCGGCCGGCGTGCCCCGCCCGGGCGCGCCGGCCCTGTCTTGACTCAACACCAACTACCCGGAAGTACTCAGCATGTGGAAGATCGTTGTGGGTTTCATCGTGATCGCGGCGGTGACCTTGTGGCTGCTCAGCAAGGGCGGCGACATCGACATGAGCGGTGAGAAGCACGGCATCGACACGTCGCACGCGCCTGCCGCGGCTTCCGCGCCCGCTTCTGCCCCCAGCTCGGCCGCGTCGCAGTAACCAGAGAGCGACCCGCGCCTTCGGGCAACGCCGGCCAGCCGACAAGGCTGTGCCGGCTTTTTATTGGTGCGGCCAGCCCACGAGGCTGTGCCGGTTTTTTTGTTGCGCCGGCCGGCCCTCAGGGCTGCGCCGGTTTTTTCATGTCGGCGTGCAGCGTGTCAGGCGACATCTGCGCGACCTCGCGCAGGCAGGGCAGGCACAGGCAAGCGCTGTAGCGCTCGCGCAGCCGTTGCAGCGTCTCGGCCGAGAGGTCGACGCTGCCGCAGGCGCAGGGCGTGCTGTCGCGCACGCCGCAGTGGAAGCCGCGGCCGCAACGCGGGCACGCGGCCTGGCTCATGTCTGGCGCGGGCGACGCGCGAGGGCGGCGGTGGCGAGTGCCAAGCCGGCCAGCCAGAAGAGGCCGAGGGCACCGCCGCCGGAATCGCCGCCACCACCGCCACCGGCGGGCGGCGGGGTGCCCACCTGGCCGCTCAAGGGCAGCACGCGGGTGAAGGTGGTCATGCTGCCTTGCACCCGCATGGTCAGGGTGAGCGAGGCGGTGTAGGCGCTGGTGTTGGGCGCCGAGAAGCGCACCGAGACGCGGCAGCTGCTGGGCGTGGACAGGGTGCTCGCCGCGATCGTCTGCGAGGTGCAGGTGTCGGCGGTGGCGTTGAAACGCGCCGCGCCGGAGCCGGAGATGGCGACGTTGGTGATCGTGAGCGTGCCGCTGGTCACCGCGTTGGTGAGGTCGACGTTCTGCGACAGCGTGTTGGTGTTGATGGCGCTGGCGGTGAAGCTGAGCGAGTTGACGCTCAGCTTGGGGGTGTCGGCGATGTAGGCGGCGATGTTCTGGAACTGCGTGTTGTCGAGCACGCTGAACTGGCCCATGGACCCGCTGTAGTTGCCGGCGATGGCGGCCCCGAAGCGACCGGAGGCACTGCTGAAGCTGACGGCCGTGAAGGGCGGCGTGGACGACGAATTAGTGCCGCCGGTGGCGATGCGGTTGCGCCGGTCGTGGATGGTGTGGCAGTTGGTGCAGGCACCGAGCTGCGACAGGCCGGTTTCGCCCGGCGTGTCTTCAAAGAGCAGTCGCCCGGCGGCAGGGTCGCCGGTGGTCTGCGCCCACCCGGGGCCGGCCCACAGCAAGACGCAGGCGAAGGCCGCGCCAGTCAGCAACCAGCGGGTGGGAATGCGTTCGAGGAAGTTCATGCGAGCGGCGCAGCGCGCCCGGGGATCGTCGGTGCACGGATTTCATCGCGCGGGCGACGCGGTGTCTGCACCAGGTTGTTACGCGCTCTCACGGGCGAAGGTGGCTGCAGCGGTTGCCGCGTGTCACGCGGGGATGCGTCTGCTTACGAGGAGTGGCGGGCGGCCAACGCCGCCGCGTGGTCTGCCGGGGCTTTGTGCCGGGTTGTAGGCGTGGCGTGCGTAAGCTTGCCGTTCGCCGCGGTCAGGTCGACCGTGCGGCGGTTTCCCAGGAGTCACACACATGAACAAGATTTCGCTCGCTTTCTCCACCCTGACCACGCTGATCACGGCCGGCCTGCTGGCGGCCGGCCCGGCATCGGCCCAATCGTTCGCGCCGTCGTGGGCGGGTGCCTCGATCGGCAGCACCGACTACGGCACCGGCCTGAAGGTCTTCGTCGGCGGCAAGGTCACGCCCATCTTCGGCTGGGAAGGCCAGGTGGTGAGCCACGGCTCGGAAGACTACGCCGGGGGCCGCAAGCACTCGGCCGTGTCGCTGGGCGGCTCGGGCACGGCGCGCTTTCCGCTCAACTCGCAGTTCACCGCCTTCGGCAAGGCCGGGCTGCACTACCTGCGCGTGAAGCGCAGCGGCCCCGGCGTCAGCAGCGACAGCGACCTCGAAATCGGCCTGGGCGCCGGCATGCTCTTCAACATCACCCACACCACCGCGCTGCGCCTCGAATACGAAAACATCGGCGGCGGCGATGGAGACTTCTTCTCCATCGGCCTTCAGGTCGGCTTCTGACGGCTGCTTGCCTTAGACGAACAGCGCTTTGTGCTGGTCGCGCAGCACGTTCTTCTGCACCTTGCCCATCGTGTTGCGCGGCAGCTCCTTCAGCACGAACACGCGCTTGGGCACCTTGAAGTTCGCGATGCGGCCCTTCAGCGCCTGAAGCACCGCCGCATCGTCGAGCGTCTCGCCCGGCTTGGGCACGACGAGCGCCACGCCCACCTCGCCGAAGTCGGGGTGCGGCACCCCCACCACCGCGCTCTCGGCCACGCCGGGCATCTCGTTGATGAAGCCTTCGACCTCGGCCGGGTAGACGTTGTAGCCGCCGGAGATGATGAGGTCCTTGCTGCGGCCGACGATGGTGACGTAGCCGCGTTCGTCGATGCGGCCCACGTCGCCGGTCTTGAACCAGCCGTCGGCGGTGAACTCTTCCTTCGTCTTCTCGGGCATGCGCCAGTAGCCGGCGAAGACGTTCGCGCCCTTCACCTGGATACCGCCGACCTCGCCCACCGGCAGGTCCTGGCCCTGGTCATCGCGCACGCGCAGCGACACGCCGGGCAGCGGAAAGCCCACCGTGCCGCCGCGGCGCTCGCCATCCTCGGCGCGGTAGGGGTTGGAGGTGAGGATCGAGGTCTCGCTCATGCCGTAGCGCTCGACGATGGTGTGGCCGGTGCGCTCACGCCATTCGTTGAAGGTCTCGATCAGGAGCGGTGCCGAGCCGGCAGTGAAAAGGCGCATGTTCCTGCAGGCATCGCGGGTGAGCCCCGGCTCGGCCAGCAGGCGCACGTACAGCGTGGGCACGCCCATGAAGACGGTGGCCTCGGGCAGGCGTGAGACGACGAGCTTGGGGTCGAACTTCGAAAGCCACAGCATCTTGCTGCCGCTGATGAGGGCGGCCTGCGCGGCGACGAAGAGGCCGTGCACGTGGAAGAGCGGCAGGGCGTGGATCAGCACGTCGCGGCCCTGCTGCCAGCTCCAGTAGTCCTTGAGCGTCAGCGTGTTGGACAGGATGTTGCCGTGCGTCAGCATCGCTCCCTTGCTGCGCCCGGTGGTGCCGCTCGTGTAGAGGATGCAGGCCAGGTCGTCGGCCGAGCGCTGCACCGGCGTGTGGCGGTCGCTGTGGTGCGCGGCGCGGGCGAGCAGGCTGCCGCTGCGGTCGTCGTCGAGGGTGTAGACGTGGGTGGTGCCAGCCTTGAACGCGATCTGGCTGATCCAGCCGAAGTTCTTGCTGCCGCACACCACCACCGCGGGCTCGGCGTTGCCGATGAAGTACTCGATCTCGGCGGCCTGGTAGGCGGTGTTGAGCGGCAGGTAGACGAAGCCGGCGCGCAGCACCGCGAGGTACAGCATCAGCCCCTCGACCGATTTTTCGGTCTGCACCGCCACGCGGCTGCCGTCGGGCAGGTTGAGCGAGGCCAGCAGGTTGGCGAGCATGGCGCTGCCACGTTCGAGGTCACGCCAGGTGTAGAAGCCTGGCGTGTCGAGCGTCTCGATCGCCGTGCGGTCGAGGTCATCTGGAAAGCCGCCGCGGATCGCGGCAAAGATGTTGGAGTTGTGGCTCATGTCAGGTTCTAGGTCTGGCGTCTTCATTCAAGGGTGGCACCGGACTTCTTCACCACCTCGCCCCAGCGCTTCACTTCCGCGCTCACGAAGCGGCCGAAGGCGTCGCCGTAGAGGTTGGGCGTGTCGGTGCCGAGACCGGTCCAGGTCTTCTTCAGTTCGTCGGATTGCAGGGCCTTCTGCATCTCGGCGCGCATCGCGTCCACCAGCTCCTTCGGTGTGCCCTTGGGTGCCCACAGGCCGTACCAGGTGGCGACCTGGTAGGTGGGCACGCCGCCTTCGCCGCTGGTCGGCACGTCGGGGAAGCCGGGGGCGCGTTTGTCGCTCGCCACCGCGAGGGCCTTGATGCGGCCGCCCTTGATGTGCGCGGCCGAGGAGCCGAGGCCGTCGAACATCAGGTCGACCTGGCCGGCGATCAGGTCCTGCAGCGCCGGGCCCGCACCGCGGTAGGGGATGTGGGTGATGAAGGTCTTGGTCTGCAGCTTGAAGAGTTCGCCCGCCAGGTGGTGCGAGGTGCCGTTGCCGGCCGAGCCGTAGTTGAGCTTGGCCGGGTTCTTGCGCACGTACTCGAGGAAGCCCTGGAGGTCGTTCACCGGCACACGCTGCGGGTTGACCACGATCACCTGCGGCACGCTGGAGACGAGCCCCACCGGGATGAAATCGGTCTCGATGTTGTAGTCGAGCTTGGGGTACATGGCCGGGGCGATGGCGTGGTGCACCGCGCCCATGAAGAAGGTGTAGCCATCGGGGGCGGCCTTCGAGGCGACGGTCGCGCCCACGGTACCGCCGGCCCCGCCCTTGTTGTCGATGATGAACTGCTTGCCGACGTTGCGCGTCATCACCGCCGTCAGCGGGCGGGCGAATGCATCGGTGCCGCCGCCGGCCGGGAAGGGCACGACGATGGTCACCGGCCGGTTGGGCCAGCCGGCCGATTGCGCGCGCACGAACGGCGCGGCCAGCAGTGCGGTGGCGCCGAGCGTGCCGAGGGTGATCTGGCGGCGGCGCAGCGCGGGGTGCTCGGGGTGGGTCATCGTCGTCTCCTGGGTGTGGTTGTGAGAGAGATCAAATCAACGCGGCGACGGCGCGCGAGTGCGCCACCTCGCCGTGCACGAATTGCTCGTGGCTGGCCTCGACCTTTTGCAGGTCGTAGAGGTAATTGACCATCATGCCGAACGACTGCTTCAACCCCTTGCGCGACAGGTCGCCCAAGGGGTTGAGCCGCTCCAGGCGCGCGCCGTTGTCGAGGTGGAAGCGCGCCACTGCGTCGCCCTGTGGCGTGGCGCTGTGATGCACGAGGTACGAAGCGCACAGCCGCGACAGGGCCTCGCGCTCGGGCTCGTCGAGCGCCTGCAGACGGGCGGCGCTGGCGAGCGTTGCGAGGTCGTTGCCGGTGGCCTTGAGCAGCAGCGCGCGGGCCTCGGCCAGTCGCTCGGCCACGGCGCGCTTCACGCCCTCGGGCGGTGGTGTGCCGGCCTGCAGCCACTTCGCAAAACCGGGGATGGGCGAGAGCGTGCAGTAGCGGCGGATCTGCGGCAGCTCGCGCTGCAGCTGCTCGGCCACCCGCTTGATGAGGAAGTTGCCGAGCGACACGCCGCGCAGGCCCGGCTGGCAGTTGCTGATGGAGTAGAAGGCCGCGACCTTGAAATCGCTCGGTGGCAGCGGCTGCGCGCGTTTGTCGATCAAGGGTGCGATCGCATCGGGCATCTCGGGCACCAGCGCCACCTCCACGAAGATCAGCGGCTCGTTGGGCAGCTGCGGGTGGAAGAACGCGAAGCAGCGCCGGTCGGGCTGCAGGCGGCGGCGCAGGTCGTCCCAGCCGTCGATCTCGTGTACCGCCTCGTGGCGGATGATCTGCTCGAGCAACTCGGCGGGCGAGCGCCAGTCGACCTGCTGCATCTGCAGAAAGCCGGGGTTGAACCACGACGAGAGCAGGTGGTGGAAGTCGCTCTCGAGCGCGCTCAGGCCCGGTTGCGCCGGCAGGCGCGACAAGAGCTTGCGCCGCATCGCGACGATCTGCGCCGTGCCGCCGGGCGTGCGGTTGATGCGTCTCAGCAGCTCCTGGCGCGGCGGCTCGGCCAGGCGCGTGAGGCGGATCAGGTTCTCGGGCGTGGGCTCCTGCGCGTAGGCCTGGGCCACGTTGAGGACGGCCTGCGGGTCGGGGCTGAAGTCGGTGGAGAGCTTGTCGAAGAAGCCGGCCTGCTGCTCCTCGGGCAGGGCGCTGAAGCGCGACACCAGTTGGCGTGCGATGGCCACGCTGTTGGCTTCGCCGCGTTCGGACAGCAGGCGGTGGCAGTCGAGCATCAGGCTGCGCAGCAGGCGGCCATCGTTGGCGCGGCGTGCGGCGGACTTCAGTTCCTCAAGCATGGTGCTGGGCCTCTTGCAGATGTTGACTCGCCGCCTGCTCGTGCGCGCGCATCGCTTTCAGGGCGGCGAGCTGCGCCATCAGGTGGTCGTGCATCAGGCGTTCGGCGCGCGCCGCATCGCGCTGCTCGAAGGCCGCCATCAGCACCCGGTGCTCGTTGATCGAGTCTTCGATGCGGCCCGGCCAGTTGAGCTGGCGCCCGCGCAGGAGGCGCAGGAACTTGCGCAGCTCGTTGGTGGCGCGGTCGAGCCAGCGGTTGTCGGCCAGGGCCTGCACCGTGCTGTGGAAATCGTGGTTGGCGCGGTAGTAGCCGTCGATGTCGTGCGCGGCGGCATGGCGTTCCAGCGCCTCGTGCAGCTGGCGCAGGCGGGCGATGGCGGCCGGCGTGGACTTGCGCACCGCCTCGAAGGCGCAGCGGCCTTCCAGCAACGCCATCACCGGGAACAGCTCGTCGGCGTCGTCCTCCGACATGGCGGTGACGCGGCAGCCCTGGCGAGGCACCAGCTCCACCAGGCCCTCGGCCGCCAAGACTTTCAAGGCCTCGCGCAAGGGGGTGCGGCTGATCTGCCACTGCTGGGCCAGCGCCAGCTCGTCGATCCAGTCGCCGGGCGCCAGCTGCCGCTCGAACACCATGTGCCGAAGGCGAGTAGCCACTTCCTCATGAAGCGAAGAACGGCGAAGAGGCGTGACATCGACCATGGCGTACCAGCAGGTTCCGGCGGCGAGCGATGGGCCTCACTCTAGTCTTAAAAATTAATAATTACAACGAGCTGGACCCCAAAACCCTCTTCCGTGCGTCAGTTGGGCTTGTGCTCCGCCTTGCGAGTTCTATGCTTGGTGCACTGCAACAAGAAACAGCCTCCCCATGGACGACGCGCGTGTGACCGGCCCCGAACCCCAGGGCACCGTCCTTTACATCGAAGACCAGGACCTGAACTTCCTGCTCGTGCAGGCCCAGCTCGCGGCCACGCTGCCCGGCGTGCAGCTCCTCCGTGCGGCGACCGGCGCCGAGGGGGTCGAGAAGGTGCGCAGCGAACACCCGCAGCTCGTCTTGCTCGACATGCACCTGCCCGACACCGGCGGCCTGGAAGTGGTGCGGGCGCTGAACGTGGAGATATCGCAGGGCCTGAAGGTGGCGCTGCTGACGGCCGACCACCTGTCGATGGACATCCTCAAGGCCATGAGCCTCGGGGCCTACGAATACTGGGTCAAGCCGATCAGCGCGACCCAGCTCGAAAAGGGCGTGCGCCGCGGGCTGGCCGCGGCAGCGAATATCGACCCCGCCACCGGGGCGCGACGCAACGGCGCCTCGCAGGGCGGCAGCGCCTCGCGCTATTGAGGTGATGCTGTCGAACTGAAGCCGCGCCTCCTCAGCGCAGCAGCGAGGTCTCGAGCCGGGTGACCATGTCGATCAGGCGCGGCCGCACTTCGTTCAGCAGGAATTCCTTCGACAGGTTGAACGACGGCCCACCGCAGTTGATGGCCATCGGCGGCAGCCCGCCGCCCGGCTGGAAGGCACGGGCGATGCCGTTCACGTCTTTCTGCCAGTCGCCAAAGGAGCAGGTGACGCCCAGGGTGGCGTATTCGTCCATCGCGCGGTTGATGCCGTCGCGGATGTCGGGCCAGGCGACCTCGTCGAGCTCCTGCACGCGCTCCATCACGTCCTGCCGCTCGCGCTCGGAGATCGCGGCCAGCCAGGCGCGGCCGATGGCCGAGGTGGCGACCGGGATACGCGAGCCGACATCGAGGCTCAAGGTGAGCGCCGCCGAACTGCGGCAGTTCTCCACGTAGATCATCGACAGCCGGTCGCGCGTGCCGAGCGAGACCATCGAGCGCGACGCATCGGCCAGCTCCTGCATCATGGGCCGGGCGATCTGGCGCACGTCGAGCCGGGCCAGCATCGCACTGCCGAGCGAGAGGGTGGCCGTGCCGAGGCGGTATTTGCCGCTCTCTTCCACCTGGATCAGGTAGCCGAGCTTGGTGAGCGTGGACGTCAGCCGCGACACCGTCGATTTGGGCAGGCGGCAGCGGGTGGCGATCTCCTGGTTGCCCAGGGCCTTGTCGCCGGAGCGGAAGCAGGCCAGCACCTCCAGTCCGCGTGCCAGCGCCGTCACGAAGTGGCGGTCTTCCTTGGGTTTGGGGCTGACGCGGCTGCGCTCGATGCGGGCGTTCTTGGTGAGTGTGTCCATCGTTTCCATTGATCCGTGCAAAAGCGTCCAAAGTGGAACACAAATCCACAAACTGGAGCATCTGGCATTCCCCAGTCCACCCTGCTTCGGGGGCGGGACCCAGGGCGCCATCATGGGTGGTGAATCGTTTTACCTTGGTAAAGACCGCAAGTTGACAAGTCTGCTCAGGAGAATGAACAATCCCCTCTCTGTTTTCATTTGCGGAATTTAGTTCCGCATTGCAGCACATTGCGTGATGGGGTGCAAGCCCCCGGCGGCCGTGCTGTTCCGCCCGAGAGAGCCTGCATGGACCTGACCTTCACCCCCGAAGAACAAGCCTTTCGCGAGGAGGTGCGCGCCTTCGTGCGCGAGAAGCTGCCCGCCTCGCTACGCCATAAGGTGGTCAACAGCCTTCGCCTGACGCGTGACGACCATGTGATGTGGCAGCGCACGCTGCACGAGCGGGGCTGGGGCGGCCCCGGTTGGCCCAAGGAGCACGGCGGCCCGGGCTGGAACGCGGTGCAGCAGTACATCTTCGAAGAGGAATGCGCAGCCGCCGGTGCGCCGCGGCTCATCCCCTTCGGCATCAAGATGGTGGCGCCGGTGATCATGGCCTTCGGTTCGCCCGAGCAGCAGAAGCGCTTCCTGCCCGACATCTCGTCCGCACGGAAGTGGTGGTGCCAGGGCTACTCGGAGCCGGGCTCCGGCTCCGATCTTGCCTCGCTCAAGACCCGCGCGGTGCGTGGCCTCGACAAGGATGGCGACCACTTCATCGTCAACGGCCAGAAGACCTGGACAACCCTCGGCCAGCACGCCGACTGGATCTTCTGCCTGGTGCGCACGGACCCGCAGGCCAAGGCGCAGCGCGGCATCAGCTTCCTGCTCATCGACATGAAGTCGCCCGGCATCACCGTGCGGCCGATCATCACGCTCGACGGCGCGCACGAGGTCAACGAGGTCTGGTTCGAGAACGTGCGTGTGCCGGCCGAGAACCTGATCGGCGAAGAGAACAAGGGCTGGACGTATGCCAAGTTCCTGCTCGGCCACGAGCGCAGCAACATCGCCGGCATCGGCATCAGCAAGCGCGAGATCGAGCGGCTGAAGCGCGTCGCGGCCACCGAGCAGAAGAACGGCAAGCCGCTGCTGGAAGACCCGCTCTTCGCCGCGAAGATCGCGCAGATCGAGATCGATTTGCTCGCGCTGGAGATGACCAACCTGCGCGTGCTTTCCGACGAAGCCAACGAGAAGGCCCCTGGCCCAGCCGCGTCGATCTTGAAGATCAAGGGCACCGAGATTCAGCAGGCGATCACCGAGCTGCTGGTGGCCGCCGTCGGCCCGTATGCGCTGCCCTACAAGGCCGAATCCGAGAGCGACGAAGAGGGTGACATCGGCCCGCGCTACGCCGCCGGCCTGGGCGCGCACTACTGCAACATGCGCAAGCTCTCGATCTTCGGCGGCTCCAACGAGATCCAGAAGAACATCATTTCCCAGCAGCTGCTGGGGCTGTAAGAGGCCACCATGGACTTTTCCTTCAGCGAAGAGCAGCAGCAGCTGCAAGACGCCATCTCTCGCTTCGTGCAGGGCGACTACAGCTTCGATCGCCGCCACAAGATCCTGAAGACAGCCGAGGGCTGGAGCCGCGAGGTCTGGCAAGGCCTGGCCGATCTCGGCGTGCTGGCGATGAACATCCCCGAGGCCGACGGCGGCCTGGGCTACGGCCCGATCGAAACGCTGCTTGCGATGCAGTCGGCCGGCCCGGCCATGCTCTGCGAGCCGCTGCTCGACAGCGCCGTGATCGCGACCGCGCTGGTGCGCGATTTCGCATCGCCCGAGCAGCGCGCCGAACTGCTGCCCGCGATGGGCAGCGGCGAACGCATCGTCGTGCTCGCGCACGGCGAAGCCGCCGGCCGTGGTCAGCCGGTGTGGGTGGAGACGAGCGCGAAGAAGAGTGCCGACGGCTACGTGCTCAACGGCCACAAGGCCGTCGTTTCGTTGGCACCCGCCGCCGACGAATTGCTGGTCTCAGCGCGTGTGAGCGGCCAGCCGGGTGATGCGAACGGGGTAGCCGTGTTCCGCGTTGCGCCGGGCACGCCGGGGCTCACGCTCAAGGCCTTCAAGACCCTCGATGGCCGCCGTGCCGCCGACCTGGTGCTCGCCGATGTGAAGGTGCCTGCGTCCTCATTGCTCGGTGCCCCCACGACCAGTGCCACCGCCGCGATTGATCGTGCCCTCGACATCGGCCTCGCCGCCCTCTGTGCCGAAGCGCTGGGCGTGATGGAGGCCACTGTCAACGCCACCATCGACTACCTCAAGACCCGCCAGCAGTTCGGCCAGCCCATCGGCCGTTTCCAGGCGCTGCAGCACCGCACGGCCGACATGCTCCTGCACCTGGAGCAGTCGCGCTCGATGGCCTACCTCGCGGCGATGCACTGCAACGTGGCCGACGACACCCAGCGCCACAAGACCCTCTCGGCGGCCAAGGTGGTGATCGGCAACGCCTGCCGGTTCATCGGCCAGCAGGCCGTGCAGCTGCATGGCGGCATGGGCATGACCGAAGAGCCAACGTCAGCCACTTCTTCAAGCGGCTGATGGCGATCGAACTCAGCTTCGGTGACACTGACACACACCTTCAACGATTTGCAGCGCTCACCCAGCGCGGCATTCCGCTCGCAGCTTGACGACAGGAGACAGCGCCATGGCCAACAAAGCCGCATTCCAGTGGGACGACCCCTTGCTGCTCGACCAGCAGCTCACCAGTGACGAACGCCAGATCCGCGACGCCGCTCGCGACTACTGCCAGGGCAAGCTCGCGCCGCGTGTGCTCGAAGCCTTCCGCCACGAGAAGACCGACCCGTCGATCTTTCGTGAGATGGGTGAACTGGGCCTGCTCGGCCCGACGATCCCCGAAGAGTACGGTGGCGCCGCGCTCAACTACGTCTGCTACGGCCTGATCGCCCGCGAAGTCGAGCGTGTCGACTCGGGCTACCGCTCGATGATGAGCGTGCAAAGCTCGCTCGTGATGGTGCCCATCAACGAGTTCGGAAACGTCGCGACCAAGCAGAAGTACCTGCCCAAGCTCGCGAGTGGCCAGTGGATCGGCTGCTTCGGTTTGACCGAACCTGACCACGGCTCCGACCCCGGCAGCATGGTGACGCGTGCGAAGAAGGTGGCTGGCGGCTACAGCCTCACCGGCGCCAAGATGTGGATCAGCAACAGCCCGATCGCCGACGTGTTCGTGGTGTGGGCGAAAGACGATGAAGGCGCGATCCGCGGCTTCGTGCTCGAGAAGGGCTGGAAGGGCCTCAGCGCCCCGGCCGTGCACGGCAAGGTCGGCCTGCGCGCCTCGATCACCGGCGAGATCGTGATGGACAACGTGTTCTGCCCCGAAGAGAACGCCTTCCCCGAGGTGCGTGGCCTGAAGGGCCCGTTCACCTGCCTCAACAGCGCGCGCTACGGCATCGCCTGGGGTGCGCTCGGTGCCGCCGAAGACTGCTGGCACCGCGCCCGCCAGTACGTGCTCGACCGCAAGCAGTTCGGCCGCCCGCTGGCCGCCAACCAGCTGATCCAGAAGAAGCTGGCCGACATGCAGACCGAGATCACGCTCGGCCTGCAAGGCTGCCTGCGCCTCGGCCGCATGAAGGACGAAGGCACGGCGGCGGTCGAGATCACCTCGATCATGAAGCGCAACTCCTGCGGCAAGAGCCTCGACATCGCCCGCCTGGCGCGCGACATGATGGGCGGCAACGGCATCAGCGACGAGTTCGGCGTGGCCCGCCACCTCGTCAACCTCGAGGTGGTCAACACCTACGAGGGCACGCACGATGTGCACGCGCTGATCCTCGGCCGGGCGCAGACGGGCATCGCGGCGTTCGCCAACTGAACGCCAACGGAGGCAGCTCAGAGCGGGAGCTGGTAGCGCAGCACCAGCCCCCGCCCTTCGGTTGACGGGTTGTCGGGGCCGAGGCCGCGGCCGTTGGAGATGTGCAGCCAGCGCGCGCCGATCGTCCAGCGGCCCGTGCCCATCGGCCAGCTGAACGACGGGCCGGCCTGGAACATGCCGTTGTAGTGTGTGCCGCCCGCTGGGAAGCGGCGGTCGTAGAGCATGGGCGCTGCGCTCGCATCCAGGTGCAGCCCACCCCAGAGCCGCAGCCGGGCCTCGGCGCAGAGGCCAAGGCCGGTACCTGGGCTGTCCAGCGTCTGCTGCGAGAGGGAGTCGGTGAGCTGCGTGATCTCGCCCCGCGCATGTTGTGCGACCAGTCCGAGGCGCAGGCTGAGCGCGCCGCCTGCCGTCTGCTTTTCGCGCAGCACGGCGTGGGCGTTGGTCAGGTGGATCTGACGGTCGGCGTGCAGAGGCTCGAAGCGGTCGAGCCCGAACTCCTGGAGATGGGTTGCCGGTGTGTCCACCAGTGCGTAGCCGCCGAACAGGCCGGCCAAGGTGAGAAGTCCCCATGCCATGACTAAAACCTCGGTGCGTGTTGTGAAGAGGCCTGCAGGGTGCGCGGCGGCACGGGTGCTGTCTGGCCGCGTTTGAACGGTTGCTGGCCGTCTTTCGAAAAAGGGCAGCTTTCTAGAATCGCCCCGGTTTCGTCAGCGCCCACACCCGCATGTCTTCGATCGAACTGCTCACGCTGCTGATCGGCGCCTCCGTGGCCTTGTCGGTGGCGGTGGGTGTGGCGATGGTCGCGATGCCCGGCGTGCCGCGCGGGCTGTCGCTGGCCATCGCGCTCCTGGCCCTGAGCGGGGCGGCCTACAGCCTGCTGCCGCTGCCGGCGGTGGTGTCGGCCAGCGACACGCTGCGGTGGGCGCTGCGGGCCGCCGCGTGCTTCGGCGCACCGATCCTCTGGCTGGTGCTGCGGGCGTTCTTCGAAGGGGCGCTGCCGTGGCGGCCGGCGCTTGCAGGGTGTGCGGCGGTGGCGGTGCTGGCGTGGGTCGCCATCGTATGGCCGGGGCTGCGCCCGCTGTGGACGGGGCTCCTGGGAGCGCTGCTCGGGGGCTTTGCCGCCCACGCGCTGTGGCAGCTGCTGCGGGGCCGCCGCGACGACCTCGATGAACATCGCCGCCGCCTGCGTGCGGTGCTAGCTGCGGCATGCCTCGTCTACGTGCTGCTGGCGCTGAGTGTCTGGGCCGTGGGACTGCGCAAGCAGGCGCCGGTCGAGGTGGCCGCGGTCTTCATCGGGGTGCAGGTCTTGTTCAAGCTCGTCTGGCTGGCGCTGGCCGTCGGGCAGCCGAGCCCCCTGTGGCGGGTGCTGCAGGTGTCGCGCTCGCCCGAGCCCTCGGCCCGGCAGGATCTGCAGGCCGTCGGCGCGCACCGCAGCGGCGTCAACCAGGCGCTCGCCGCACGCCAGGCCGAGCAGGTGCTGCAGGTGGTGCAGCGCGAGGCGCTGTACCGCCGCCACGGCCTGGGCATCGGCGAGCTGGCCGGCCTCGTCGAGCTGCCCGAGCACCGGCTGCGCAGCGTCATCAACGGCCACCTCGGCTTCAAGAACTTCGCCGCCTTCCTCAACCACTTCCGCCTGCGTGAAGCCGCCGAACGCCTGCGCGACCCGGCGCATGCCCACCTGCCGGTGCTGACGATCGCGATGGAGGCCGGCTTCGCCAGCATCGGCCCGTTCAACCGCGCGTTCCGCGAGGCCTTCGGCACCACCCCCACCGAGTTCCGGCGCACGCGGCCCGCTGCTCCCGACGCCTGAACCTGGCTTGGCCCCTGCCGGCACAGGGGCTCTTGCGTCGATAACTATACGTTCGTATAGTAACGACATGCCACGCCCTTCCCAGAACGTTGACCAGCTCCTGCTCGATGCCGGCCTCGCGCTGTTGCCGCAGACTGGCTGTGCCGGCCTGTCGGTGCGCAAGCTCGCCGAGCACGCCGGGGTGAACCTCGGCATGTTTCACTACCACTTCAAGAACAAGGACACCTTCATCCGCGCCGTGCTGCAGCGGGTCTACGAAGAGATGTTCTCGGCGCTCACCCTCAAGGTGGACCCGAAGCGCCCGGTGCTCGACAACCTGCGCGCGGTGGTGGCGGTCCTGGCCCGTTTCGGCCGCGAACAGCACCCGCTCTTGTTGCGCATGGCCGCCGATGCCATGGCGGGCGAGATGGCCGTGATCGAGTTCTTCCGCGCCAACCTGCCGCGGCACGTGGCGGTGGTCGCGGGGCTCGTGGCGCAGGCGCAGCGCGAGGGCTTGATCGTCAAGGCGCCGCCGCCGGAAGTGATCGCCTTCCTGGCCGGCGCGGTGGGCGCGCCGGTATTGATCGGCGGTGCGCTGCAGTCTCGGGCGCCCGAGGCGGCGGTGGCCGCGATCGAGCGCCATGTGCTTTCGGATGCCGCGGTGGCGCGGCGCATCGACTACGCATTGCGTGGCCTTGCTGCATGAGGAGGTTCACCATGACATGGCTCTTGAGACACCTTTCGAGCGGCGTGGCAATGGGCGCCATCGCGGCCTGCACGGCCTCGGCGCCGGCGGGCTTTCCGGGGTATGCCGAAGGCGAGAGCGTGCGCCTGGCCGCTCCCATCAGCGGCACGCTCGTCAAGCTGCACGTGCAGCGTGGCGATGCGGTTGCCGCGAGTGCACCGGCCTTCGTGCTCGAGCAAGACAGCGAGCGCTCGGCGCGAGAAGAGGCGCAGGCCCGCGTGCGCCGCGCCGAGCAGCAGCTGGGCAACCTGCAGTCCGGCAAACGGCCCGACGAGGTGGCGGCCTTGCGCGCCCAGCTCGCGCAGGCGCAGGCGGCGCTCAACCTGTCGACGCGCGAACTCGTGCGGGCCCAGGAGCTGGTCGCGCAGAACTTCAGCTCGCCCGCCAGCCTCGACGCAGCGCGCACTGCGGTCGCCCGCGACCAGGCGCGCGTGAACGAGCTGAATGCGCAGGTCCGCCTCGCCGGCCAGGGCAGCCGGGCGCAAGAGATTGCGGCGGCACAACAGGAAGTGCTCGCCGCCAAGGCGCAGCTTGCGCAGGCCGACTGGCGTGTGCAGCAAAAGACGCAGCGCATGCCGGCCGCCGGTGACGTGATCGACGTGCTATTTCGCGAAGGCGAGTGGGTGCCGCAAGGCAGCCCGGTGCTGACGCTGCTGCCGCCGTCGCAGGTGAAGGCGCGCTTCTTCGTGCCCGAGACGGTGCTCGGCCGCCTGCAGCTCGGGCAGGCGGTGAGGCTGCATTGCGACGGCTGCCCGGCACCGATCAACGCCCGCGTGAGCTACATCGCCCGCGAGGCCGAGTTCACCTCGCCGCTCATCTACAGCAAGGAGAACCGCGCGTCGCTGGTGTTCATGGTGGAGGCACGGCCCACGTCGCCCGACGACGCGAAGCGGCTCCACCCCGGCCAGCCGCTGGACGTTCACCTGTGAACGACGCCCCCGTCATCGACGTGCGCGGGCTGACGAAGCGCTTCGGCGACCGCGTCGTCGTCAACCACTTTGACATGCGCGTGCCACGCGGCCGCATCTACGGCTTCCTCGGGCCGAACGGCAGCGGCAAGACGACGACGATCCGCATGCTGTGCGGCTTGCTCACACCCGACGAAGGGGAGGGCAGCTGCCTCGGGTACGACATCCGCCGCGACGCACTGAAGATCAAGCGCGAGGTCGGCTACATGACGCAGCGCTTCGGCCTCTACGAAGACCTCAGCATCGACGAGAACCTCGACTTCATCGCGCGTGTCTACGGGGTGGCCGACCGGCGCCGCAAGGTGGCCGACACGCTGGAGCGGCTGGGCCTCACCACCCGCACGCAGCAGCTCGCCGGCTCGCTCTCGGGCGGCTGGAAGCAGCGCTTGGCGCTCGCGGCATGCCTCATCCACTCGCCGCAGCTGCTGCTGCTCGACGAGCCGACGGCGGGCGTCGACCCGGCCGCGCGCCGCGATTTCTGGGACCAGATCCACGAGCTTGCCGCCGGCGGCCTCACCGTGCTCGTTTCCACGCACTACATGGACGAGGCCGAGCGTTGCCACGAACTCGCCTACATCTCCTACGGCCGCCTGCTCACGCGCGGCACGGTGGCCGAGGTCATCGCGGGGGCGGGCCTCGTCACCTGGGCGATCAGCGGCGAAGGGCTGGTCGAGGTGGCCCATCGGCTGCGTGCGGCGCCCGGCATCCGCACCGTGGCGCCGTTCGGTGCGACGCTGCACGTGAGCGCTGACAGTGAACTGGCCTTGAACGCCGCGACTGCGGCGCTCGCCGGGCAGCACCTGCACATCACGCCCATCGAGCCCAGCCTCGAAGACGTGTTCATCGCGCTCATGCAGCAGGCGCAAGACAACTTCGCGGTGCCGTCATGAGCTGGGCTCGCCTGATCGCCATCCTCCTGAAGGAGCTGCGCCAGGTGCGCCGCGACCGGCTCACCTTCGGGATGATGGTTGCGGTGCCGATCGTGCAGCTCATCCTCTTCGGCTTTGCCATCAACAGCGACCCCAAGCACCTGCCGCTCGCGGTGGTGGTGATGGACCAGAGCGAACACACCCGCAGCTTCGTCGCGGGGCTTGAGAACTCGGGCTACTTCGAGGTGACGCATCGCCCGGCCACCGTGCAGCAGGCCGACGAGCTGCTGGCGCAAGGCCGGGTGCAGTTCGTGCTCGTCGTGCCGAGCGACTTCACGCGCCGCCTGCTGCGCGGCGACAAGCCGGCGATGCTGCTCGCCGCCGATGCGACCGACCCCGCGGCCACCGGCAACGCGATCGCTGCGCTCGCGCAGATCGGCCGGCAAAGCCTGACGCGCGACCTGACCGGCCCCCACGCGGCGCTGCGCCCCGCCGAGACGCCTTTCGACCTGCGCGTGCAGCGCCGCTACAACCCCGAGGGTGTGACGGCCTACAACGTGGTGCCGGGACTCATCGGCGTGATCCTCACGATGACCATGGTGATGATGACCTCGCTCGCGATGACGCGCGAGCGCGAGCGCGGCACGATGGAAAACCTGCTCGCCACCCCTGCGACGCCACTGGAGGTGATGCTTGGCAAGATCGCGCCCTACATCCTCATCGGCTATGTGCAGGTGGCGGTGGTGCTGGTGGTGGCGCGGCTGCTGTTCGATGTGCCGATGGTGGGCAGCCTCTGGCTCCTGTCATCGGTACTGGTGCTCTTCATCGCGGCAAATCTCGCGGTCGGTTTTACCTTCTCGACCATCGCCAGGAGCCAGTTGCAGGCGATGCAGCTCACGTTTTTCTTCTTCCTGCCCTCGATGCTGCTGACCGGCTTCATGTTCCCCTTCCGCGGCATGCCCCGCTGGGCGCAATGGATCGGCGAGGCGCTGCCACTCACGCACTTCCTGCGGGTGGTACGCGGCATCCTGCTCAAGGGCAACGAGGCGGCACAGATCCTGCCTGAGCTGTGGCCGATCGCACTCTTCATGCTCGTGGCCGGGGCGGTGGCGCTGGCCCGCTATCGCCAGACGCTCGATTGAGGGGCTGCCCCAAAAAGGCACGATCGTTCGGCAGATATCATCCAGCGCGCTGTCCGCGGCCCTTGATTCTCTGAAGGTGCGGCAGTCGACAACAAAGCACACAAAGGTTCCAAGGGATGCATCGGATCGTGATCGTGGGCGGTGGGGCCGGTGGGCTCGCGCTTGCCACCCAGCTTGGCAAGAAGCTGGGCAAGAAGAAGCTGGCCGAGGTCACGCTGGTCGATTCGGCCCGCACCCATGTGTGGAAGCCGCTGCTGCACCAGCTGGCCGCCGGCAGCTTCGACACCCATGCCGAAGAGATCGAGTTCCTCGCGCAGGCGCGCTGGAACTGCTTCCGCTTCCGCCTGGGCAGCCTGGTGGGGGTGGACCGCGCGAAGAAGACGGTGCAGCTCGCCGCGAGTTACGACGAAACCGGCATGGAGATCACGCCGGCGCAAGAGATCGGCTACGACACGCTGGTGATCGCGATCGGCAGCCAGACCAACGACTTCGGCACGCTGGGCGCCGCCGAGCACACCATCAAGCTTGACAGCCCGCAGGCAGCCAAGCGCTTCAACAACCGGCTCATCAACGAATGCATCCGCGCGCAAAGCGTGCCGCGTGTGCCCGGTAGCGGGCGCCTCACGGTCGCCATCGTCGGCGGCGGCGCGACGGGCGTGGAGCTGGCCGCCGAGCTGCATGCGGCGGCGCGGGTGCTGGCCAACTTCGGCCTCGACCACATCCACCCCGAGAAGGATCTTCAGATCGTGCTGGTGGAAGCGGCCCCGCGCCTGCTGTCGCAACTGCCCGAGCGCCTGAGCGAATCGGCAGTGCGCGAACTGCGCAAGCTCGCGATCGAGGTGCACACCAACGAGAAGGTGGTGGAGGTCACGGCCAACGGGCTCAAGATGGCGAGCGGCAAGGTGATCGGCTCCACGCTCACGGTGTGGGCGGCGGGGGTGAAGGCAGCCGACTTCCTGAAGACGCTGGGGGGTGAGAAGCCGCTGGAGACGAACCGTCTCAACCAGCTGGTGGTCAACGGCAACCTGCAGACCACGCAGGACCCGAGCATCTACGCCTTCGGCGACTGCGCGGCCTGCCAGCAGCCCGACGGCACCTGGGTGCCGCCACGTGCGCAGGCGGCGTACCAGCAGGCGATGTACCTGGTGCGCGCGTTGCCCAGGCTGATGCAGGGCGAGCCGGTCACGCCGTTCGTCTTCCGCGACCAGGGCTCGCTGGTGTCGCTGTCGGAATATTCCTCGGTCGGCAGCCTGATGGGCAGCCTGACGCGCGGCAGCCTCTTCATCGAAGGGCGGCTGGCGCAGCTGATGTACTGGTCGCTGCACAAGCAGCATCAGCTGGCGTTGGGTGGGGTGCGCAAGACGGCGCTGATCACGCTGTCGGAAATGCTCGACCGCACCTACCGACCGCGCATCAAGCTTCATTGAGCCCCCCAGTCGCTCTCGCTCCTGCCCCCGAGGGGCGCCAACTCTGCGGCCGGGCGAAGCCGGTTCCGTGAGTCGTTGCTTGAAGGGCGATTGCTTCGCTCGCTCTGGAAGTCCTAACTCATCCACCGTTTGGTGGCGTCTTCCACGACGGCCGAGAGCGGCATGCCGCCCTTGCGGCGGCTGCGCAGCCACTGCGCGTCGTTGCCCTCGAAGAGCGTTTCGCGGATGAGGTTGCTGGCGTCGAGCGCCTGCAGGTCTAGCGCGTGCTCGTCCACCCGCGCGAGTGTGCGCAGGATGTCGTCGCGCAGCTTCTGCCGTGTCTTCGTCTTGGGGTCGACGATTTCGCCGTCGAGCCCGAAGCGGCAGGCCTGGAAGCGGTTGAAGGTGTAGACGAGGTAGTCGTCTTCCCCGGGTTCGAACGGCTTTTCTTCGCGCAGGTAGCGGCAGATGCACTGCAGGTAGCACGCGAGCGCTGCTGCCTTGTCGACAGTGAGCGGCGTGTCGCACACCCGCAGCTCGATGGTGCCGTACTCAGGCTTGGGGCGGATGTCCCAGTAGAAGTCCTTCATCGACTGCACGACGCCGGTGCTCGTCATCTTGTCGAAGTAGACGCCGAACTCGTCCCACGAGCGCACGAAGGGCGCGCGACCTGAGAGCGGGAAGGCGAAGACGGAGTTGAGGCGGGCCGAGTCGAAGCCGGTGTCCACACCCTGCACATACGGCGACGAGGCCGACAGCGCGATGAAATGCGGCACATAGCGTGACAGCGCATGCAGCAACCAGAGGGCGGTGTCGCCGTTCTCGCAGCCCACGTGCACGTGCTGGCCGAAGACGGTGAACTGCTTGGCCAGATACCCGTACAGCTCGCTGATGTAGTGGAAGCGGTCGGTCGGGTAGATCTGCTGTTCGCTCCAGTGCTGGTAGGCGTGCGTGCCGCCGCCGGCGATGCCGATGTTGAGCTTGCGTGCCGCGCGCGAGAGCTGCTGGCGCAGGTCGGTCAGCTCGGCCACGAGCGGGGCGTGCTGGCGCTGGATGGAGGTGCCGATCTCGATCATGCTGCGCGTGATCTCGGGCTTCACGTCCCAGGCGCCGGTGTGGCGCTCGAGCTCGCGCAGCAGGTCGTCGGCCTGCGGCGAGAGGTCGTGGTCGTGCATGCTGACGAGCTGCAGTTCCAGCTCGACGCCAAGCGTCAGCGCTTCGGAAGTGGTGAATTCGGCCAACGACATCTCAGGCTCCCTTGGCTGCAGGCTGCGGACACTCGTCGGCCAGCGACTGCAGCGACCACTTGGTGAGCACCGGGCCGACCAGGTGCGACAGCGTGGTGGCGATGAGCAGGGCCTGCAGCACGCCGCCGGTCACGCCCGGCATCTGCGAGGCCCAGCCGAAGGTGTTACCAGCGAGCAGCACGGCGAGGCTGCTCATCGGCTGCAGCGTGAGCGTGAGCGCGGCCGCCTGGCGCCAGCTGAGCGCGCTCAGGCGGGCGAGCAGGGCCACGGCCACACCCTTGCCCACCAGACGGGCCAGGAGGATGGCCACGACCCACGGCCACAGCGTCGCCATGCCGTCGAGCGTAAAGAGCATGCCCAGCGCAATGAAGAGCAGCACGGTGAGCACCGCGCCAGCCGAGCCGAGCTGCGGCTCGACCGTGAGCATGTGGCCCATCTTCGAGCGCGCCGTCATGCCGGCGACCAGCAGTGCGAGCAGCGGCGAGAGCTTCCACTGCGCCGCCACCATCGCGGCCAGGATCACGAGCGCGATCTGCAGCACCGGCGCCGCGGCGGCATCGCGTAGCGGCTGGTTGAGCTTGGCGAGCAGCCAGCCGGCGAACACGCCGAGCAGGAAGGAGCCGCCGATCACCACCACCGCGTCGGTGATCACCGGCAGCAGCTCGTTGCCGATGTTCACGCTGCCGGCGGCGGCCACCACGTTCCAGGCCTTGAGCGCGAGCATGGCCAGGGCGGTGTTGATGGCTGTGATGATGAGCAGCCGTTCGGTCACCTGGCCACGCGAGCGCACCTCGTGCACGAGCACGAGCGTGATCACCGGCGAGGTCGACATCGCCACGGCGCCCGCGAGCCAGGCCGACGGCACGGGTGCGCCGAGCCACACCAGCGTGACCGCCACGAACAGGCCGGCGAGCACGCCTTCGAGCACGCAGGTGAACGCGAGCCACGGGTTGTCGATCAGCCAGCGCGGGCGGATGCGGCTGCCGAGTTCGAACACCAGCACGCCGATGGCGAGGTCGATCACCGGCTTCCACGGGTCGAGGTCGGTGCGGTCGAGCAGGCGCAGCGCCAGCGGGCTCGCGAGCGCCCCGGTGATCATGTGGCCGAGCATGCGCGGGGCGCGCAGCTTGCGGTGCAGCAGCTCGGCGAGCGCCACCGCGGCCAGCATCACGAGGGCGAAGCCCAACACGGGGTCGGCGCCGCGCAGGCCTTCCAGCGTCCACAACGGGGCCGCAGAACCGGGTGAGCTTGAGAGCCAGCTTTCCAATGCAGTCATGCGGACGGGTGGCAGGCACGGCGCCTGCTCTTCTTGGAAGGAGCGGCGGATCGTAGCGGAGGGTTGCGACACGCCCGGCAGGTGTCCAAGCGCAGCAAAGGGGCTTGTCTTTATGATGCCGGCCCGCTCTTGAAATCGGTTGCCGAGCCCCTATATGCTGGCCCGGCCGATCGGTCACAACTTCCAGCGTCACGTGAACATCATGGAAAAACAAACCCTTTCCTTCCAGGCCGAGGTCAAGCAGATCCTGCACCTCGTCACGCACTCGCTCTACTCCAACAAGGAAATCTTCCTGCGCGAGCTGGTGTCGAACGCGTCGGACGCGTGCGACAAGCTGCGCTTCGAGGCACTCAACAACGCGGCCATATATGAAGACGCGCCCAATCTCGAGGTGCGGGTGAGCTTCGACAAAGCCGCCAAGACCATCACCATCCGCGACAACGGCATCGGCTTGTCGGCCGAAGAAGCGGTGGCCAACCTCGGCACCATTGCCAAGAGCGGCACGCGCGAATTCATGGCCAAGCTCGAAGGCGACCAGAAGAAGGACGCGCAGCTGATCGGCCAGTTCGGTGTGGGCTTCTACTCGGGTTTCATCGTCGCCGACCGCATCACCGTCGAGTCGCGCCGTGCGGGCGTGAAAGCGGAAGAGGGCGTGCGCTGGAGCAGCGACGGCAGCGGCGACTTCGAGGTCGAGACCATCACCAAGCCGACGCGCGGCACCGATGTGATCCTGCACCTGCGCGAAGGCGAAGAAGAATTCCTGAGCGCGTGGAAGCTGCGCTCGATCATCGGCAAGTACTCCGACCACATCTCGCTGCCGGTGCTGATGCAGAAGGAAGAGTGGGACGCCGAAAAGGGCGAGCAGATCGTCAAAGACGAGTGGTCGCCGGTCAACAAGGCCGCGGCCCTCTGGACGCGCAGCAAGAGCGACATCACCACCGAGCAGTACCACGAGTTCTACAAGCAGATCAGCTACGACACCGAAGCGCCGCTGGCCTACACGCACAACCGCGTCGAGGGCCGCAGCGAATACACGCAGCTGCTCTACATCCCGGCCAAGGCGCCGTTCGACCTGTGGAACCGCGACAAGCGCGGCGGCGTGAAGCTCTATGTGAAGCGCGTCTTCATCATGGACGACGCCGAGGCGCTGATGCCGGTGTACCTGCGCTTCGTGAAGGGCGTGATCGACAGTGCCGACCTGCCGCTCAACGTGAGCCGCGAGCTGCTGCAGGAGAGCCGCGATGTGAAGGCGATCCGCGAAGGCTCGACCAAGCGCGTGCTGTCGATGCTGGAAGGACTGGCCAACAGCGAGGACGAAGCCGAGCGCACGAAGTACGCGAAGTTCTGGAAGGACTTCGGCGCGGTGCTGAAGGAAGGCGTGGGCGAGGACCACACGAACCAGGAACGGCTGGTCAAACTCTTCCGCTTTGCGTCGACGCATGCGGACGAGGGCGTGTCGATGGAGGACTACGTCAAGCGCATGAAGGAAGGTCAGGAGGCGATCTACTACGTGACCGCCGACACGCTGGCCGCTGCGAAGAACAGTCCGCAGCTCGAGATCTTCCGCAAGAAGGGCATCGAGGTGCTGCTGCTCACCGACCGCGTCGACGAGTGGATGCTGAGCCACGTCTACGAGTTCGAAGGCAAGCCGCTGCAGAGCGTGGCCAAGGGCGCCATCGACCTCGGCAAGCTGCAGGACGAAGCAGAGAAGAAGCAGGCCGAAGAAGCCGCCACCGCTTTCAAGCCGGTGCTCGACCGCCTGAAGGACGTGCTGAAGGACCGCGCGAAGGATGTTCGCGTGACCACGCGCCTCGTCGATTCACCCGCCTGCCTGGTGGTGGAAGAAGGCGACATCAGCGGCCACCTCGCACGCATGCTGAAGCAGGCGGGACAGACCGCGCCGGCGACGCAACCGACGCTGGAAGTGAATGCCGAGCACGCGCTGGTGAAGCGCCTGGACGGCAGCGCGCATTTCGACGACCTGGCCCACATCCTGTTCGACCAGGCGGTGCTGGCCGAAGGTGGGCACCTCGAAGATCCGGCGGCCTATGTGCGGCGTGTGAACGCCTTGCTGACGGCCTGAGTCAGAACGCGGAGCCGCCGAGTGGCGGCTCTCGCATCGCATCGAGCTGGTCGCGCAGGCGGATGATCTGCTCGCTCCAGTAGTTGCGGTCACCGAACCACGGGAAGCCGACCGGAAAGGCCGGGTCGGCCCAGCGTCGCGCGATCCATGCGCTGTAGTGAATCATGCGCATTGCGCGCAGCGCTTCGATCAGGCGCAGCTGGCGCCAGTCGAACTCCATGAAGTCCTCGTAGCCAGTGAGCAGCGCCGTGAGTTGCTGCTGCATTTGCTGGCGTTCGCCGGAGAGCAGCATCCACAGGTCCTGCACCGGCGGGCCCATCAGCGCATCGTCGAGGTCGACGAAATGCGGGCCGGCTTCGGTCCACAGCACGTTGCCGACGTGGCAGTCGCCGTGCAGGCGGATGGGGCGGTACGCGCCGGCGGCATCGAAGCTGCGTTGCGCCTCGTCGAGCACCTGGTCGACGACATGCTTCCACGCGGTTTGCGTTTCGATGGCGATGAGGCCGGAGCCGAGCAGCCAATCGCGTGGCGTGGTGCCGTGGCTCTGGAGGTTGAGCGTGAGGCGGTGGGTGAACGAGGCGCGGGCGCCGACCGCGTGGATGCGGCCGATGAAGCGGCCGATCCATTCAAGGATGGCCGGGTCTTCCAGCTCGGGCGCACGACCCGACTGGCGGGGCGTGACGCTGAACCGGTAGGCCTGGCCTTCGATCGTGAACGACGGCAGGGTGGTGTCGCCGAAGCGTTGCGGCGCCACGACGGGGATTTCGGCCTCGGCCAGCTCGGCGGCGAAGGCATGTTCTTCGAGGATCTGGGCGTCGCTCCAGCGCCCTGGTCGGTAGAACTTCGCGACGACCACTGAGCCATCTTCGAGAAACACCTGGAAGACGCGGTTCTCGTAGGAGTTGAGCTGGATCAGCCGGCCATCGCCGCGCAGGCCCACCGTGTCGAGTGCGTCGAGCACGGCTTCCGGCGTCAAGCCGGCATATGGGGTGTCGCTGGTCGTCGGGGATGAGGGCATGGGCGCATCGTAAGCGCCCGGTCGCGCCTCAGCGGTGCGGGTTGGAGCCTGCAGATGGACCGTCGACCACCACGCCCGCAATGTCTTCACCGCCGATCAGCGACGAAGGGCGTTCGGACAGGCCGATGAGGTCGCTGGCCGTGAAGGCGTCGAGCCGGCTGTCCGGGGCGAAGAAAGAGTCTTGGAACAGCGAAGAGTCCTGCCACAGTGCGGTGCGCTCGGCGCGGCGGTGAGCCACGGTGCTGGCGAGTGAACTGCGGGCCTGATTCAGCGTGTGCGGTGGCATCGGCTCCGGGGCGCGCGCGGCGGCTCCGCTGTGCGGCACCAGCAACTGAAGCTCGGCGACCGATGGCATGCGGTCCACCGGGCAGCGCAGATAGCGCACGCGGCAGGTCGACAAGACAGACTGTTTGATCTGCTGTGCGCGGTGAGAATGGCCGCGCTCGATGTCGAGGTCTACCGCGGCGAGCACGCGCCCGTTGGCACTGCACACGGCAAAGGTGACATGTGTCGTGCCCAGGAGCTCGTACCAGTAGCGCACTTCGCTCGGGTCGGTGGGCTGACAGAAGCGCACCAGCGGCAGCTTCGACAGGATGATGTGGTGGGGGAGTGCTTCCCTCAGCAAACGGTAAATGCGGCGCTCGTCGGTGCTGAATACTGGCCGGCCGGTGAGGGCCCATTCCATTGGCAGCGGTTTCGGCCGTGGTTTGCGAGCGCGCAGCACCACGACGATCAAGGTCACTGCGAGCAGGGCGACAACGCAACCCAGAGCAACGGCCCAATAGGAGTAAGGAAGATTTAGCATGACGTGTTCAGGTCATGCTAACCGTGGCCCCTGGGGCCTCACATCCCCGACATGGGTGAGGGAATCAGCCGCAAACCCAGCAACGGCGTGGCTTCGCGGCCCGTCACTCCGATGCGGAGCGGTCGGTCTCACTCATGTGAGTCTTGACTTCAGACACCGATTTCAACCAGGTGCTCAGGCGCTGCGCATGCAATTTGAGTTGATAGTCGAACTCTGCGACCTGGTGGCCGACGAGTTCACCGACTTGCGACGAAATGCTGTCGGGTGGGAGCTTCAGCCACGCTTCAGCTTCAGGGCCGTCGCGCTCGACCGTCGCGCCGGCGTTGCGGGCGATCTTGAGCATCGCTGCGTTTTCGCTGAGTGCATGGATGAACAGGCGTTCGCAGCCGCGGTTGCGAGCGTGGAGCACGGCGTGCTCGAACAGCCGTGCGCCGTAGCCGCGGCCACGGGTTCGGCCGATTACCGAGACGCCGAACTCGGCCGTGGCGGGCGCGTCGGCCTGGGTGGGCACCGGCAGATAGGCCAGATGCGCCATCGCGATCAGTTCGAGTTTGCGGTTGAAGACGCCGAACACCTCATCGCGTTCGAAGTCGATCGATTCAACGTAGCGTTGCACTTGCTCGTCTGTCGCCGGATATCCGAATCGCAGGTAGCGATCACTTTCGCTCAAGCTGAGAATGTGGGACGCGATGCGTGCGCGGTGACGCTCGGATAGAGAGCGGATCGGAATCCAAGACAGACGATCCGGCACAGGCGCCGGGGTTGGCTGCAGTGAGGACGTGGTTCTGGTGCCCATGCAAACCTCGTATTGGTATAAACCCTAATTCTATCGAGCAAACCGGCGAACAGTTGGAGGCTGGTCCGCTCACCGCATGGCCTTCCCCGTCTCCCCCATTTTTGGCTACACTAGAAGGCTTTCCCGCTCGGCTCAGGGAAAGAAGTACGCCGTCGATGATTCGAGAGGTTGCCTCGATAAGCAGCACCGAGAATGCCGTCGGCTCCGAGATTGAGCCACATCCCGCCTCGCCCCACCAGGGCGGGCACATTGAAAGATCCTCATGAAGACCTTCAGCGCCAAGCCGGCCGAAGTGACGCACGAGTGGTTTGTGATTGACGCCACCGACAAGGTGCTCGGACGTGTTGCCAGCGAAGTGGCACTCCGTTTGCGCGGCAAGCACAAGGCCATTTACACGCCTCACGTCGATACCGGTGATTTCATCGTCGTCGTCAACGCAGACAAGCTCCGTGTGACGGGCAACAAGGCCAACGACAAGGTGTACTACCGCCACTCCGGTTTCCCGGGCGGCATCTACGGCACCAAGTTCAAGGACATGCAAGCCAAGCACCCCGGCCGCGCGCTGGAGAAGGCTGTGAAGGGCATGCTGCCCAAGGGCCCGCTGGGCTACGCGATGGTGAAGAAGCTGAAGGTGTACGCCGGTGGTTCCCACCCGCACGCCGCCCAGCAGCCCAAAGTGCTGGACATCTAAGGAGCGGTGATGATCGGAAATTGGAACTATGGAACCGGCCGCCGCAAGTCTTCGGTGGCTCGCGTGTTCATCAAGAAGGGCACCGGCCAGATCCTTGTCAACGGCAAACCCGTCGACCAGTACTTCGGCCGCCAGACCTCCATCATGGTGGTGCGCCAGCCCCTGGTGCTGACCGCCAATGACGCGGCGTTCGACGTCAAGGTCAACGTGCATGGTGGCGGTGAGTCCGGCCAAGCCGGAGCTGTTCGCCATGGCATCACCCGTGCGCTGATCGACTATGACGCAGCCCTCAAGCCGGAACTGAGCCGTGCCGGCTTCGTGACGCGTGACGCTCGCGAAGTCGAACGGAAAAAGGTTGGCCTGCACGGCGCGCGTCGCCGCAAGCAGTTCAGCAAGCGCTGACCTTCTGCTCGTCTGTGCGAAAAGGCCGCTTTCAGCGGCCTTTTTCATTGGTCGAGTCGCTTGTACACACCTGCAAGCTTTCGACACAGGCGCACCAAAACGCGGCTCCTACAATCGCGCCTCCTGTAGACGCTCTGCCTCCTGGAACCCCCGATGCGCTGGAAATTGCTACGCCGACGGCTGTCGATCAGCGCCCCGCGAATGATCGTCCGCAGCCATCTGCCCTGGCCGCTGCGTTGGGCCGCGGTGGCCTTGGTGTTCGGTTTCTCGGCGGCGCTGTCCTTGTGGGCGTTCGAGTTCGGCAAGAGCATCGCAGGCCTGGACAAGGACGCCAAGGCTGAATTGGCGGAGCTGCGCATCGAAGTGGCCAAGCTACGCGAGGAGCGCGAGGGCGCCCAGTCCATCGCCAATACGGCACAAAGCCTGCTTAAGGCAGAGAAGGTGGCGCAGGAGCGCCTGGCGCAACAGATCAAGCAAGTGGAGTCGGAAAACCTGTCGCTGAAGGCGGATCTGGGCTTCTTCGAGCGGCTGTTGCCGGCCAGCGCGAGCGGTCTCAATGTGCGGGCCCTTCAAGCTGAGGCGCTGGCCCCTGGGCAACTCAGGTTTCAGGTTTTGATCATGCAAATAGGCAAGAATCCGCCCGAGTTTGCCGGCCGCTACGACATCGTGCTGTCGGGCACACTGGGCGACAAGCCTTGGACGATTTCCCAGCCCGGTGGGCCCAAACAGCTGCAAGTGAAGCAGTCGGCCCGTCTCGAAGGCACCGTGAGCTACCCGCAAGAGGCGGTGGTCAAGACGGTGCAGGTCAAGGTGACCGACAACCAGGGCGGGGTCCGGGCGACCCAGACCGTCAAGTTGTGACCTTCCTCCGTCAATCTCTACTTGGAGCCAGCACCATGTTCGCGAAGAAAAAGCAGCCTCCCATTCGCACCCTCATCGGCGAGGGCACGGTGATCCGCGGAGAACTGCAGTTCTCCGATGGCCTACGCATCGACGGTGAGGTGCAGGGCGACGTGATCGCCAGCGCCTTGGACACCAGCATCCTCGTCATCAGCGAGAAGGCCAAGGTGGTGGGCCGTGTCAAGGCCGGCCATGTGATCATCAATGGCCACATCACGGGCCCCGTGCAGGCCGACGTGCTGCTCGAACTGCAGCCCAAGGCGGTGATCGTCGGCGACGTGAAGTACGAAGCGCTTGAAATGCACCAGGGCGCCACCATTGAGGGCGAGTTGCGGCCGCTGAAGGCGGAAGAAAAGCCCGCAATGATCAAGTTGGCTGCGTCCAACGCCCAGTGAGGTCTTGCCCAGGGCGTGGATAATTGAGGCCTTCGACTGGAAGGATTTACCCATGAGCGCCCTGGCAAACGAAGTTCACTCCCCCGAGGCTGATGCCCCCCCGGTACCGCTGGTCTTCACCGACAGTGCTGCCAACAAGGTGAAGGAACTGGTCGACGAGGAAGGCAACCCCGACCTGAAGCTGCGAGTATTCGTGCAAGGCGGTGGCTGCTCGGGCTTCCAATACGGCTTCACGTTCGACGAAATCGTCAATGAAGACGACACCCAGATGAACAAGAACGGCGTCACGCTGCTGATCGACGCCATGAGCCTGCAGTACCTGGCCGGTGCCGAGATCGACTACAAGGACGATCTGCAAGGCGCCCAGTTCGTCATCAAGAACCCGAATGCGACGACGACCTGCGGTTGCGGGTCGAGCTTCTCGGTCTGACCCGCTCAGCTGTCGCGATCAAGAGCCGCCTTAGGGCGGCTTTTTTCATGCGGGGTACCAGGCGCCGAGGACACGTGGCCCAGACGCGCCGGTGACTGCGCTCAGGTTGCCGGGCAGTCCATGCGCGTGTCGATAAGCGAGCCAGGCGAATGCGGCGGCTTCGACATGCTGGGCCGGCAGGCCGTGCGCATCGCTCGGCCGGACGGCCATGCCGGGCAGGTGGTGGGCGAGCCGTCCCATCAAATGCAGGTTGAGCGCGCCGCCACCGCAGACCAGCAGTTCGTTGGCGTCGCTGGCGTGGGTCTTGATCGCGTCGGTGCAGGTCACCGCCGTCAGCTCGCACAAGGTGGCTTGTACGTCGACCGGGTGACAGGGGCCGTGGGTTCGCAGTCGGTCTTCCAGCCAGTTGACGTTGAAAAGATCGCGGCCCGTGCTCTTGGGCGGTGGCTCCGTGAAATAGGGTTCCTGTAACAGCACGCTCAGCAAGCCCGGCTGGACAGCGCCTTGTGCAGCCCACGCCCCATCGGCGTCGAAGCGCTGCCCAGTGTGGCGCAGGCACCAGAGGTCCATCAGCACATTGGCCGGGCCGCAGTCGAAGCCAGTGGTGTCGCCGTTGGCGAGCAATGCGGTGAGGTTGCTGATGCCGCCGAGGTTCAGCACAGCGCGGGTTTCGCCGGCCTGCCCGAAGAGAGCACGGTGGAACGCAGCGACGAGCGGGGCGCCCTGCCCCCCTGCGGCCACGTCGCGTGTGCGGAAGTCCGCCACCACCGCGATGCCGCTGCGCTCGGCAAGCAGGCTCGGGTTGTTGATCTGCCACGTGTAGCCGAGGCCCGGCCGATGGCGCACGGTCTGGCCGTGGCTGCCGATGGCGCGCACCGCTCGCGCGTCGATGTCGATGTTGGCCAGCAACTCGCCCACCACCTCGATGTAGAGCGCCGCCAGCGCGTTGGACGCGAGCGCAGAGCGATGCAGCTCGTCGGGCCCTGAAGTGTTGAGCGCGAGCAGCTCTTCGCGCAGCGTTTCGGGGAAGGCGCGATAGGCGTGCGAGACCACCTTCGGAAAACCAGCCGCCGAGAATTCGGCTAGCACGCCATCCACCCCGTCGAGCGAGGTGCCCGACATCAGCCCGGCAAACAATTCAGCCATCGGCGAATTGTGCAGTGGCTCAGTCGGCTTGGGCGAACTGGTGCGGGTTGGCCTTGGCCACTTCGAGCTGGCGACGCAGCCCTTGGGCGATGGTCGTGAACCGCGCGCGCGACTCGGGTGCGAGCACCACGGCTTCGGAGGTCTTGGCGATGACCAGCGGATCCTGGTGCTGGCCGTTGACCTTCACCTCGAAGTGCAGATGAGGCCCGGTGGCCCAGCCGGTCGCGCCAACGGCGCCGATGCGCTCGCCTTGCTCGACGCGCTCGCCCTTGCGCACGTCGATGCGGCTCAGATGGGCGTAGAGCGTGGTGCGGCCGTTGCTGTGGCGGATCTGGACGACGTTGCCGTAGCCGTTTTGCTGGCCGGCGAACTCGACGACACCGTCGCCCACGTTGCGCACCGGCGTACCGGTGGGCGCGCCGTAGTCCACGCCCAGGTGCTGTCGCCAGACCTTGTGGATCGGGTGCATGCGCATCGAGAAGCCCGAGGTTACGCGCGAGAACTCCATCGGGCTTGCCAGGAACGCGCGGCGCTTGCTCTCGCCGTCGAAGCCGTAGTAGCCGCCCTTGCTGTGCGCGTCCTGGTACCAGACGGCCGAGTAGGTGCGGCCGTTGTTGACGAACTCGGCAGCGAGCACACGGCCCGAGGCCTGGTTCCAGGTGATGGGCTCGCCGTCGGCGGTGAGCGCTTCATAGACCACGTGGAAGCTGTCGCCACGGCGCAGCTCACGGCGGAAGTCGATGTCGGTCGAGAACATCTCGGCCACCTGGGTGGCCACCGGGTCGGGAATCTTCGCCTCGTCGGTCGCAGCAAAAAGGGAGCTGCGGATCGTTCCGCTGCCCACGCGCACCTGGCTCTCGAGCGCTGCCGTTTCGACGTTGACCACGAACTTGTCGGCGATGCGGGTGATGCGCAGGCGCGAGAAGTGGGTGTTGAACTGTTCGCTGTTTTCGGCCGGGTAACGCGCGACCAGTTCCTCGAGCACGCCCGACTCGTCGATGCGCACCTGCACGATCTTGCCGGCGCGGCCTTCGAGCAGCTTGCGGGCGGTGCGGTCGCTGCGAATGAAGGCGGCTGCCGCCACGTCTGCCACGCTCAGGCGGGCCAGCAGGCTGTCGGCGGTGTCGGTCGGGCGGGTCAGGTCGTTGCGGTAGAGCTGCAGCGTGTGGCTGGCCAGCGCTTCGAGCTGCGACGAGATGTCTTCCGGGGTGACGATTTCCGTCACCATGCGTCGCGGCAGGTCGGCCGCGTCGGGGGCGAGCGGGGCAATGCCGAAGGCCGTCACACCGAAGCCCATCAACCCGGTGACGATCAGGGTGGTGAGGGTGCGCGGGTGGCGACCGATGAATTGGGTGAGGCGCGAACCCGCGGCAACCGCGTCACGCTCAAGCGTTTCCAACGAACTCAATTTTGATCGTGGGGGCACGGGGCCCCGGGGTGCAAGCAGCGCGGCGAGGCGATGCTCTGGTTGATCTTGTCGTCCGACGCGTCCACTAGAATCGCGGTCGCTGTCCGGACCCCATCTCACGGGTGTTCCGCCGGGTGCGCCGCAGTATAGACGGCACCCTTTTGTCTCCCCCGCATTCCTGACTCCCGGAAACCCTTCAGGTTCCCTCTTTCTCCTATGTCATCACCAGAAGAGTCTGCAGAAAAGAGGGCCCTCCCTCCCAAGTACCCGGTCACCGACAAGGTCTTGGAGGCGCTGGCCATCAGCCGCCGGGGGTGTGATGAACTGCTTCCCGAAGCCGATTGGCTGGCCAAACTGGCCAGATCCGGAGCAACGGGCGTGCCACTGCGCATCAAACTGGGTCTGGACCCGACCGCGCCCGACATCCACGTCGGCCACACGGTGGTGCTCAACAAGATGCGCCAGCTGCAGGACATCGGCCACCAGGTCATCTTCCTGATCGGCGACTTCACCTCCATGATCGGCGACCCGTCGGGCCGCAACACCACCCGCCCGCCGCTCACGCCCGAGCAGATCAAGGCCAACGCCGAGACCTACTACAAGCAGGCGAGTCTGGTGCTCGACCCGGCCAAGACCGAGATTCGCTACAACAGCGAGTGGAGCGACCCGCTCGGTGCACGCGGCATGATCCAGCTCGCCGCGCGCTACACGGTGGCGCGCATGATGGAACGCAACGACTTTCACGAGCGCTTCAAGGCCGGCACGCCGATCAGCGTGCACGAGTTCCTCTATCCGCTGATGCAGGGTTACGACTCGGTGGCGCTCAAGAGCGACCTCGAGCTTCGGCGGCACCGACCAGAAGTTCAACCTGCTGATGGGCCGCCATCTGCAAGCCGAATACGGCCAGGAGCCGCAGTGCATCCTGACCATGCCGCTGCTCGAAGGGCTCGATGGCGTCGAGAAGATGTCCAAGAGCAAGGGCAACTACATCGCGATCACCGAGCCGGCCAACGGCATGTTCGCGAAGATCCTGTCCATCAGCGACGAGCTGATGTGGAAGTACTTCACGCTGCTGAGCTTCAAGCCCGAAGCTGAGATCGCCAAGCTCAAGGCCGAGGTCGAGGCGGGTCGCAACCCGAAAGACGCCAAGGTGATGCTGGCCAAGGAGATCACCACGCGCTTCCACAGCGCGGCGGCGGCCGATGCGGCCGAAGCCGACTTCAACAACCGCGCCCGCGGCGGGGTGCCCGACGACATCCCCGAGCTGAACCTGGGCGGCGCGCCGCTCGGCATCGGCACGTTGCTCAAGCAGGCCAACCTCGCCCCTTCGGGCAGCGAAGCCATGCGCCTGATCGAGGGTGGCGGCGTGCGCATCGACGGCAGCGTGGTCAGCGACAAGGGCCTGAAGCTCGACGCCGGCACCTACGTCGTGCAGGTGGGCAAGCGCAAGTTCGCCCGTGTGACGCTCGCCTGATCGCCATGCGGCGCCGCACGCTGCTGCTCGGGGCGCTGTTCGCCGCAGCGAGCGCTGCAACGGCGGCACCCAGCCCTGCCGAGCAGGCCCGCATCCAACGCCTCATCGCCTACGTCGAAGCGCAGACCACCATCCGCTTCGTGCGCAACGGCTCGGCCTACTCGTCGAAGGATGCGGCCAAGTTCCTGCGCAGGAAGTTCGAGAAGATGGGCGAACACGTCACCACCGCGCAGCAGTTCATCGAGCAGATCGCCTCGAAGTCGAGCACGACCGGCGAGGCCTACCTGATCCGCTTCCCCGACGGCCGGCAGGTCCCCGCGGCGCGTTTCCTCGGCGACGAGCTGGCGCGCATGGACCGCCCATGATCGCGTTGATCCAGCGTGTGCGCAGTGCGCGTGTGGAAGTGGCGGGCCGCACCACGGGCGAGATCGGCCAGGGCCTGCTGGTCTTCGTCTGCGCCGAGCCGGCCGACAGCGAAGCCGTCGCCGACAAGCTCGTGGCCAAGCTGCTCAAGCTGCGTGTGTTTTCCGACGACGCCGGCAAGATGAACCGCAGCGTGGCCGACGTGCAAGGCGGCCTGCTCATCGTCAGCCAGTTCACGCTCGCCGCCGACACCTCCGGCGGCAACCGCCCGAGCTTCACCAATGCCGCCCCGCCCGAAGCTCGGCCGCCGTCTCTACGAACGTGTGCTGGTCACCGCCCGCGCGCAGCACGCCAACGTCGGCGAAGGCGAATTCGGCGCCGACATGCAGGTGCACCTGGTGAACGACGGCCCGGTCACGATCCCCCTCACATTGCGAAGTTAGCAAAAAGCCGCCCGAAGGCGGCTTTCATGCGCGAGCGCAGCGAGGCGCCCATCAAGCAACACCCGCGGAACCGGCTTTGCCGGGCCGCAGGGTGGCGCCCCTTGGGGGCAGGAGCGCCAGCGACTGGGGGGCTCAGTCAGCGTACTGGCCGTTCGCCTTGATGATCGGCGACCACTTGTTGATCTCGTCCGACACGAACTTCTTGTGATCGGCGGAGTTGGTGCGGGCGTCGGTCACGATCACCGCGCCGAGCGCTTCCTGGTTCTTGATGAAGGTCGGGTCCTTCAGGGCCACCTTGAGCGCCGCGTTGAACTTGTCGATGACGGCCTTCGGCGTGCCCTTCGGCGCATAGACACCGTGCCAGATGGTCACGTTGAAGCCCTTGAGGCCGGCTTCGTCGAGCGTGGGCAGCTTGGCCAGAGACGGGATCGACAGACGCTTGGTGGTGGTGACCGCGAAGGCCTTGATCTTGCCGCCTTCGATCTGGCCGGTGGTGTTGGTGGTCTGGTCGCACATGATGTCGACCTGCCCGCCGAGCAGGTCGTTCATCGCGGGGGCCGTGCCCTTGTAGGGCACCGGCGTCATGTCGGCCTTCAGCACGCTCTGCAGCAGCATGCCGCACAGGTGCGAGGCCGAGCCCAGGCCGGCGTTGGCCAGGTTGATCTTGCCCTTGTTGGCGTTGACCCAGCTCACCAGCTCGCCGTAGTTGTTGGCGGGCAGCGTGGGGCGGCTCACGAGCGTCATCGGCACTTCGTTCACGAGGCCGAGGTACTCGAAGTCGTCGAGCGGCTTGTACTGCAGGTTGCGGTACAGCGCGGGCGAGGTCGCCATGTTCACGTGCGTCAGCAGCAGCGTGTAGCCGTCGGGCGATGCCTTGGCCACCTTGGCGGCGCCGAGCGTGCCGCCGGCACCGGCCACGTTGTCGATCACGATGGTGGGGTTGCCGAGCGGCTTGCGCACGGCCTCGGCGAAGTCGCGGGCGACCTTGTCGGTGGGGCCGCCGGCGGCGAACGGGACGACGATGGTGAGCGTCTTCTCCGGGTAGGCCGATGCACTGGTCGCTGCGAAGGCAGCAGCGCAAGCGATCAGGAGCTTCTTCATGGTGTTTCCCTTCGGGGGTTGATCAGGCCTGGGAATACTAGAAGCCACCCGCATGCCCTGCATGGCGGGAATTACGTAGTGGTTCGACCCAGTCGCAGCGGGCGTGAGTTCAGCCCACCTGGCGCGTGTCGTCGATCACTTTGCCGTCGTTGGGCAGGCTGCCCGGGGCGCACAGCTGCACGTCGCCGCGCAGCTTGGTCACGTCGCGGATCGCCTCGGCCATGCGCTGCACCCACGATGCCTCCGCGGGCGACGCGGTCTCGACCCGCAGCGTCATCTGGTCGTTGGCCATCTCGCCGCTGATGACGAGCCGGGCCTTGCCCGCCTCCGGAAAGCGCTTGAGCACCTCGGCCACCTGGCCTGGGTGCACGAACATGCCGCGCACCTTGGCCGTCTGGTCGGCGCGGCCCATCCAGCCCTTGATGCGGGCGTTGGTACGCCCGGTGGGGCAGGGGCCGGGCAAGAGTGCCGACAGGTCGCCGGTCCCGAAGCGCACCAGCGGGTAGTCGGGGTTGAGCACGGTGACGACCACCTCGCCCACTTCCCCCGCCGGCAGCGGGTCGCCTGTGCCGGGGCGCACGATCTCCACGATCACGCCTTCGTCGAGCACCAGGCCTTCACGGGCCGCGGTCTCGTAGGCGATCAGCCCGACGTCGGCGGTGGCGTAAGACTGGTAGGCCTCGAGTCCGCGTGCGCGCATCCAGTCGCGCAGCGCGGCGGGAAACGCTTCGCCGCCGACCATCGCCTTCTTCAGCGAGGGCAACGCGATGCCGGTCTCGGCCGCCTTCTCCAGCGCGATGCGCAGGAAGCTCGGCGTGCCGGCGTATCCGTCTGGCTTGAAGCCGACCATCGCCTGCAGCTGCAGCTCGGTGTTGCCCACGCCCCCGGGGAACACCGTGCAGCCGATCGCATGCGCACCAGACTCCAGCATCGAGCCGGCGGGCGTCAGGTGGTAGCTGAAGCTGTTGTGCATCAGATCGCCGGCGCGGAAGCCGGCCGCCCACAGGGCACGCGCCATGCGCCAGTAGTCGCGCGCACGGCCTTCGGGTTCATAGATGGGCCCGGGCGATTGAAAGACCCGCTGCGCACCCTGGCCCCCGTGCAGCGCTCGCCAGCCGATGGCCGAGAAACCGCCGAAGGGGTCGTGTGCGCGCTCGGCCTGCTGCCGTGCAAGCAGCTCGTGCTTGCGCGTGACGGGCAACGCCGCCAGCGCGTTGCGCGAGGTGATGGCCGCGGCGTCCACCCCCGCGAAGCGCTCGGCGAAGGCCGGCGTGCGCAGCGCCACGGCCACCTGCTTCGGCAGCGCGGCCATCAGCGCAGCCTCGCGCAGCGCGGGTTCGCGGTGTTCGAGGGCGTCGTAGAACTCAGTCATCGCGATCGCTCCAGCCAGCCAGTTTCTTTTTCAGTGCCGCCACGTAATCGCGCAGCTCGCCCGAACTCTTGAAGGTCTGCACCTGCCAGTCGGGCGAACGCGCCGGCTGTTTCACCGTCTCGACCTTGAGCGCCGCACCGTCGACCGAGGCGCGCACGATCGCCATGCCGCGCCGCTCGAACACACCGCCGCGTTCGGTGAGGCCCGCTTCGCGCAGGTCACGCTTGAGCCGCGCCAGGGCTTCGTCGGCCTTGAACGGAGGCGGCGCGAAGCCCCAGCTTTCCTGTTCGCTCACGCCAGCCACCTCTTGCGCCGCTTGTAGCTCTTCACGTCGCGGAAGCTCTTGCGGGCGCTGTCGTCCTTCGAGCCGCCGGTGCCGAGGTAGAACTCCTTCACGTCCTCGTTCTCGCGCAAGGCCTTCGCTTCGCCGTCCATCACCACACGCCCGTTCTCGAGGATGTAGCCGTAGTCCGAATACTTCAGCGCGATGTTGGTGTTCTGCTCGGCGAGCAGGAAGGTCACGCGCTCCTTCGTGTTGAGGTCCTTCACGATCTCGAACACCTCGCTCACGATCTGCGGTGCGAGCCCCATCGAGGGCTCGTCGAGCAGCACCATCTTCGGGTTGGCCATCAGCGCGCGGCCGATGGCGCACATCTGCTGCTCGCCCCCCGAGGTGTACGCCGCCTGCGAGCCGCGCCGCAGCTTCAAGCGCGGGAAGTAGGTGTAGACCTTCTCCAGCGTCTGCGCCACCGCGGCCTTGCCATCCTTGCGGGTGTAGGCGCCGGTGAGCAGGTTCTCCTCGATGGTGAGGTGGGCGAAGCAGTGCCGGCCTTCCATCACCTGCACCACGCCGCGGTTCACCATCTCGGCAGTGGAGAGCTTCTCGATGCGCTCGCCGCGCAGCTCGATGCTCCCCTTGGTCACGTCACCCCGCTCGCCGGCCAGCAGGTTGCTGACCGCGCGCAGCGTGGTGGTCTTGCCCGCGCCGTTGCCGCCGAGCAGCGCCACCACCTTGCCTTCCGGGACCTGAAGCGACACGCCCTTCAGAACCAGGATGACGTGGTTGTAGATGACCTCGATGCCGTTCACATTCAAAAGGATGCTCATCACACCTCCAACGCGGGGGATCCAGCGCACACCGCGGAACCGGCTTCGCCGGGCCGCTGGTGTGGCCCCCTTGAGGGGGAGCGGCGTGAGCCGCTCCGGGGGTGGGTCATGACTGGCAGTCCTGCGGCGTGCGGCGGGTGAGCTTCTTCTCGCTCGCGTACTTGTCGGCCGCCTGCTTGATCATCGGCTTGATGATGGACTGGTCGGCCTCGTACCAGTCGGAGCTGAAGTTCCACTTCTTGCCGTCCCAGGTGTGCAGGCGGGCCCACACCGCGCCACGGTGGTCCGCGCAGCTGGTGCTGATGGGACGCATCACACCGGCGAAGCCCAGCGCGTCGAGCTTCTTCTGGTCGAGGGCGAGGTTTTCATAACCCCAGCGTGCCTGCTCGCCGGTCATCACCTTGCCCTTGCCGAAGCGCTCCTGTGCGCGCTTCACGCCTTCGACGGCGAGCATCGCCGCCACCAGGCCACGCATGTAGAGCACCTGGCCCACTTCCTCCTTCGGCCCGGTGCCTTGGCCCTTGCCATGCACGTCCTTCAGGATGTCTTGCGTGATCTTCGCGTTGGGTTCGGCACCGTGCTGCAGGGCGAGTGCGTTGTAGCCCTTCGCACCGTCGCCCACGTCACGCACGTCGGGTTCGGCACCGGCCCACCACACGCCGTACATCTTCTCGCGCGGGTAGCCGGTGGCCACTGCTTCCTTGAGCGCGGTGGAGTTCATCACCCCCCAGCCCCAGAGGAAGATGTAGTCGGGCCGGCTCTGGCGGATCTGCAGCCAGGTGGCCTTCTGCTCGACGCCGGGGTGGGCCACGGGCAAGAGGCTCAGCTCGAAGCCGTTCATCTTCGAGCGCTCCTGCAGCAGGGCGATCGGCTCCTTGCCGAAGGGGCTGTCGTGGTAGACGAGGGCGATCTTCTTGCCCCTCAGCTTGTCCATGCCACCTTCCTTCTTGGCCACGTGCTGCACCAGCACGTCGGCCGCGTCCCAGTAGGTGCCGGTGAGCGGGAAGTTCCACTTGAACACCATGCCGTCGGTACTCTCGCTGCGGCCGTAGCCTGCGGTGATGAGCGGGATCTTGTCGCCCGGCGCCTTCTCGGTAAGGGCGAAGGTGATGCCGGTGGACAGCGGCTGGAACACTGTGGCGTTCTTGCCCTTCAGGCGCTCGTAGCACTCCACGCCCTTGTCGGTGGCGTAGCCGGTTTCGCACTCTTCGTAGGTGACCTTCACGCCGTTGATGCCGCCTTTGGCGTTGACGTATTTCAGGTAGTCGACGTAGCCGTTGGCGAAGGGCACGCCGTTGGGTGCATAGGCGCCGGTGCGGTAGACCAGCACGGGGAAGAACTGCTCCTTGGCCTGCGCGTGCGCGGGGGCGGGCAGCGTGCTGGCCAAGGCCGCGGCCAGGGCGGCGGCGGTGAGGGCAAGGGTCTTGAGCGTCGTCATGTCTGCCTCCAGGGGGTGGTGTGCACTCGGGGTGCGGTTGTCGTCAGTGAGTCGTCAATGTGGGAAGGGCCAGAGTCGCAGCTTCTCTTTGGCGGTCGACCACAGGCGGGCCAGGCCATGCGGCTCCACGATCAGGAAGAACACGATCAGCGCACCGAAGACCATGTAGGTCAGGTGCGCCGCGAGCGCGGTGTCGAAGCCGAGCGCCACCGTCAGGTTGTCGAGCACGATGGGCAGGATCACGATGAAGGCCGCGCCGAAGAAGCTGCCCATGATCGAGCCGAGGCCACCGATGATCACCATGAAGAGCAGCTGGAACGAGCGGTCGATGTTGAAGGCCGCCGGTTCCCACGAGCCCAGGTGCACGAAACCCCACAGCGCGCCCGCCACGCCCACGAAGAACGAGCTGACCGCGAATGCGGTGAGCTTCGCGTAGACGGGGCGGATGCCGATGACGGCAGCGGCCACGTCCATGTCGCGCATCGCCATCCAGCTGCGGCCGATGTGGCTGCGCACCAGGTTCTTCGCGATCACCGCGAAGACGATCACGAAGGCCAGGCAGAAGAGGTACTTCTGCGCCGGCGTCTCGATCGGAAAGCCCAGCACGTTGAGCCCCGCCACGTTGACCGAACCCGACGACGAGTTGTTGGTGAACCACTTGATGCGAAGGAAGGCCCAGTCGGTGAAGAACTGCGCCGCGAGCGTGGCCACGGCAAGGTAGAGCCCCTTGATGCGCAGCGACGGGATGCCGAAGAGCACGCCCACCACCGTCGCGCACACGCCGCCCATCAGGATGGCCACCACCACCGGCATGCCGTCGATGCGCACGAAGAAGTTGTAGGCCGCGTAGGCGCCGACCGCCATGAAGCCGCCGGTGCCGAGCGAGATCTGCCCGCAGTAGCCGACGAGGATGTTGAGGCCGAGCGCGGCGAGCGAGAGGATGAGGAAGGGGATCAGGATCGCGCGGAAGAGGTACTCGGGCGCCACCATCGGCACCGCGACGATCGCGAGCAGGATCAGGCCCCAGATGGCGACCCGGTCCTGCAGGATGGGGAAGACCTGCTGGTCGGCGCGGTAGCTGGTCTTGAACTGGCCGTTTTCGCGGTAGAGCATGTGGTTCTCCTTGTGGTGCTCAGACGCGGTCGATGATCTTCTCGCCGAAGAGGCCTTGCGGCCGCACAAGCAGCACGAGCAAGACCACGACGTAACCGAACCAGATCTCGATGCCGCCGCCCACCATTGGCCCGATGAAGACTTCCGACAGCTTCTCGCCCACGCCCAGCAAGAGCCCGCCGATGATGGCGCCCGGCACCGAAGTGAGCCCCCCCAGAATCACCACAGGCAAGGCCTTCAGCGCCAGCACCGACAGCGAGAACTGCACCCCGAGCTTGCTGCCCCAGATGATCCCGGCGACGAGCGCGACGAAGCCCGCCACGCTCCAGACAATCACCCACACGCGCGAGAGCGGGATGCCGATCGACTGCGCGGCCTGGTGGTCGTCGGCCACCGCCCGCAGCGCGCGGCCGGTGGCGGTGTACTGGAAGAAGATCGACAGCGCGACCACGAGCGCGGCCGCGATCACCGCCGCGTAGAGGTCTTCCTTGTTGACGAGGATGCCGCCCTGGAAGGTGCTCTCCAGCAGGAAGAGCGGGTCTTTCGGCAAGCCGACGTCGATCTTGTAGATGTCACTGCCGAAGATGGTCTGGCCGAAGCCATCGAGGAAGTAGGTGATGCCGAGCGTGGCCATCAGGAGCGTGATGCCTTCCTGGTTGACGAGCTTGCCGAGCACGAGTTTCTCGATCAGCCAGGCCACCAGCACCATCACCGCCATCGCGGCGACGAAGGCGATCAGGTTGGCGATGAGCTTGCTGTCCAGTCCCAGGAGCTTGGGCGCCCATTCCGAGAAGCGTGCCATCGCGAGTGCGGCAAACAGCACCATCGCGCCCTGCGCGAAGTTGAAGACGCCCGAGGCCTTGAAGATCAGCACGAAGCCGATGGCGACGAGGCCGTACAACATGCCCGACATCAGGCCGCCGATCAGTGTTTCTAAAAAGAATCCCATGGTCAGTGTCCTGCGCCGAGATAAGCGTTGATGACCTCGGGATTCGCCCGCACCTCGTCGGGCGTGCCGTCGCCGATCTTCTTGCCGTAGTCGAGCACCACCACGCGGTCGCTGATGTCCATCACCACGCCCATGTCGTGCTCGATCAGCACGATGGTGGTGCCGAACTCGTCGTTCACGTCGAGCACGAAGCGGCACATGTCCTGTTTCTCCTCGACGTTCATGCCGGCCATCGGTTCGTCGAGCAGCAGCACCTGCGGCTCCATCGCGAGCGCGCGGCCCAGGTCCACCCGCTTTTGCAGGCCGTAGGGCAGGCGGCCGACGGGGGTCTTGCGGTAGGCCTGGATTTCGAGGAAGTCGATGATCTTCTCGACGAAGGCGCGGTGCTCGATCTCCTCGCGTTCGGCCGCGCCCCAGCGCCAGGCCTGCTGGAAGATGTTGCTCTTCATCTTCAGGTTGCGGCCCGTCATCAGGTTGTCGATGACGTTCATGCCCTTGAAGAGCGCGAGGTTCTGGAAGGTGCGGGCCACGCCCATCTCGGCCACCTGGCGCGAGTTCATGTGCTTGAACGACTGGCCGCGCAGCGTGATCGAACCCTGCTGCGGCGTGTAGACGCCATTGATGCAGTTGAGCATGCTGCTCTTGCCGGCGCCGTTGGGGCCGATGATGGCGCGCACCTCGTGCTCGCGCACGTCGAAGCTGATGTCGGTGAGCGCCTTCACGCCGCCGAAGGCGAGCGAGATGTTGTCCACCTTCAGGATGACGTCGCCGATCTTGCGCGCACTCATCAGGCAGCCCTCTTCATCGCCGGGAAGGTCTTCGCATCGTCGATGCGCAGCGTGGCCGACACCATGCCGCTGCGGCCGTCCTCGAACTTCACCGCCGTCTCGATGTACTGCTCGGTCTTGCCGCCGTAGAGCGCGTCCACCAGCACCTGGTAGCGCTCGCCGATGTGGCCGCGCCGCACCTTGCGTGTGCGGGTGAGTTCGCCGTCGTCGGCGTCCAGCTCCTTGTGCAGGATGAGGAAACGGCTGATCTGGCTGCCGGCGAGCTTCTCGTCGCCAGCGAGGTCGGCGTTGACCTGCTCGATGCAGTCGCGCACGAGCTCGTAGACCTCGGGCTTTTGCGCCAGGTCGGTGTAGCCCGCGTAGGGCAGGTTTCGCTTCTCGGCCCAGTTGCCCACCGCTTCCATGTCGATGTTGACGAAGGCGCAGACCCGGTCGCGCTTGTCGCCGAAGGCCACCGCCTCCTTGATGAAGGGGAAGAACTTGAGCTTGTTCTCCACGTACTTGGGGGCGAACATTTCGCCGGCGAGCGTGCGGCCCACGTCCTTCGCGCGGTCGATGATCTTCAGGTGGCCCTGCGCGTCGACGAAGCCGGCGTCGCCCGTGTGGTACCAGCCTTCGGCGTCGAGCACCTCGGCGGTGGCCGCCTCGTTCTTGTAGTAGCCGCGCAGCAGGCCCGACGAGCGCACGAGGATCTCGCCGCTGTCCTTCACCTTCAGTTCCACGCCTTCGATCGGCACGCCCACGGTGTCGGCACGCGCCTGGTCATCGGGTTGCAGGCAGACGAACACCGCGGTCTCGGTCGAGCCGTAGAGCTGCTTCAGGTTGACGCCGATCGAGCGGTAGAAGGTGAAGAGGTCGGGGCCGATCGCCTCGCCCGCGGTGTAGGCGACCCGCACGCGCGACAGGCCCAGCGTGTTGCGCAGCGGGCCGTAGATCGCGAGGTTGCCCAGCGCATAGAGCAGCCGGTCGAGCGCGCCCACCGGCTTGCCGTCCATCAGCGCCGGGCCGACGCGGCGGGCCAGCGCCATGCAGCGCTGAAAGAGCCAGCGCTTGGGCGCGCTTGCGTCTTCCATGCGAATCATCACGGTGGTGAGCAGCCCTTCGAAGATGCGCGGCGGTGCGAAGTAGTAGGTGGGCCCGACTTCGCGCAAGTCGATCGACACCGTGCTCGCCGATTCGGGGCAGTTGACCACGTAGCCGCACACCAGCCACTGCGCATACGAGAACACGTTCTGCCCGATCCACGCGAGCGGCAGGTAGGCGAGCACCTCTTCGCGTTCGGTGAGCTTGTCGAAGCGCGCGCCGGCAAGTGCGCGGTCGATCAGCGACAGGTGCGTGTGCACCACGCCCTTCGGGTTGCCGGTGGTGCCCGAGGTGAAGAACATCGCGGCCACGTCGCTCGCCTCGGCCTTCTGGGCCTCGGTGTCGAAGAACTGCGGGTGCGCCGCGTCGTGGCGGCGGCCTTCTTCGAGCAGCGTGTCGAGCGAGGCCAGCCCGGGCTCCTGGTAGTGGCGCAGGCCGCGTGGGTCGTCGTACCAGATGTGCTGCAGGCCGGGGCACTGGGGGCGGATCTCGAGCAGCTTGTCGACCTGCTCCTGGTCTTCCACCACCGCAAAGCCGACCTCGGCGTTGACGAGCGGGAACACGAACTCGGCGGCCGCTGCGTCCTGGTACAGCGGCACCGGGATGGCGCCGAGCGATTGCGCGGCGAGCAGCGTGGCGTAGAGGCGCGGCCGGTTCTCGCCGACCACCACCACATGCTGTCCGCGCTGCACACCCGCGGCGGCGAGGCCGCAGGCCATCTCTCGCACCAGCGTGGCGAGTTGTCGCCACGAGAGCGTCTGCCAGATGCCGAACTCCTTCTCGCGCAACGCCGCAGCGTTGGGCCGCTTGGCAGCGTGCTCCAACAGCAATCGCGGAAAGGTGGTGTACGCCACGGCAACCCCTCTTCTGAAGTTCGTTGGGCGGACTGTAGGAAGAAGTTTGACGCCGATATGTCGTTCTAACGACAATCCTAGGGACTCTCCCCTTGGTTCTTTCCCCATGCGCGTCGTTCCTGAGGCTTCGACATCTGCACCGCCGCTGGTGGCGCGAGCGCGTGCGGCCACCGAGGTGGAGCTGGCCGACATTCCGTGGCTGAAGACGCTGGAGGCCGACGAATACGCCCGTGCCGTCGCCAACCTCAAGGTGGTGGTCGTCGAAACCGGCGAGCTGCTGTGCCGTGTGGGCCGGCCGGTCACCTTCTGGTTCGGCGTGATCGACGGCCTGCTCAAGATGAGCAACGACTCGGCCAACGGCATGCCCATCACCTTCACCGGCGTGCCGCCGGGCGGGTGGTTCGGCGAAGGCACGGTGCTCAAGCGCGAGCCCTACCGCTACAACATCCAGGCGCTGCGCAAGAGCGTGGTGGCGGGCATCCCGGTCGACACCTTCCACTGGCTCATCGACCGCAGCATCCCGTTCAACCGCTTCGTGATGAACCAGCTCAACGAGCGCCTCGGCCAGTTCATCGGGGCGCGCGAGATCGACCGCATGAACGACCCCGACGTGAAGGTCGCCCGCAGCCTGGCCGCGCTCTTCCACCCCACGCTCTACCCCGGCGTGGGCTCACTGCTCAGGATCACGCAGCAGGAGCTGGGCTACTTGGTGGGCCTGTCACGGCAGCGGGTCAACGAGGCCCTGCATGCGCTGCAGGCGCTCGGGCTGATCCGCATCGAATACGGTGGCCTGCGCGTGCTCGACCTCGATGGGCTGCGGCGGCAGGTGCGACTCTGAGGGGTGACTTACCGGCGGTACTTGCCATCGTGCGTCAGGATGCTGAGTTCGACGAAGTTCGAGCCGCTGCGCAGGGTGGGGGAGTACTCGACCTCGATGCCGCCAAAGTCCTTTCGCCGAATGGACTCCAGGGCCTTCACGAAGCCCTCGCGGGTGAGGTTGGGTCCTGCCCGCCTGAGCCCCTCCACAAGAACTTTCGCCGAGGCGAAGGCTTCCATGGCGGCGTATGAAATGGGGGCGCCTGGCGGCATGAGCTGCTGCAGCTCTCGGCCGAGGCGCGAGGAGCCCGTGCCGGGCGGCGTGACCTGGCCGACGATGACCCCGCGGCCTTGTTCGCCGAGTTCTTCCGCGAATCCGGCCGATGCGTTGTTTGACAGCGTCATGAAGCTGGCGGTGACACCGGCCCTGCGGGACTGCTTGATCAGATCGGCGATCCGTTTGGAGGCGCCGACGGCGATGACGGCCTGCGGCGCAGCGCGGGCCAGCGCCTGGGTGTGCACGGACAGGTCGGACCCGTCCGGTGCGAACCGCCCTTCATAGGCGACTGCGACGCTGGGCATCAGTCTCTGGCCCTCGCTGAAGCCTTCGGCGGCGTCCCGGCCGAACGGATCGTCAACATGCACCAGGGCGAGCCTGTGCTGGTTGACCGTGGAGAAGTGCTTCATGGCGGCGATCACTTCGTCCTGGTAGCGCGCCCGGACGTTGAAGACGTACCGTTTCGGGGGGTGTGGAAGATGGCGGCGCCGCTGTTGGGGGCGACGAACGGGATCTGCCGCGGCGATGCGAAGCCCATCGCCACGGTGCTGCCGGCCGTGCCACCGAACATGAAGAACGCGAATGGGCGCTGCTCGTCGTAGATCTTCGCGAGCGCGGATTCGGCCCGCAGGTCGAGGTCCGTCGTGCGCAGGACGATCTTGCGGCCATGAATGCCGGCCGCGTTGACCGAGGCGATGTAGGCCTTCAGCGCGGCTTCCTGCTCCCGTCCCTTCGCGCCGGCTGGCCCTGACAGCGCGATGACCCGGCTGATGACGATGGTGTCGGGCGTGACGCCGTCCTCGGGTGGCGCGGCAAACGCCGTCGCCGCCGTCATGAGCGAGCCCAGCAACACGATTGCCGCGCGGCGCAGAACGTCCAGGGCGTGGTGACGCAGGGAATCCATGGCTGACCCTTTCGCTGATGTGTGCGAAATGTATGCATCTTCAATACAAAGATACATACATACAATCCAGCAGTGAAAGGCCCGTGGCCAGGTTTGTGCCCCTGTCGAGTGGAAGTTCGCCCGCCGCCTGCATGGTGCGTCTGCGCCGCCGTCCGGCGATCTTGAAGTGGTGTAATGACCGTATGGGAAAAGCTGCTACGGAACTCCATGATTTCCTGATCGGGCTGGCGAAGACGGCTCGCCCGGGCGAGCGCCTGCCGGCCATCCGCGAGCTCATGCGCCGCTTCCAGGTCTCGCAGGTGGTGGTCGAGCGCCTGTTCTCTGAACTGAAGTCGCGAGGGCTCATCGCGTCGCAGGTCGGACGCGGCACCTTCTTCAGCGGCGGTGACGCGTCGGGCCTCCCGACCAAGGCGTCGGAGGGTCGGGCCGCCGCGCCGGAAGCTCGCGCCGAGCAGCGCAGCGCCTCGCGCTCCGTCTTGCTGCTGCGTCGCTCGATCAGCATCGCGCGCGGACGCATGCTGCTGGACGGTCTGCAACGCCGGTTTGCCGCGGATGGCCATCGGGTGCTGGAGGTGGCCTACACCGACCCCGACCATGCCCGTCTCGTGCTGAATGGGTTGCCGCAGCTCGACGCCTGCGTCGTCCAGTCGACCTTCAAGACCATCACGGTGGACCTGCTGGCGGACCTGCGCTCCAAGTGCGACGTACTGGCGGTCGACGGCGCGGCCCTCACTGGCACCGATGTCGAGGTCGTCGGCATGGAGTGGGGCGAGCCGCTGGAAGAGGCCATCGACGTGCTGCGCCGCCGGGGGCACCGCCGGATCATGTATGCGTCCACGGCATTCCCGTTCCTGGCGGGGCAGATGGGCCAGCGCAGGTTCGAGCACCTGCAGAAGCGGCTGGACGGCGTCGAGCTGATGAAGCTCACCGTTCCGGAGCTGCCCCACGAGGGTTATGCCGAAGCGCTCGTCGCCCTGGTGGTCGAGCAGCTCAAGCGCGATCCGTTCACCGGTCTGGTCGCCTGGGGCATCGAAGACGGCGCCAAGTTCCGCGACCTGCTGGCTGCGGCCGGGGTGGTGGTGCCGGTTCACTTGAGCGTCGTGCTCCTGGGGCGCACGGACCTCGCCAGTGAACATGCCGGCTACTTCCACACCGTGGGCTGTCAGGTGTCCGACCAGGTGAACGAGTCTCTACGAGGCGGTGAACGCCCGGTGGGCGAATCCGACAGCACCGTACGTCGTGCGGCTGATCCCCGTGACCTCGCGGGAAGGCGAGTCGGTCTCGGAGCCCTTCAAGGTGAAGGCGCCGGGTGGCGAAGGGCCGGCGCGCGCCAGGCGAGGCGCCACCAGCCCGGCGTAGCGGCCTGCGTGGTGCCGCGGCTCAGCACGTCACGGCTGCCCGCGCCCCAAGACCCGCTCCACGATGTCCTGCGTGAGTTCTGCCGACTGCCCGACGTAGGCGTTCGGATCGAGTGCTTTCAGGACTTCCGCCGGTAGTTCCTTGGCCATCCAGAGCGGGTGCTCCCGGATCGCCTGTGCGAAAGGCACCGCTTCGGACTGCGAGCGCTGCGCCGCTTCGTACAGCATGTGATGCGCTTGGTGGCGCCCCATGTAGGGCGTGAGGCTCATCATTGCCGCCTCGGAGGCGATCAGGCCGTTGGTGAGGGCCAGGTTGTTCTTCATGCGGTCGGGATGGACGACCAGGCCCAGCGCCAACCGTTCCAACGTCTCGGTGATCGATGCGGCGATGACGGCCACTTCCGGCAGCAGGGTGTCGCACACGTTGGTCGCGGACGAATCGCCTTCGTCCATGCGGACCATCGCCTCCAGCGCCATCGGTGCACGCCCCCGCAGCATGCGGCACAGGCTGATGAGGAGCAGCGCGGTGGACGGGTTGCGCTTCTGCGCCATCGTCGAGCTGCCGACCTTGCCGATGTGGAACGCTTCGGCCGCCTCGCCGATCTCTGTGCGCTGCATGAACACCACGTCCTGGGCGATCTTCTGCACGGTGGCCGCGAGTGTTGCCAGGGTGGCGACGTAGTCGTTCACCCGGTCGTAGGAGGAGCGCATGGGCAAGCCGGTCGGGAGCAGCCCGAGGCGTTCGGCCATCCGCGCTTCCACCTGGCGGCCGATGGAGCCCATCGCGGCGAAGGTGCCGATCGCCCCGCCCATGCTGGCCGTGAACGAACTGGACAGTCGCCTCTTCAGGCGCGCTCGGTCGCGGTCGAGTTCGGCGATCCAGCCGGCGATCTTGAAGCCCAGCGTCATCGGCAGCGCATGCTGGCCGTGCGTGCGGCCCGGCATGACGGTGTGGCGGTGCTCCATGGCCAGGCTGCACAGCGCGGTGACTGACGCGTCGAGGTGCTCCATCAGGATGCCGTGCGTGGCACGCATCTGCAGCGCGCTGGCCGTGTCGAAGATGTTCTGGGTCGTGGCGCCGAGGTGGATGAAGCCTGCGGCGGGTTCGCCGCACAGGGCCTCCAGCTGGTGCAGGACCGGCACGAGCGGGTGCTGGGCATGGGCGATGTCTTCGGCCACTTTCGTCGTGTCGAAAAGGTGCGCCAGCGCTTTCTGCCCGATCTGGTCAGCGGCCGATCGGGGGATCAGGCCGAGGTCGGCCTGGGCTTGGGCGAGGGCTGCTTCGACGTCGAGCCATGCCTGCAAGGTCGCGGAGTCGCTCCAGACGCGTTTGGCCGGTGCACTGAACCAGTGGCCGGTGATGAACGACTCATACATGCTGATGGTCATGGGAATACAGCGGGCAGCTGGAAGTGGCGGGAGGCAATATCAATACATATTGTATTGGCGCCAAGCTCTCTCCTGGGCGCTCTTTGGGCAGGGTTTCCGAGTACATAAATACGATACATGCAATACATAATGTATTTAGCATCGTGGAGATGCATTGCGGAACCTTCACCTATTTGGAGACAACTTTGAACACACCCTCCCTCCCGGCCGCGCCGATCGGGCCGTCGGGCCGATCTGTCCTCGCACTCGCCGCCATGATGTCCATGGGAGCCGCTCACGCCCAGTCGTCGGTCGTGATCTACGGCATCGTGGATCAGGGGATCGTCAAGGCCAACAGCGGCACGACGCCTGGCGCAATGCTGCCGGGCCGCGGCGTCAATCCGGACACCTGGAACATCAAGGCCGGCAACACCTCTCGCCTCGGCTTCCGGGGTCACGAAGACCTGGGCGCGGGCCTGTATTCCCGCTTCCAGATCGAACATCGCTTCGCGATGGACACAGGCGCTTCGAGCAATGCCACCGTCTTCTGGCTCGGCCGCTCCGTGGTCGCCCTGGGCGGCAAGTCGCTCGGTGAGCTCTATGCCGGCCGCGAGTACTCGGCGGCCTACACCGTGGCACTCAACGCGGACCCCACCTTCTGGAGCTACGTCAGCCAGCTCGGCTCGGCCTACACCTACGCCAGCTACACGCCGGTGGCGACCTCGATCGAGGCCTCGAACATCCGCTGGGCCAACGCTGTGGGCTACAAGACGCCGGTGTGGGGCGGCTTCAGCGGCGAATTGCAGACGGCGCTTGGCGAGGGTGCGCGCAAGCGCGCGTCGTCGGGCCACGCGCAGTTCAAGGCGGGCGCCTTGTGGGTGGCCGGCGCGTTCGACCGCCTCGACTCGAACACCAACATGCAGATCGTCGCCGGCGGATACGACTTCGGCGTCGTGTACCCGAAGGCTTCCTACACCCGCTCCAAGGGCGGCGTCAACGGCGACGCCAAGGCGTTCACGGTCTCGGCACTCGTGCCGTTCTCCTTCGGCCGCGCCTACCTGTCGTACGGCAGTCTGAGCCCGGCGGCCAACAACCGTGATTCCGACATGATCGGTGCCGGCGTGCAATACGACCTCAGCAAGCGCACCCTCGTCTACCTGAACCTGGGCACGGCCGAGCAGCAGACCTTCACGCGGACCACGGCGTTCGACTTCGGCATCAAGCACACTTTCTGACAGGGGCGAGCATGACATCCAAGTTGTATACGCGTGTGGCCTCGGCGGCGGCCGGGTTGCTGTGGAGCGTCGCTGCCGTCGCGCAGACACCGATCTCGCTGGTCGTGGGCTATTCGGCGGGCGGCAGCGCGGACTACGTGGCGAGAGTGGTGGGAGAAGAGCTTTCGAAGAAGCTCTCCCGCCAGGTCATCATCGAGAACGTGGCCGGTGCGAGCGGCATGCTCGCTGCGCAGAAGGTGCTGTCCGGCAGCAACGACGGCAGCGTGATCTACATGGGCGGGACCGACACGGTGCTCGTTCCCATGGTCAACCCGAAAGCCAAGGTGGATTGGGAGAAAGACTTCGTGCCCATCGGCCGCACCACCACCGTGCCGATGATCTTTGCGGTGCCGGTCAACTCGCCGTACAACACCCTCAGTGACCTGATCCACGACCTGAAGAAGGGCAAGGACTATCTGTACGCCGTGCCGGGCATCGGCACGATGCAGCACCTGTACGGATCCCTCATCAACAACCGGGGCAAGGTCAACATGGTCCACGTGCCCTACCGGGGAGGCGCCCAGATCGCAACCGACCTGGTCGGGGGGCAGGTCGACAGTGCGGTCCTCGTGCTGTCCACCGCCATGCCGTTTCTGAAGGACGGCAAGATCAAGGCGCTGTCGTCGTCGGACACCATCCGTGCACCGCAGCTTCCCCATGTGAAGCGCATCGGCGAGGAAGAAGGCTTCCAGGGGACCGCCCTGCCGTTGTGGCAAGGCTTCTTCCTGAAATCAGGAACGGCACCGGCCACCGTGGCGGCTTACGAGAAGGCGCTGATCGAAGCACTCGGCTCGGCTGCATTGAAGGCCAAGCTGGCCGAGGCCGGCATCACCGTGGCGCCCATGAAAGGCCAGGAATTCAAGGCGTTCATCAAGCCGCAAGCCGATCTTTACCGTGACATCGTGCGCTCCGCCAAGATCACGGTGGATTGATTCAGCGCCGTTTCACAAACCCACGGCGAGGCGACCTGAAGCGATCACGCAGGCGGCATCACTGCGTGAAGAGGTCGGCGGGGCTCGCGAGGGCGCGGTAGGTGCCGATGGTGTCGAACACCAGCGGCGCCAGGCGTGTGGGGCGCCGGCGGGCGTAGACGTCGACGTCGGCGCGGGCGAGGTCGCCGAAGCCGCAGTGCGTGAGCCGCGAGAGTTCGGCCACCGTCGTCTGGTAACCCTGGATGGACTGTGGCACCTCGTCGAAATCGCGCGCTTGCGGCGTCACGCCGCGCTTCCTGAGCAGCGCGGCCACGGCTTCGTCCTGCTTCACCAGAAATGCCAGCGAGCGCAGTGCGGGCTCGCCCGGTGTCGCGACCGTCCACGCCGCGACCTTCCAGAAGGCGAGCGGGATCTGCACGCCGCGGTAGAGCGGGTCGCCGTCACCGAAGACGCAGCCCGAGAAGACCGAGACCTTGTGGTCCTGCGCGTTGGCGGTCTGCAGCAGGTGGTCTTCCACCTGCAGCCACCAGCCGGTGTTCAGCTCGGGCATCTGCGGCGAGCAGTTGGTCCAGTGGAAAGTGTCGGCTTCGCCGCGGCCGGACTGCACATCGGTCTCGCCCCACGCTGGGTCGAGCCGGCGCACCAGGTGGCCGCGCTGGAAGCCCGAGCCGCGGTAGAAGCCGTCGCCGATCTGCAGCGCGGCGGTGATCCGTGGCGTGAAGCCCTGTCGCTCGTCGAACCACCACTCGTCGGGCTGGCGCTGGCCGAGGTGGCGCTCCTGCCGGCCATCGATGTTGACGGCGGACCAGAACGCGAGGCGGCGCGCAGGGTTCAGCAGGATGCTGAAGTGCTGATAGGGCAGCGGCGGCAGCGTGGCCAGGTGCTGGACCGTTGGCGCCAAGCTGGGGAGCGGCACGGCCACGTCGAGGAAGTCCGCGTCGTAGCCACGGCGGTTGCGGTAGTCGGGGTCGAGCGGGCGCCAGGATTGCGGTGTGCTCGTCGTCATGCGGGCCGGCCTTCGAGGGCTTGCGTGGCGGCCGCGGCGAGCTGCTCGGGGCGGATGCCCAGCCGCGCGAAGGCCCGTGCGGCGATGGAGTATTGCTCTTCCGCCACGGCGAGCAGGATGTCGGCGCCGGCCAGCGGCTGGCGCGCTTCGCGCCGCGGCGAATGCACCAGGCGCTCGATCAGCGCCTGGCCCGACGGGGCCGCGCGGTAGAGCTTGCTGCGCGGCTTGGTGTTCGGCCCTGCCGGGGCCTCGCCGGCCGGCAGCGTCAGCCCCACGCTGCCCAGCGCGTCGGCGAACTGGGTCTGAATGGCCCCGGCATAGGCCTCGCGGCTCAGCCCGAGGCGGGCGAAGGTGTCGCGCGTGGTGCCGTCGGGCAGATCGAAGGAGGCGAGCACGAGGTGCTCCGAGCCCGGCTCGGCGCCGGCGATGTTTTCGGCGGCGGTGCACAGGTGCGCGATCGTGCGCATGTCCTGCCACCTGACCTTCAATGTCTTGAACATGGTGCTCCCTGCGGAAAGATCAGCGGTTCAGATGCGACAGGCGCCGGTGGGCCGCCTGCTTGGTGACGCCCAGCGCCTCGGCGATCTGGGCCCAGGACCAGCCTTGTTTCAGCGCCAGCGTGACGGCACGCTCCTCGTAGTGGTCGGCGAATTGGCGCAGCGCCACCACGGCGGCCAGCGCCTCGGCCACCTGGTCGGGGTCGGGGAGGTGTCGGGTCAGGTCCATGCCGTCAATGATTGTTGACGGCACCAGATTTGTCAACATGTGTTGACGACTCACGGAAGCCTCGAAACCGGCACCGACGATTCGATCGGGGCGACAATGCCCGCCACATGAACGACCACGATCCCGCCCTGCAGCGCCTGATCGATCAGGTGAACGCGGCCCGCAACGACGGCCGGCATCTCGACATCCGCGGTGGCGGCACCAAGAGCTTCTACGGCGAAGCTGCGCAGGGTGAGCCTTTGCATGTGCACGAGCTGCGCGGCATCTCCAGCTACGAGCCGAGCGAGCTTGTCGTCACCGCACGTGCCGGCACGCCGCTCGCCGAACTGGAAGCCGCGCTCGCCGAACGTGGCCAGTGCCTGCCCTTCGAGCCGCCGCATTTCATGGCGGGTGGCACGGTCGGCGGCATGGTGGCGGCGGGCCTGTCGGGGCCGTCGCGCGCGTCGGTCGGTGCGGTGCGCGACTACGTGCTGGGTGCGTCGATGCTGAACGGGCGCGCCGAGGTGCTGAGCTTCGGCGGCCAGGTGATGAAGAACGTGGCGGGCTACGACGTGTCGCGCCTGCTTGCCGGCTCGATGGGCACGCTGGGCGTGATCCTCGAGGTCTCGCTCAAGGTGCTGCCCATCGCGCCGGCCACTGCCACGCTGCGCTTCCAGCTCGACCAGGTGGCCGCGCTCGACCAGATCAACCTGTGGGGCGCGCAGCCGCTACCACTCAACGCCAGCGCCTGGTGGGACGGGACGCTGCTCGTGCGCCTGCGTGGCGCGCTGGCCGCGGTGCAGGCGGCCATCCCCACGATGACGGCGACGCTGGGCGGCGAGGTGATCGACCCGTCATTGGCCAGCCCCTTCTGGGACGGCCTGCGCCACCACACCGACGAGTACTTCACCAAGGCCCAGGCGGCGGTGAACGGCGGCACGGTGTCGCTCTGGCGGGTGTCGCTGCCCCCCACCGCTCGGCCGCTGATCCTGCCGGGCGAGCAGCTGATCGAGTGGCACGGCGCACAGCGCTGGCTGTGCACTTCGGCTGCAGGCGCCAAGGTGCGCGAGGCGGCGCAGCGTGCCGGTGGGCACGCCACGCTCTTCATGTCTCAGCACAAGCAGGCGGGGGTGTTCGCGCCGCTGAAATCGCCGCTCGACCGGATCCACCGCGAGCTGAAGAAATCCTTCGACCCCGACGCCGTGTTCAACCGCGGGCGTCTGTATCCTGGCCTCTGAGCCAACGCCATGCAGACCAAGCTCGCCCCCGAATTCAAAGGCACGCCCGACGGCGACGCAGCCGAGGCCATCCTGCGCAAGTGCGTGCACTGCGGCTTCTGCACCGCCACCTGCCCGACCTACCAGCTGCTGGGCGATGAAACCGACGGACCGCGTGGTCGCATCTACCTGATGAAGCAGGTGCTCGAAGGCGAGCCCGTCACGCAGAGCACGCAGCTGCACCTCGACCGCTGCCTCACATGCCGCAATTGCGAAAGCACCTGCCCGTCAGGCGTGCAGTACGGCCAGCTGGTCGACATCGGCCGCAAGATCGTCGAAGCCCGTGTGCCGCGCCCGCCGAAAGAGCGCGCGGTACGCTGGCTGCTGAAGGAAGGGCTGCCGTCACCGCTCTTCGGCCCGGCGATGAAGCTCGGCCAGATGGTGCGGCCGCTGTTGCCAGCCTCGCTCAAGGCCAAGGTGCCGCCGAAGTCGGGTGAACGCGCTCACCAGTGGCCCACCCGCGAGCACCCGCGCAAGGTGCTGATGCTGATGGGCTGCGTGCAGCCGGCGATGATGCCCAACATCAACAGCGCCACTGCGCGTGTGCTCGATGCGGCCGGCATCCAGACGCTCGTCGCCGACGACGCTGGCTGCTGCGGTGCCATCCGCACGCACCTGGCCGACGTCGAAGGTGGCCGCGGCGACATGCGCCGCAACATCGACGCCTGGTGGCCGCTGGTGGTCGCGGGAAAGGTCGAGGCCATCGTGATGAACGTCTCGGGCTGCGGCGTGACGGTGAAGGACTACGGCCATGCGCTGGCTGCCGACCCGGCCTATGCCGACAAGGCCCGGCGCATCAGCGAGCTGACGAAGGACCTGAGCGAGCTTCTCGAAGACATCGCCCCGAAGCTCAAGACGCGACTGCGCAAGCCGAAGGCGCGGCGGCTGACCTTCCATCCGCCGTGCACGCTGCAGCACGGCCAGCAGCTGCGCGGCGGTGTGGAAACGCACCTGGCCACGCTCGGCTACGAGGTTCAGCTGGCGGCGGCCGAGAGCCACCTGTGCTGCGGTTCGGCCGGCACCTATTCGGTCCTGCAGCCGGAGCTCGCCACGAAGCTGCGCGACCGCAAGATCGGCCATCTGCAGGCGACAGAACCCGAGGTGATCGTCTCGGCCAACATCGGCTGCATCCAGCACCTGCAGACCGGCACGTCGACGCCGGTGCGGCACTGGATCGAGGTGCTCGACGAGGCCTTGATGTGATGACGACCCCTCGGGCCCGCGCGCGAGGGGTCGCTTATTTGGCCGGTGCCACCTCGAAGGTCACCTCCTGCCGACCCACGCGCTTGAGTGTGTCCGCCACCTGGATGATGAGCCGGTGGCTGCCTTCGGGCAGGCTGGCGTTGGGCGCTTCCACACCCGTCGGTGTGACCTTCGCGTGGGCGGCCAGGCGCTCGGTCACGTCGAGGCGCAGGCGGCCGTAGAGCACGCGAAAGCTCGACAGGTCGATGGTCGCACCGTCGTTCGCCGACCAGCGCACGACGATGTTGACCGCGCCGGCCAGCGGGCGCTTCACGTCGGGCGAGAGCAGCTCGATGGTGGGCGCGCCCGGCATCGACAGCGCCTTGGTGGCGTAGGCGGGTGCGGCGGCATCGCGCCGGGCTTCGTCGGCGGTGACGAGTTCGAAGGCCTGTGCCGGCCAGGCGAGCGCTGCGGCAGCCAGCAGCACGAAGCGTCGGAAGGAGGCGAAGCGGTTCACGGGTCGATCTTGCAACAGCGGGGCGCGGCATGGCACGCGCATGGCTCGATGGTGCGACTTATCCCACGTGTTCGGCAGCTGACCAAGGTCATGGCCGTGGCCGCTCGGGCTCAGCGATAAATGCCACCATGCGCCATCTGCTCGTGCTGCTGCTCCTCACCGTGTGTGCCACGACCGCACGCGCCGAAGACCGTGCGCTGCTCATCGGCGTGGGCCAGTACCGCGAGGCGGCCATGGGGGCCGACCTGCCCGGCATCGAGACTCGACATCGGCGTGATGAAGGAGTTGGCCGAAAGCCTGGGCTTCAAGCCTGCGGCCACCCGCGTGCTGTTGAACCAGCAGGCCACGCAGGCCGGCGTGCGCCAGGCCCTTCAACAGTGGCTGGTGGACGGCACCTCGCCCACCGACCGTGTGCTCATCTACTACAGCGGCCACGGCACGCAGCTGCCCGACGAAGACGGCGACGAGGACGACGGCCTCGACGAAGCCTGGACGTTGCACGACATGGCGCCGGCGCAACGCCAGGGCCGCGCCACGCTCGACGGCGTGCTGCTCGACGACGAGCTGGCCGAGACGCTCGCACGCATCCCGAGCCGCCAGGTGCTGGTGCTGGTCGACGCCTGCCACAGCGGCACCTCCACCCGCTCGCTCTTCGGCGGTGTGCCGCGGCTGGGCGCGCAGCAGGCGGTGGGCAAGTTCTACCGCGTGCCGCAGGCGGAGCCGGCTGCGGCACCGGTGCAGCGCAGCGCTGCCCGTGGCCACAACCACCTGGCGATCAGCGCGGCGCGCGATGCCGAGCAGTCGCTGGCCACCGAGCGTGGCAGTGTGTTCACGATGGCCCTGCGCGACGCGGTGGCCGCGCGGCGCGGGGCGGGGCAGGTGTCGATGCGCGAGCTGTGGCGGGCGGCCTCGGCCTTCATCGCGACTCGGCTCGACGGGCCACTGCGCTTCCACCCGCAGCTCGACGGCAACCTCTCGCTGGCCGACGTGGCGGTGCCGCTGCCCTCGCTCGCCGCGGGCGAGGGCCCGGCGTGGCGCAAGGTGCAGCAGCTGGCGGCGGGCGCGGGCGGCGTGAGCGTTGCCTTCGGCAGGCCGCGTTATGCGGAAGGGGCACGCATGCGCCTGGAAGTGCGCAGCGCCCACGAGGGTTATCTCAATGTGGTGAGTGTGGGCCCCGATGGTGTGCCGCAGGTGCTGTTCCCGAATGCGCAGCACCGCGATCATCGTGTGCAGGCGGGCGCTGTGCTCACGCTGCCGACGCCGGCGATGAAGATCGACTTCACCGCCGCACGGCCCTTCGGCGCCACGCTGGTGGCGGCCATCGTCACGCGCGAGCCGGTCGACCTGCACACGCTCGCCGATGGCGAGCACGACGAGCAGGGCGTGCTGCGCGAGGTGGTGGGGCAGCTCTCCGAGGCCGGCGTGCAGCGCTTGCAATCGCTGCGCGACTCGGCGGGCTACGCCGCCGGCACGGCGGTCGTACGGGTGTGCCCGCTGGCGGGCGCGTGCCGCTGAGCTATGCCTTGTGCCGAGAGGCAAGAGACCACCGTTTGATGACATCCGCGTGACATGCCCCTGGCCCGCGCTGGCCTTGTCGGCCCATGCCAACGAAGCGCGGGTTGTCACGGATCTGTCGTCAAGCGATGGGGGTCGGCTTGGTTGAATCGTGCGGTCTTGAACTGCAAGACTGCACTCATCCACTCGCAGTACGAACCATGAAGAAAACCCTTCTCGCCCTCTCGGTCCTGGCTGGCTTTACCGGCGCAGCTTCGGCCCAATCCACCGTGACGCTGTTCGGCGTGATCGACGCCAACCTTCGTCAGATCGACAACAACGGCACCAAGGTGCGCCAGCTCGGCACCGATGGCCTGTCCAGCAGCCGCCTGGGCTTCCGTGGCACTGAAGACCTCGGCGGCGGCCTGAAGGCTGGCTTCTGGCTCGAAGCCGCGCTCAACCCCGATGACGGCACCACCAACAGCAGCGGCAAGTTCTGGCACCGCCGCTCGACCGTGAGCCTCGAAGGTGGCTTCGGTGAAGTGCGCCTCGGCCGCGACTTCACGCCCACCTACACCGCCATCGGCGCCTACGACGCCTTCAGCGACAACGGCGTGGGCAAGATCACCAACCTGCAGTCGCGCCTGACCGGCACCGTCAACACCACGAGCCGTGCCGACAACGAGGTGCAGTACTTCCTGCCGAAGGACCTGGGCGGCGTGTACGGCAACCTGGCCGTTGCGGCCGGCGAGGGCACCGTCGGCAACAAGTACGTCGGCGGCCGTGTCGGCTACGCGGGCGGCCCGCTCGATGTGTCGGTGGCCTTCGGCCAGACCGATGCCAACGCTGCCGAAGACAAGTACGAGGTCACCACGCTGGGCGCGGCCTACAACTTCGGCTTCATGCGCCTCCTGGCCTCGTACTCGCAGTTCGAGTTCCTGGTGCGCGAAGAGAAGCTCTTCAACCTGGGCGCCACCGTGCCGGTGGGTTCGGCGGGCCTGATCCGCGCCTCGTATGGCCGTGCCGACCTGTCGGGCGGCGCTGCCGGCAGCACGACCGCCAACGATTCGGACGCCGACCTGCTGGCCATCGGCTACGTGCACAACCTGTCCAAGCGCACGGCGCTCTACGGTACCTACGCGCAGATCAGCAACAAGGGCGCGCAGACCTTCGCCGTGGGCAGCACCACCCCGGCACTGCCCGGCGGCAAGAAGTCGACCGGCATCGAGTTCGGCCTGCGCCACTCGTTCTGAGCGCCGTCTGTCGGTGTGTGTCGAGCCGGCCCTCGGGCCGGCTCTTTTTTTCATGATGCGTCCGGGTGGCACGCGCAGGCGTGCTCTGACGGTGCACGCATGAACGCCTCGAGGATGGCGCAGGCACGCTCGCTGCTGGCACCCTTGCACTCGGCGCGCAGCGCGGCGAGCTGCTGCTCGAGTGACTGCAGTGCCGCGATGTGGCGTTGCACCCGCCCGATGTGATCGCCGATCAGCGCATCGACCGCGTGGCATGACTGGTGGGGCGTCTGCGCGTAGCCGATCAGCTGGCGCACTTCGGCGAGCGGAATGTCGAGCGCCCGGCAATGGCGGATGAACTGCAGCCGCGACACGTGCCGTGCTTCGTAGTGGCGATAGCCGGAGGCCAGGCGCTGCGGTGCGTCGAGCAACCCTTCGCGCTCGTAGAAGCGCACCGTCTGCACGTCGCAGCCGGCCGCCGCGGCGAGTTCACCGATCTTCATCGTGCAGCTCCTTGGTCCAGCCCGTGGCCGCGGTGGGGTTTCGAGGGCGCTGCCCGCTTGCCATTGAGCCACACGCCGACCCAGGTGTGCCGCACCGCGAGCTGGTAGCTCGCCACCAGCAGCGCGGTCGCCACGAGGTTGATGCCGGCGTACTTGAGCGCCCAGTGCCACGGCGCCAGCATCACCGCCGCCTGCAGTGCCATCACGAGCGGCAGGTGGGCGATGTAGATCCAGTACGAGGCATCGGCCAGGTAGCGCACGGTGCGGCTCGGCGCCGAGAAGAAGCGCAGCCCCAGGCCGACAAAGGCGAGCGTGCCCGCCGTGAGCCCGAGCGCGTAGGCGACGGCATAGAGCGCCTTCGGCCCGGCCTCGCCGATCGGTGCCAGGCCGGGGTGCGTCTTGGCGGACAACAGCGCCACCAGCGCCCCCGCCACACCCAGCGCGAGGTGCCACGACCAGCGGCGGGCCAGCACGTCCAGCAGCGTCCGCTGCCGCCCCAGCCACCAGCCGAGGCCGAACACATAGGCGTAGATGGCAAGCGGCCCGGGCGGCGGGATCAGCGTGTAACCCGGCGTGGGCACGCCGAGGATGACGATCCAGTCCGGCGTGAGAATGAGCGCGAGCGCGATCGGTGCGGCCAGCAGCAACACATCGGCGGGTGTGGCGAGCACACGCTGCAGCAGCCGGTCGAGCGCCGCGCCGTCGGCATCGACCCGCCGCCACAGCCACCGCGCCAGCAGCGCGAGGCCGTACAGCCAGAGCAGCAGGTAGAGGAACCACAGGTGCATGAAGTTGGGCCGCGCCTCCTGCATGAAGGGTGGCAGCGGCTCGGGCAGCGTGCCGCCATGCCGGCGCGCCACCGCCCAGATCACCACCGCGACGATGGCCACGAAGCACAGCACCCAGGCGACCACCAGCGGTGCGGCGATGCGCTTGGCGCGGTTGCGGCAGAAGCCCGCCACGCCCTGGCGCGCCAGCAGCTGCTGCGCAAAGAAGCCGGCGACGAGAAAGAACACCGGCATGCGGAACACATGGATGGCGTACATCAGGAGCGCCATCAGCGGGCTCTGCTGCGTGTCGGCGATGGGCCACAGCTGGGGCATCTGCTCCACGCCGGGGATGAACGACAGCGTGGCGTGCAGCACGATGCCCAGCAGCAGGGCCGCGGCACGCACCGCGTCGAGTGCGTGCAGGCGCCCTGCCGGCTCAGGCCGCACTGTCAAGACGGCGGCTCGACGATGCGGCGCCCACGGCCCCCAGGAAGCCGGCGATCACCAGCACGTACCAGAGCGGGAGCGTGCTGGTCTCGCCGTTCACGAACGACGCGGCGCGCAGCACCAGCCCGGCCGCCGAGGCCAGCGCGAGCGCCAGCAGGCCCCACGAGATGAGCTGCGACAGGCCGCGGATCTGCGCCGTCTTGGCACCCACGACGAAGAGCACGAAGCCGGTGATGGACAGCAGCGGGAACAGCACCCACAGCGTCGCATCCACCGACCCGGCGACCAGCCCGAGCGGTGCTGCGACGAGCACGCCGCCGGCAAACAAGCCCAGTGCGACCAGAACCGCGCCCGCGATCAGCAATGCCATGTCGTTCTCCCCGTCTGCCGTGATCGCGGAATCTTCGCACAGCGTCTTTGGCGCTGTCAGGACGCGTGGCCCTCCGCCGCCAGCGGCTCGGGCCGTGTGCGCAGCGCCCACAGCACGCCGGCCACCAGCAGCGCGATGCCCATCAGCGTCTCGGGCGCCGGCCATTGCCGCCGCAGCACGAAGGCGTAGGCGAGTGCCGCCAGCGTCTCGAACACGATCAGCTGCCCGGCCAGGCTGGGCGGCAGGCGCTGGCTGGCTTCGTTCCAGCACACCGTGCCAAGCCACGAGGCAAAGAGGCCGATGGCAAACATCAGCAGCAGGAAGTCGCCGGCGCGCGGGCCGAAGGGCATGGGGAAGGGGTCGGCGCTGGCGACGCTCCACAGCCACACAGACGCGTAGCCGATGAGCGCAAGCGGCAGCGTGGCGATGCCCTGCGCCGTGGCCCAGCTGCGTGGGTTGCGGTCGGGGTGTGCCCGCAGCCATTCGGCGTTGCGGATGGGGTACCAGGTCCAGCAGACGACGGCACCCACCGCGAGCAGTGCGCCCAGGGCGTACCGCGCGAGGTCGGCGTTCGCGTCGTGCCGCAGGTGGGTGATCTCGACGTGGTTGACGAGCCCGATGCCGGCCGCGATGAGCGCGAGCGACGGCAGCATGCGGCGCCACGGCAGCCGCGCTTCGCCGGTGCCACGCCGCAGGTTGGCGGTGATCGCGATCACCACCGGCAGCGTGCCGATGATCATCGTCGGCAGCGGCCCGCCGGCCCGCTGGATGGCGCCGGCCAGAAAGAGGTAGTAGACGACGTTGCCGACGGCGGCGAGCTTGAGCGCCTCGACCCAGTCGGCACGCGACAGTTCGCGCAGCCGCGCCCGGTCGAACCACGCAAGCGGCAGCGCGATCAGGCCGAAGGCCAGGTAGCGGCCGAACGACTGCAGCGTGGCGGGGTACTCGGCCAGCATCAGCGGCCCGACGAAGACGAGGCCCCACATGAGGCCGGCGGCCAGGGCGAAGAGAAATCCAGCGGTCATGTGCGCAGTGTCGTTCAGGTGCGCGGCGGGAGCCGCTCAACCCAGCGGCGCTGCGCGCTGTTCAACCCAGCAGCGTCGGGTTGTGTCGCCAGAGCCAGAAGTTGAGCACCGAGGCGAAGCTGACCCAGGCCAGGTAGGGCATCAGCAGCACCGCGGCCGCGCGCCGCACGCGCCAGAAGGCGGCGATCGTCGCCACGATCAGCAGCCACAGCAGCACGATGTCGGCCATCGCGAGCGCACCCTGCTGCCAGGCGAAGAAGAGCCAGCTCCACAGCGCGTTCGGCACGAGCTGCGCCACGTAGAGCACGAGCGCGGCGCGCCGCGCGGGTGTGGGCGGGCTGCGCCACACCCACCAGGCGGCCACCGCCATCGCGGCGTAGAGCACCGTCCACACCGGGCCGAAGAGCCACGCCGGCGGCGCCCAGCGTGGCAGTTCGAGCTGGCGGTAGAAGGCGCCGGCGTCGGCCGAGGCGATGCCGCCGAGGGCGGCCACGACCACGCTCAGGGCGAGCCAGGCCAGGAGGCCGAGCCAGGGGCGCTGCGGTGCGGGCAGGGTGAGGCTTGTCATGGCCCGCAGTGTCGGCCGAGGCGAACACCCTCGATCGCCGTGCGGGTTCCTCGATGGATCAGCCGGCCCGCAAGGCCTGCGCCCGCTGACCGAGGCGCTGGGCCCAGGCGCTGCGTGGCCGTTGCGCCAGCCGCTCGTGCGCGAGGCCGCGTGCCAGGGCCACGTCGCCGCTGCGCAGCGCCGCCTCGATGAGCGTGAGGTCGATCAGGTCGCGTTGCGCATGGCTGCCGCCGAAGCGGTGCGCCTGCGAGCGGATGCCACGCAGCAACGAGGTCGCCTGCGCGTGGTCGCCCTCGGTGAAGGCCAGCACCGCGCGGGTCGCCGGGCTGCCCACCTCGCGGGTGAACATCGCGTTGTCGCCGTCGCCGGCCATCGCTTCCTGTTGTGCATCGAGCAGCTGCTGTTGCGCGGCCTTCATGCCGGCGCCGGTGAAGGCGAGCATCGCGTGCAGGTCGTTGAAGGCGTAGTTGGCGCTCGTCGCATGCGGCAACCAGCGTTCGGCGAGCGGCTGCCAGCGGCCGCCCACGTCGACCCCGCGCAGCTGCAGGCGCCACAGCATCGCGCTGGCGTCGACGAGGTCGAGCACCACGGTCGAGCCGGTGCCGCCGATCGCGCGGTCGTACAGGCGCAGCACCTCGGCATGGTCGTCGAGCCCAGGTGGAAGAGCGCGAGGTGCCACCAGTTGTGCGTGGCAAGGAAGCTGCCGTCGGCCCAGGTGTCGCTCGTCGTCTGCAGCCAGGCGATGCCGGCGCGCGGGTCGTGGCGCATCTCGTGCACATGCGCCACTGCATGCCAGCCCCAGCTGTCGTGCGGCTCCAGCTCCACGCTGCGCCGGCCCTGGCGTTCGGCGTCGACGTACTGGCCGCATTCCTCCAGGCCGAAGGCGTGCATGCCCAGCACTGCGTGCCAGCCGGGCACGCCGGCGTCCCATGCAGGCAGGGCGCGGGCGATGCGGTCGCGCAGCATGCGGCTGTCGCCGCGGAAGAAATCGAGTTGGTGGCCGACCTGCAGCGCGAGCGTGTCGCGCGGGTAGCGCAGGCTCAGGTCTTCGAGCCGCAGCGCGGCCTCGCGCCAGTGGCCGTCGCACAAGGCACGGGCGGCGGCGAGGTGGCGCTGCTCGCGGTCGTCGGCCGGCAGGCCTGCGGCGGCGTCGAGTGCGGCGCGTGCCGCCGGCAGGGCCGGGGCTTCGGTGCCGAGCAGCATCAGCCAGGCCTTGAGGGCGTGGGCCATGGTCATCTCGGGGCTGAGGGCGAGCGCCTGCTCGATGCGGGCGAGCGGGTCGCCCACCATGCACAGCAGCTCGCGGGCGGCGCGTTCGTAGGCGTCGAGGCTTTGCGGGGTGGCGTTGCTGACGCGGTGGCCTTGGGGGTCGATGAGGTTCATGTCGTTTCTCCTGGGAGGCGGGGTTCAGCGGCGGGTGGACACGTCGCGCAGCATCAGCATGTCCAGCACGCGCGCCGAGGCGCCGGGCCAGAAGCCGTTCTCGCGCGCATGGTGCGCCGGGTTGCGGAAAGTGCCGAACACCATGTCGATGACGGGCAGATCGGCGTAGTTGAATCGGTGCACGCCCTGGGCGTGGTGCAGCGAGTGGCTCTCGGGGCGCTGCACCAGGTAGCCCAGCCAGCGCGGCGTGCGCACGTTGGCGTGTTGGAAGATCGCAAGCAGGGTGATGAAGAGCACCGCCGGCACCGCGGCGGCCGGCGGCAGGCCCAGCAGCGTGAAGGCGAGGCTGTTGACGAGCGTCCAGCCGGCCATGTCGAGCGGGCTGAACCAGAACGCGCTGCTCACCTCCAGCCGCTCGGCGCTGTGGTGCATCTGGTGCAGGAGGCGCCACAGCGGCGTCACCGCGTGCATGCTGCGGTGGTACGCGTAGCCCAGCAGCTCGTAGGCCAGCACGCCAGCGCCGGCGGCGGCCCAGGTGGGCCAGGCCGACAGGTCGAAGAGCTGCAGCGGCGCGAGCGCCTCGCCCCACCAGAGCGGCAGGTACGACGAGACCATCAGGTAGGCGAAAAGCGCCACCAGCGCCCGCGGCCACCAGCCGCGCACGGGCGGCATGGTGCGCGCCGGGGCGAGCCGCTCCCACAGCAGAAGGCCGATGAAGAGACCCAGCACGCCAAGCGTGAGAGGGTCGATGAGAATGTCGATTGGAGTGGGCATGTCGAGGCGTCCCTGTGTGTTGTCGAGGGCGCATCGTCGGCCGCCCCAGTCGTCGACACCAGAGTCGATCCGGCCACAACACGGTGGAAACTGCCATGCCCCAGGAGCCTCGCCCCATCACCGTCGCCCTCTTGGGCACGCCGGCCGTCAGCGCCGCCACGCTCTACGGCTTCTACGACACGCTGAGCTGCACGCGCCGCGACTGGCACATGCTGCACGGCGGGCCCGACACGCCCTCGCCCTTCCGCCCGCTGGTGGTGAGCGCCGACGGCCGGCCCTTCGAGGGCGGCAACGGCGTGCGCATCACGCCGGACGCGAGCTTCGCCGACTGCCCGCAGCCCGACGTGGCCGTCATCACCGACCTGATGATCCCGCCCGGCACGCCGGTCGCCGGCCTCTACGACGCCGAGGTGGCCTGGCTGCGCGGGGCCTACGACCGCGGTGCCACGCTCGCCTCGGCCTGCTCGGGTGCGCTGCTGCTCGCCGCCACCGGCCTGCTCGACGGCCAGGAGGCCACCTCGCACTGGGCCTATTGCGACCTGCTGGCCCGCGAGTACCCGCGCACCCGCTGGCATGCCGAGCGCGGGCTCATCGTGGCGGGGCCCCAGCAGCGGCTCATCATGGCCGGCAGCGGCGTGGCCTGGCACATGCTGGCGCTCGCGCTGATCGCGCGTTATGCCTCGCCCGAAGATGCGATGCAGGTCGCGCGCATCAACCTGCTCGACCTCAACAGCACCAGCGCCACCGCCTATGCCTCGCTCACGCGCGGCCCCCGCGCGGCCGACGAGCTGGTGGCGCGCTGCCAGCTGTGGGTGGCGTCGAATTACCGCGAGGAGTCACCGGTGGCGCAGATGCAGCAGCTCTCCGGCCTGCCCGAGCGGACCTTCAAGCGCCGCTTCGCCCAGGCCACCGGCATGACGCCGCTCGAATACGTGCACACCGTGCGGCTGGAAGAGGCCAAGCAGATGCTGGAGTCGACCGACCTGCCGGTGGAGGCCATCGCGCACGAAGTCGGCTACCAGGACGCAAGCTTCTTCGGCCGCCTGTTCCGCCGCAAGGTGGCGCTGACGCCGGCGCAGTACCGCAAGCGCTTTGCGCCGCTGGGGGCGCAGTTGCGCAGGGCGGCCGCCGTTTAGGCTTGGCGCAAGCGCCATAGCACGTCCAGCACATGCGCGGTGGAAGGCTCCAGCGCACCCGTGCGGTGAGCGATGCCGAGCGGGCGCCACAGCTTGGGCCGCAACGGCAGCATCGCGATGCGTTTGTCGGCCTGTGCGGCGGTGGCTTCGTGCGGCAGAAGCGCCGCACCGTAGCCGGCCGCGACCAGGCTCTTGATCGCGTCGTTGTAGTTGGAATCCGATGCGTGCGCGCGGCTGCTCGCCGGCTTCGGCGAACCATTCGCCGGTGAGGCGCGACAGCCGGGTGCTCGCATCGTTGAGGATCAGCGGCTGCTGCGCCAGCCAGGCGGGCGTGGCGTGGCTCGGCGCCTTCCATGAGGCGGGCACGAAGGCCATCACCGGGTCGCGCCGCCACGGCTGCACCTTGAGGCCCACGCTGGTGGCCTGCGGCAGCGCGACGAGGCCGATGTCGACGGTGCCGCCGGCCAGGCGCGCCATGGTTTCCTGCGAGGTGAGCACGGCCACCTGCACGTCGATGCCGGGGTGGTCGCGCGACAGCACCTCCACCGCCTGCGGCAGCAGGTGCGCGAGCACGCCGGTCGATGCGCCCACGCGCACGCGCCCGGTGCGGCCTTCCACCAGGCGCTGCACCTCGTCGAGCGCGGCATCGGCATCGGCCAGCAGGCGGCGAGCGCGCTCGATCAGCGCGGCGCCGGGCCCGGTGGGCGCGACCTGGCCGCGGTTGCGCAGCAAGAGCGGCGTGTCGAGCCGCGATTCCAGCTCGGACACATGCAGGCTCACCGTCGGCGGCGCGAGATGAAGCGCGCGCGCGGCAGCGGCAAACGAGCCGAGGTCGGCGATGGTGACGAGGGTGCGCAGGCGGTCGAGGTCGAGTTCACGCATGGTGCAGGCATTCTGAATCTCGGCGTCACGAAATACAACTTTTCTTAATTTGCTCCGACGCTGAAGATGCAGCCATCACGCCGGCATTCGGAGACCTCCATGATCCCCATCGTCTACATCGACGGCGACCAGGGCACGACCGGCCTGCAGATCCATGCCCGCCTGCAAGGGCGCACCGACCTGCGGGTGCTGACCCTGCGGGCCGACCGACGCAAGCACCCGGGTGCACGGGCCGAAGCGCTCAACCACTGCGACGTTGCGATCCTCTGCCTGCCCGACGACGCGGCGCGCGAGGCGGTGGCGATGATCCACAACCCCGCGGTGCGTGTGATCGACGCCAGCTCGGCGCACCGCACGGCACCGGGGTGGGTCTACGGCTTCCCAGAGATGGCGGCCGGGCAGTCCGAGCGCATCGCGCAGGCCACGCGGGTGTCCAACCCCGGCTGCTACCCGACCGGCGCGGTGGCACTGCTGCGACCGTTGGTGGAGAGCGGGCTGCTCCCGCGCGACCATCCGGTGACGGTCCACGCCGTGTCGGGCTACTCGGGCCGTGGCCGGGCCGGCGTGGAGGAACACGAAGGCCCCAACGCCACACAGGCGTTGCCGTTCCAGGTCTATGGCCTGGGGCTCTCGCACAAGCACGCGCCCGAGATGGCGCTGCATGCCGGGCTCACACACCGGCCTGTCTTCGTGCCGGCGTACGGGGCGTACCGCCAGGGCATCGTGCTGACGATCGCGCTGCACACGAGGCTGTTGCCGCAGGGGGTCGATGCACGCTGCATCCGCACTGCGCTGGCAGCGCACTTCGATGGCACGCGCCACGTGCGTGTGCTGACGGCGGCGCAATCGCAGTCGCTGGAGCGCCTCGACCCGCAGACGCTCAACGGCACCAACGATCTTCAGCTCGCGGTGTTCGACAACGCGGCGCAGGGCCAGGTGCTGCTGAGCGCGGTGTTCGACAACCTCGGCAAGGGCGCCTCCGGCGCGGCGGTGCAGAACCTCGACCTGATGCTGGAGGCGATCAGCGCTTCGCGTTGACGCGAAAGGCGAGCGTGACGAAGCCGCTGTCCCAGGTGTCGGGCGCGGTGGTCGACAGGCGCAGGTCGGTGCCGCGCAGCAGCCAGTTCCCGGCGATCGGCACGGTGAAGCTCACGCGACCTTCGGCGTCGGTCTTCTTCCAGAAGCCGATGGGGCTCTGGTCGTTCTGCAACTCGACCGCGAGCTCGGGCAGCGGCTGGCCGTCGCGCAGCACCCGCAGGCGCACGGTGTCGCCTTCGACGAGCGTGTGCAGGCCGCTCTCGATCAGCACGTCCATCGCCATGTCGGTGGGGCGTGCGGTGCCGCTGCGGCGCCCGGGGAGTTCGATGCGCGCGTGCTTGGCATAACGCTCGCGCCAGGCCAGGCCGCGCGCCTGCATCTCCGCCCAGGCGGCGCGCACGGCCGGTGAGGCGTTGATCTCCTTGAAGTAGACCTCGACGGTGGCCGGTGCGATCTCCACCTCGAACGGCTGCTGCTGCGCCCAGCAGGTGACCGGGCCGGTGCCGCCGCCGGGCCGTGCCTTGAGGGTCAGCGCCTGCGCGCTCTCGCCGGCGGCCTGCAATGGCACGGCCTTTGCCCCGTCCCGCCGGCAGCCCTGCTGCCGCAGCGAGGCTTCGCCCACGGTGAACTCGTGCTGCGGGAAACGGTTGCCGGTGCCCAGATGGAGCAGCACCTCGCCGGGCCGCGGGGCGGGCAGGGCCTCGAACCAGGTGTCGTGCGCCGTGGCCGACCCGGCGCCGGCGAGGCAGGCGGTGATGAAGAGGTGACGCAGAAGGAGCGGGGCCATGAGCGGAGTCGATTGTCGGGACGCAGCAGGTTCTTCTTACGCGCAAGGAGGCGGTCTGGATGCTGGCGTTTTCAAGCAGCTCGACAGCATCGCGCTGCACGACGACCCGATCGAACCCAGCTGGGTGCTCGAAGGCCAACCCCATGCCCGCAGCGGCTGCCATTCGACCAACACCGACGGCTGGGCCGCCACGCATGTGTGGGAATGCAGCGGCGGGCGCTTCCGCTGGTTCTTCGGCGTGGAAGAGACGGTGCTCATTCTCGAAGGCGAGGTGCGGGTGACCGATGCGCAGGGGCGTGTGCAGTGGCTGGTGCCGGGCGTGGTGGCCTACTTCCCGAGCGGTAGCTGGTGGGAGTGGCATGTGCCGCAGCATGTGCGCAAGCTGTCGTTCAACCGCCGCTCGGTGCTGCCGCCGGCGCGGCTGCTGAGCCGGGTGCTGGGTGCGCTGATGAAGCCGTTTCGCCGCCGGCCGCCGCGGCCCGGCCCAGTGGCCGTGTCGGGTTAACGGTTTCGTCTTGGGTGCGGGCTTAGGATGGGTTGCGTCCCATCCCCTCTTCCTTTGACAGGAGACTCCCATGAGCTTCTTCAGCAAGATCCTCGACAAGCTGGGCATCAACAGCGCGCAGGCGGCCACGCCTGCTGCCACGGCCCCCGCGTCTCCTGCCCCTGCGCCGGTGGCCGCTGCCGCCGCGCCTGCGCAGGAGGTGGTCAACCCGATCGCGGTGGTCGACGTGGTGGCCCAGCTCGAAAAGCGCGCGGCCGCCAACCCACAGAAGCTCAACTGGCGCACCTCCATCGTCGACCTTCTGAAGCTGCTCGACATCGACAGCAGCCTGGAGGCCCGCAAGGCGCTGGCCAAGGAGCTGTACTGCCCCGACGAGCTGATGGGCGACTCGGCCAAGATGAACATGTGGCTGCACAAGAACGTGCTGGCCCACATCGCGGCCAACGGCGGCAACGTGCCCGCCGAGCTGCTGGACTGACCGGAGCCGCACGATGAACTCCATGACCGACATCCTGTCGCAGATGGGCGGGCTGTCCGCCATCGGGCGCGAACTGGGCGTGAGCGAGGATCAGGCCGCGAGCGGCGCCGAGGCCTTGTTGCCTGCCATCCTGGGCGGCTTCAAGAAGCAGGCGCAGGCACAACCCGCGGGGCTCGACGGCCTGGGTGGGCTGCTCGGGCAGCTGGGCGGCGGTGGCCTGCTCGACAGCGTGCTCTCGCCGCAACCCACCGACGTGGGCCGTGGCAACGACGTGCTGGGCCAGATCTTCGGCTCCAAGGAGGTGAGCCGCGACGTTGCACAAAGCGCCGCCGCCAGCTCGGGGCTGGACCCGGCCCTGCTGCGGCGCATGTTGCCCCTGCTCGCGATGGCGGTGGCGGGCTTCATGGCAAACAAGACCGGTAGTGCCGCGCCAGGTTCCGATGGCGGCAGTGCCGACGGCGGCGGCCTGGGGGGTCTGCTGGGTGGGCTTGTCGGGGGATTGGGTGGCGGCCGCGCGGGCGCTGCACCGGGCGCAGGCGGTGGCCTCGGGTCGATGCTCGACCTCAACGGCGACGGCAACGCGCTCGACGACATCCTGCGCATGGCCGGCAAGCTCGGGCGGTAGGCGTTAAAAAGCCCCCGGCGCTTTCACGACGGGGGCATAAGAGTGGCCCACCCGCGGGCCACTCGCTTCTGGACGGTCAGCGAACCTTGCCTGCCTTCCAGGCGTTCAGCAAGGTGTCATACGCGATGGTTTCGCCCTTCGGCTTCTCGTTCGCGAGCTTGGCCCATGGTGCGCCCTTGTCGCTCAGGTACTTCTTAGGGTCTTCCTTCTTGTTGAGCTTCGGCGCGCAACGTGCCATGCCGGCGCGTTCCAGGCGGGCCAGCACCTGGTCCATCTCTTCGGCCAGGTTGTCCATCGCGGCCTGCGGGGTCTTTTCACCCGTCACGGCGACGGCCACGTTCTTCCACCAGAGCTGCGCGAGCTTGGGGTAGTCGGGCACGTTGGTGCCGGTGGGCGTCCAGGCCACGCGTGCCGGCGAGCGGTAGAACTCGACCAGGCCGCCGAGCTTCGGTGCCAGGTCGGTCATGGCCTTGCTCTGGATGTCGCTCTCGCGGATCGGGGTCAGGCCGACGATGGTCTTCTTGAGCGACACCGTCTTGGCCGTCACGAACTGCGCGTACAGCCAGGCTGCGGCGGTGCGGTTCTCGTCGTGCTTCTCGAAGAAGGTCCACGAGCCCACGTCCTGGTAGCCGTTCTGCATGCCCTGCTTCCAGTACGGGCCGTTGGGGCCGGGGGCCATGCGCCACTTCGGCGTGCCGTCTTCGTTGACCACGGGCAGGCCCTTCTTGGTCATGTCGGCGGTGAAGGCGGTGTACCAGAAGATCTGCTGGGCGATCTGGCCTTGAGCGGGCACCGGGCCGGCTTCGCCGAAGGTCATGCCGGTGGCTTCCTTCGGGGCGTACTTCTTCATCCAGTCGACGTACTTGGTGAGTGCGTAGACAGCGGCGGGCGAGTTGGTCGCGCCGCCACGGGAGACAGAAGCGCCGAGCGGCGTGCAGCCGTCGGCCGAGGCGCGGATGCCCCATTCGTCGACCGGCTTGCCGTTGGGGATGCCGATGTCGGCGGTGCCGGCCATCGACAGCCACGCGTCGGTGAAGCGCCAGCCGAGCGACGGGTCCTTCTTGCCGTAGTCCATGTGGCCATAGATGGGCTTGCCGTCGATGGTCTTCACGTCGTTGGTGAAGAAGTCGGCGATGTCTTCATACGCGCTCCAGTTCAGCGGCACGCCCAGGTCGTAGCCGTACTTCTTCTTGAAGCGGTCCTTCAGGTCGGCACGGGCGAAGAGGTCGGCGCGGAACCAGTACAGGTTGGCGAACTGCTGGTCGGGCAGCTGGTAGAGCTTCTTGTCGGGGCCGGTGGTGAAGCTCGTGCCGATGAAGTCCTTGAGGTCGAGGCCGGGGTTGGTCCACTCCTTGCCCTTGCCCGACATGTAGTCGGTCAGGTTCATGATCTTCCCGTAGCGGTAGTGGGTACCGATCAGGTCGGAGTCGGAGATCCAGCCGTCGTAGATCGACTTGCCGGACTGCATGGAGGTTTGCAGCTTTTCGACGACGTCACCTTCCTGGATCAGGTCGTGCTTGACCTTGATGCCGGTGATTTCTTCGAAGGCCTTGGCCAGCGTCTTCGATTCATATTCGTGCGTGGTGATGGTCTCGGAGACCACCGAGATCTCCTTCACGCCCTTGGCCTGCAGCTTCTTGGCTGCTTCGATGAACCACTTCAACTCGGCCGTTTGCTGCTCCTTGCTCAGCGTGGACGGCTGGAACTCGCTGTCGATCCACTTCTTGGCTTCGGCCTCGCCGGCCCATGCGCTCTGGCCCATGACCAGAGCGGCAGCGGCCAGGGCCACAGCGTTCAAGCGCAATTTCATGTCTGTCTCCTGAGGATGCTTCCCATTGCTCAAATTGGCACGCCGGCTGGGAAGTGATGGCCGGATGCCTTTTCCAAAACCCTTGGTCCCTAGCCCTTGCGCATGATCAGTGCGAGCAAGGCCATCGAGACGATGAAGCTGATCCAGATCGAAGGCTCGTTCTCCAGGCTCAGCCAGGTCATCAGCTTCTCGCTCACGGCGACGAAGGCGAGGTTGACGTAGGCGGCGCTCAAGAGGCCGATGAAGAGGCGGTCGCCTCTCGTGGTTTCCATCGGCAGCCAGCCCTTGCGCATCGTGGTGGGCGACTTCAGCTCCCACACGGTCATGCCGATCAGCATGAGGACGATGCTGGTGAAGAAGATTGCGACCGGAGGGGTCCAGGCCATCCACTCGAACATGTTGTCAGTGCTCCGTATGCGTTGTTTGGGCGCGGGCCGCGGCCGATGGGGACCGGGCTCCGCTCATGTCCCCCGGAATGGGCTGCGCCCATTCCTCCTCCTTAACTTCGCTACGCCCGGTCCCCATCGGCCACGGCTGGGCACTGAGCTGGCATGCGGTGTAAGAGCGCCGCATGCCACTGCTGGTGCTGGTCATGCCGGCGGGGTGCCTTGCGCAGCGAAGTAAAGGAAGGAATCGATGAACGCGGGAGCGTTCATCGAGGAGGGACATGAGCGGAGCAGGGCACCCCGCCGGCACGACCCCGCGCCGATCGATGAATGAAGAGGCAACAGCGAACATCACACCCGCCCCATCGCGAAGCCCTTGGCGATGTAGTGACGGACGAACCAGATCACGATTGCGCCCGGCACGATGGTCAACACGCCCGCCGCGGCGAGCACACCCCAGTCCATGCCCGATGCGCTCACAGTGCGGGTCATCGTGGCGACGATCGGCTTGGCGTCGACGCTGGTCAGCGTGCGTGCCATCAGCAGTTCGACCCAGCTGAACATGAAGCAGAAGAAGGCGGCGACGCCCACGCCGGCCTTGATCAGCGGGATGAAGATGGTGAGGAAGAAGCGCGGGAAGGAGTAGCCGTCGATGTAGGCCGTCTCGTCGATCTCGCGCGGGATGCCGCTCATGAAGCCTTCGAGGATCCACACTGCCAGCGGCACGTTGAACAGCAGGTGCGCAAGCGCCACGGCGATGTGCGTGTCCATCATGCCCAGCGTGGTGTAGAGCTGGAAGAAGGGCAGCAGGAACACCGCCGGTGGCGTCATGCGGTTGGTGAGCAGCCAGAAGAAGACGTGTTTGTCGCCGAGGAACCGGTAGCGGCTGAAGGCATAGGCCGCCGGCAGCGCCACCAGCAACGAGATCACCGTGTTGATGGCCACGTAGATCAGCGAGTTGATGTAGCCCGAGTACCAGCTCTCGTCGGTGAAGATCGTCTTGTAGTGCTCCCAGGTGAAGTCTTGCGGGAACAGGCTGAAGGTCGAGAGGATCTCCTCGTTCGTCTTGAACGACATGTTGACCATCCAGTACACCGGCAGGATGGCAAACAGCAGATACGCGATCAGAAAGATCGTGCGCTTGCGGAAGCGTCTCTCATCCATGGGATGCCTCCGCCTTCGATTGGGTGCCCACGCGCTGCATCCAGTTATAGAGGATGAAGCACAGCAGCAGGATGATGAGAAAGTAGATCAGCGAGAAGGCCGCGGCCGGGCCGAGGTCGAACTGGCCGACGGCCTTCTGCGTGAGGTACTGGCTGAGGAAGGTCGTCGCGTTGCCCGGGCCACCGCCGGTCAGCACGAAGGGCTCGGTGTAGATCATGAAGCTGTCCATGAAGCGCAGCAGCACCGCGATCATCAGCACGCCCCTGAGCTTGGGCAGCTGGATGTAGCGGAAGACGGCGAACTTGCTCGCGCCGTCGATGCGGGCGGCCTGGTAGTACGCATCGGGAATGGCGCGTAGGCCGGCGAAGCAGAGCAAGGCCACGAGCGGCGTCCAGTGCCACACGTCCATCACCAGCACGGTGAGCCACGCGTCGGTGGCGCTCCCGGTATAGCTGTAGTCGATGCCGAGCGCGGCCAGTGCGGCGCCGAGCAGACCGATGTCGGTGCGGCCGTAGATCTGCCAGATGGTGCCGACGACGTTCCAGGGAATCAGCAGCGAGATGGCGACGAGCACCAGCACGGCCGACGACTTCCAGCCCTGCGCTGGCATCGAGAGCGCGAGGCAGATGCCGAGCGGAATCTCCACCAGCAGCACCGAGAACGAGAAGCCGATCTGGCGCAGCAGTGCGCCCTGCAGGTCTTCGTCACGCATCACCGACTTGAACCACTCGGTGCCGACGAACACGCGCCGCTCGGGCGAGATGATGTCCTGCACCGAGTAGTTCACCACCGTCATCAGCGGCAGGATGGCCGAGAAGGCCACGCACAGGATGACGGGCAGGATCAGGAACCACGCTTTCTGGTTGATCGGCTTCATGCCACCAACTCCTCGTTCTTGTAGTAGCAGGTGTGCGTGCCCTTCACACCGAACCAGGCCGCGTCGCCGACGGCCGGCGGCGTGGTCTCGGGCGAGAGGCGGGCGCGGATCACGCTGTCGCCCGCCTTCGCGGTGACGAGCCAGTAGGTGCCGACGTCTTGCCGCTGCGTCACCATCGCCTGCAGCGCGCCGGGGGCGCGAGGCTCGGCGAGCGTCACGTACTCGGGGCGCACGCCCAGCGTGTCGGCGCCTTCGGGCGCGCCAGGCACGATGCCGGCGGGCAGGAAGTTCATGCCCGGCGAGCCGATGAAGTGGCCGACGAAGGTGTGTTGCGGGCGCTCGAAGAGCTGGTCGGCCGAGCCGATCTGCACCGCGCGGCCACGCGTCATCACCACCACCTCTTCGGCGAAGGTCAGCGCCTCCACCTGGTCGTGCGTCACGTAGACGAGCGTGAGCTTGAAACTCGTGGTGGATCTGCTTGAGCTTGCGGCGCAGCTGCCACTTGAGGTGAGGGTCGATCACGGTGAGCGGCTCGTCGAAGAGCACCGCGCTCACGTCTTCGCGCACCAGGCCCCGGCCGAGCGAGATCTTCTGCTTGGCGTCGGCGGCGAGGCCGGCGGCGCGGGTGTCGAGCTGGTTGCTCATCTCGAGCATCTCGGCGATCGTGCCGACACGCTGCTTGATCTTGTCGGGCGCGACACCGCGGTTCTTCAGCGGGAAGGCCAGGTTCTCGGCGACCGTCATCGTGTCGTAGATAACGGGAAACTGGAACACCTGGGCGATGTTGCGTTGCTGCGGCGACTGCTTGGTGACGTCGTGGCCGTCGAACTTCACCGTGCCTTGCGACGGGGTCACGAGGCCCGAGATGATGTTGAGCAGGGTGGTCTTGCCGCAACCCGAAGGGCCGAGCAGCGCATAGGCGCCGCCGTCGCGGAAGGTCATCTTCAGGGGCAGCAGCGCGTAGTCCTCATCCTTCTGGGGATTCGGGCGGTACGAGTGCGCGAGGTCGAGGTCGATGCGGGCCATCAGGTCATCCCTCGCGTGGGCGCGACGAGCAGGGCGCCGCTGGCATCGAACACATAGACCTGCGCCGGGTGCAGGTACAGCGTGATGTTCGAGCCGAGGTCGAAGAAATGCACGCCGGTGAGCTGGGCGACGAGTTCGCCGACCGCCGTCTCCACGTGCACGAAGGTGTCGGAGCCCGAGATCTCGGCCAGCTCGACCTTGCCGGGCAGGGCGACGTCGCCGGGGCGTTGCGTGATGTGCAGCGCGCTCGCACGCACGCCGATGGTCAGGTTGGCGGTGCTGGCCGCGGGCAGCGGCACCGAGAGCTGCACGCCGGCCGGCAGCGAGACGCCCAGCGAGGCCGCGTTGCCGGCGATGAGGTTCATCGGCGGGTCGCTGAAGGCACGTGCCACGCGAATGGACTTCGGCTTGTGGAAGACCTCGGCGGTGGGGCCGTACTGCAGCAGCTCGCCGGCATCCATCACCGCGGTGTAGCCACCGAGCAGCAGGGCTTCGGTGGGCTCGGTGGTGGCGTAGACCACGGTCGAGTCGCCGGCGGCGAAGAGCTGCGTCAGCTCGTCGCGCAGTTCCTCGCGCAGCTTGTAGTCGAGGTTGACCAGCGGCTCGTCGAGCAGCATCAGCGGAGCGTTCTTCGCGAGCGCACGGGCCAGGGCCACCCGCTGCTGCTGGCCACCGGAGAGTTCGGCGGGCAGGCGCTTGAGGAAGGGCTCGATGTGCAGCTTGGCCGCCAGCTCCTGAACGCGGTTGGCAATGCTCTTCTCGCCGCGCAGCTTGAGCGGCGAGGCGATGTTGTCGAACACCGTCATCGACGGGTAGTTGATGAACTGCTGGTAGACCATCGCGACGTTGCGCTCGCGCACCGGCATGCTGGTCACGTCTTTGCCGTCGACATGCACCTGGCCGTGGCTGGGCGCGTCGAGCCCGGCCATCAGGCGCATCAGCGTGGTCTTGCCCGCTTGCGTGGCGCCGAGCAGCACGGTCACGGCGCGCGGCGCGAGTTTCAGGTCCAGCGGGTAGAGGTGGGTCTCGGGGCCCACGATCTTGTCGACCCGCTCCAGGGTCAACTCCATGTTGTCGTCCTCACGTTGTCTCCGGTGTTCATCGGTTCGGTGCGCGCGTCTGTCGGCCAGCGCGCGGCCCACCAGCGGGCCACGGCCTGGCGCTGGGTGTCGGTGATGTGCAGGCCGAGCTTGGTGCGGCGCCACAGCACGTCGTCGGGGCTGCGCGCCCATTCGTGGTCGTGCAGGTAGACGAGCTCGGCCTCGTGCAGGCCGGGGGCGATCTCTTCGCCCAGGCCCTGCGAGCCGGCCACGAGTTCGATGCGCGAGCCGTAGCAGCGCGCGAGGCGCCGGCGGGTGTCGGCATGCCACTGCGGGTGGCGCTCGGCGAGCGCGGCATCGAAGCGCTCGAAGTCGGTGTCGGGGCGCTGCGGGGGGCCGATCCAGGCGGAGAGGTCGCCACCGGGCAGGAAGGCATTCGCCGTCCACGACGGCTGGCGGTTGTGCAGACGTTTGCACAGGCCGTCGGCCGCTTCTTCCGCGAGCTTGCGGAAGGTGGTGATCTTGCCGCCCCACACGGTGAGCATGGGCGCGCCGTTCATGTCGTAGTCGAGCATGTAGTCGCGGGTGACGGCCGAGGCATCGCTGCTTTCGTCGCCCATCAGGGGGCGCACGCCGGCGTACGTCCATACCACGTCGGCGGGTGTCACGGGCTTGGCGAAATAGCGGCTCGCCTGCTCGCACAGGTAGGCGATCTCGCTGTCGTCGATCTGCGCCTTGCCGATCGGGCTGTCGGTTTCCACGTCGGTGGTGCCGATCAGCGTGAACTCGCCTTCGTAGGGGATGGCGAAGATGATGCGGCGATCGGGGTTCTGGAAGATGTAGGCGTGGTCGTGGTCGAAGAGTTTCTTCACCACGATGTGGCTGCCCTTCACCAGGCGCAGCGACTTGGTGTCTTTCAGGTGCGCGTGTTCGCGCAGGAACTGCGCGGCCCAGGGGCCGGCGGCGTTGACGAGGGCGCGGGCTTTCCAGCGCTGCGTGGCACCCGAGGCATCGGTCAGCGTGACCTGCCAGCCGTGGGCCTCGCGGCGCGCATCGGTGCAGCGCCAGCCGGTGAGGATGCTCGCGCCATGGGCCGCGGCATCGATCGCGTTGAGCACCACCAGGCGGGCGTCGTCGACCCAGCCGTCGGAGTAGACAAAGCCCTTCTTGAACTGCGCCTTCAGCGGCTGGCCGGCGGCGTGGCGGCGCAGGTCCACGGTTTCGGACGCAGGCAGCACCTCACGCCGGGCCAGGTGGTCGTAGAGGAAAAGGCCGGCACGGATCATCATCACCGGCCGCATGGAGGGGTCGTGCGGCATCACGAAGCGCAGTGGCCACATGATGTGCGGCGCGCTTTTCAGCAGCACCTCGCGCTCGGCCAGCGCCTTGCGCACCAGCGAGAACTCGTAGTACTCGAGGTAGCGCAGCCCGCCGTGGATCAGCTTGGTCGACGACGACGAGGTGTGCGCCGCGAGGTCGTCTTTTTCGCACAGCGCCACCGACAGCCCGCGCCCCGCGAGGTCGCGTGCAATGCCAGCCCCGTTGATGCCACCACCCACGATGAGCACATCGCAGTCGCGTGGGGCCGTGGGCTGGGTGGCGGGCGCGGCCTGCTCGGCCGAGCCCGTGTGGCGGTGATTCAAGCTGTTGTCTCCAGTCGAGGAAAGGAAAGAAACGGTGACCGTTTGCGAGGGTGAGGAGCCCGAAGACCCTGTCAGCGTCAGGGAGGCGCGGACTATCTCACAGACGTGTTCGGTTTGTGTTCGTTTGTTTTCTCCTTTTTTCTTTTTAGCCCACAAACGAACACTTCGCAAGAGCGGACATCCCCCCCACTCGAAAGTCCCGATGTGCCGCTACGCTCGCGACCCAGCATCGGCCCGAGCCTCGACTTCGCATGACCCCCAATCCCCGACAAGCCTTGTTGATCCAGGAAGTGCGCAACCGCGGCGCCGTCACCGTGGAGGCCCTGGCCGACCAGTTCGGCGTGACGCTGCAGACGGTGCGGCGCGACGTGAAGCAGCTGGCCGCGGCGGGGCTGCTGGCGCGCTTCCACGGCGGCGTGCGTCTGCCGACCTCGACAACGGAAAACATCGCCTACCGGCAGCGCCAGCAGCTCAACGAGCAGAGCAAGCAGCGCATCGCGCGGGCGGTGGCCGCGGCGGTGCCCGAGGGGTGCTCGCTGATCATCAACATCGGCACGACGACCGAGGCCATCGCACGCGAGCTGCTGCACCACAAGGGACTGCGCGTCATCACCAACAACCTGAACGTCGCGGCGATCCTGTCGGACAACCCGGCGTGCGAGGTCATCGTGGCCGGTGGGGTGGTGCGCTCTCGTGACCGCGGCATCGTGGGCGAGGTGACGGTCGACTTCATCAGCCAGTTCAAGGTGGACATTGGGCTGATCGGCATCTCCGGCATCGAGGACGACGGGACCTTGCGCGATTTCGACTACCGCGAAGTCAAGGTCGCGCGGGCGATCATCGAGCACTCGCGGCAGGTGTGGCTGGCGGCGGACCACTCGAAGTTCAATCGGCCGGCGATGGTGAAGCTGGCGGGGCTCGACGAGGTCGACATGCTGTTCACGGATGAGGCGCCGCCGGAGCCGTTTCCTTCGTTGCTGGCGGAGGCGGGGGTGCAGTGCGAAGTGGCTTCTTGAATTTGGCACTGCGTGGCGGGTTGCCGGGATTTCGCCCCGGCGGGCGACCTTCTTTTCTTTGCTTGCCCAAAGAAAAGAAGGCAAAAAAAAGGGCCCCCCGTTCGCCGGTCGGCCTAGGGCCGACTGCTCTGCGCTGCTCGGACTTTGTGGGTCGGGCAGAACTCACTGCGCGAGCTGCGCTCGCTACGTTCAAACAGCTGCCCGAAGTCAGAGGACGAAGCGCGCTATCGCGCGCCCCACAAAGCCCTGCGCTGCTCGACGGCTCTCAAGGGCCCCGGGATACCGCCGCCCGCTTCGCGGGCATCACACTCTCGACTCGCTTCGCCTCGTGCTGGAGGGGCGGGCGCACAGCGCCACACAGTTCGAGGCGATGCGCAGCGAGCCGAGTGGCTCGGTGGTCCAGCATGTGTGCGGAGGTCCGATGTACACAGGTGCCTCATCGGCCGAGACCTGTAGCCACTGGCACGGCCAAATGAAGAGCGCCTTTGCTTTGGTTACTTTCATTTGGCGCGACAAATGAAAGTGACTCGCCCGCCGGGGCGAAATCCCGGCAAACCCGCCACGCAGTAAAAAACGAAGTCCTCCGCCAAAGGAGAAAGACATGAAATACATCCTCGCCCTGGACCAAGGCACCTCCAGCTCCAGAAGCATCGTCTTCGACCAAGACGGCCACATCGTCGCGATGTCGCAGCGCGAGTTCCGCCAGATCTACCCCCAACCCGGCTGGGTCGAACACGACCCCAAGGAAATCTGGGACACCCAACTGGCGACAGCACGCGAAGTGCTGCAGAAAGCCAAGCTGCAAGCCAAAGACATCGCCAGCATCGGCATCACCAACCAGCGTGAAACGACCGTCGTCTGGAACAAGACAACAGGCGAGCCCGTCTACAACGCCATCGTCTGGCAAGACCGCCGCGCCGAGCCGACCTGCGCGCAGCTTCGGCAGCAGGGCCTGGAGCCCACCTTCCAGAAGAAGACCGGCCTCATCCTCGACGCCTACTTCTCCGGCACCAAGCTCAAGTGGATCCTCGACAACGTGCCCGGCGCACGCGAGGCCGCGGGCAAGGGCGAGCTCGCCTTCGGCACCGTCGACACCTGGCTGATGTGGCAGCTCACCGGCGGCCAGGCCCACATCACCGACGTGAGCAACGCTTCGCGCACGCTGATGCTCAACGTCAACACCAACACCTGGGACGACGAGCTGCTCAAGATCCTCGGCGTGCCGCGCGAGATGCTGCCCGAGGTGAAGCCCTCGGCGCATCTCTTCGGCCACACCCGCGCCGAGCTGCTCGGCGCCTCGCTGCCCATCGGCGGGGTGGCCGGCGACCAGCAGAGCGCGCTCTTCGGCCAGGCCTGCTTCCGCCCCGGCCTCGCGAAAAACACCTACGGCACCGGCTGCTTCATGCTGATGCACACCGGCACCAACTTCCAGCTGTCGACCAATGGCCTGGTCACGACGAGCGCCGCACAACCCACGGCCACGCCCGAGTTCGCGCTCGAAGGCAGTGTCTTCATCGGCGGCGCGGTGGTGCAGTGGCTGCGCGATGGACTGCACGCCATCAAGGCGAGCGGCGAAGTGCAGCAGCTTGCCGAGAGCGTGCCCGATGCGGGCGGCGTGGTGGTCGTGCCGGCCTTCACCGGGCTCGGCGCGCCGTACTGGAAGGCCGATGCGCGCGGTGCGATCGTCGGCCTCACCCGCGGCACGACCGTGGCCCACATCGCCCGCGCGGCGCTGGAGAGCATCGCCTTCCAGAGCGCTGCGCTGCTGCAGGCGATGAGCCGCGACGCGGTGGCCGCGGGCGGCTCGCCGGTGGCCGAGCTGCGGGTCGACGGCGGCGCGTGCGTCAACAACCTGCTGATGCAGATCCAGGCCGACCTGCTGGGCATCCCGGTCGTGCGGCCGAAGGTGATCGAGACCACCGCGCTTGGCGCGGCGTACCTTGCGGGGCTCTCGTGTGGTGTCTACAAGAGCCTCGACGAACTCTCGGCGCAGTGGCAGGTCGACCGCACCTTCCGCCCCACGCTGCCGCGCGAGCGGGCGCAGGAGCGCATGGCGCAGTGGGAGCATGCTGTTCGCATGACCACGGCAGCATGACCACGGCAACGTAAGGCCTACTCGGCGCGGGCGGCCGGCCAGTAGCCCTGACTGCGAAAGGTGCATCTCCCACGCGGGGCAGGGGGAGGGGAATACTCCGCCCCCTGTGCCGCAACGGGAGACACCGAGATGCTCGATGGTTTGAAACGCGTCGCCGGCCGCATCGCCGGCCGAGCCGGGCGCCTGCATGGTGTGTCGGCACAAGACCGGATGCTGATCGCGCGCATCCGCGCCGAGAACCTCACCTACCTGTCCGAGAAGAAACTCGCGAGCCTCTTGACCACCGCACGCGCCATCGAAGCGGCCGGCCTGCCCGGCACCTTCATGGAAGCGGGCTGTGCGCTCGGCGGCTCGGCGATCCTGCTGGCGAGCGTGAAAAGCGACGAGCGGCCGCTGGAGGTATACGACGTGTTCGGCATGATCCCCGCGCCCACGCAAGACGACACGCCCGATGTGCACGAGCGCTACCAGATCATCCTGCGCGGTGAATCGGCAGGCATCGGCGACGACCTCTACTACGGCTACCAGCGCGACCTCTACGAGACGGTGCAGCGCAACTTCGCCAACTTCGGCATCCGGCTCGCGCAGCAGTCGGTGTCGCTCGTCAAGGGGCTGGTGCAGGACACCTTGCAGCCGAGCGACCCGATCGCGCTCGCGCACATCGACGTCGACTGGTACGAGCCGGTGATGACCTGCCTGGAGCGCATCTTTCCGCAGCTCGTGGTGGGCGGCAGCATCATCCTCGACGACTATCACGACTGGGGCGGCTGCCGGAAGGCGACCGATGAGTTCCTGCGCGGCGTGATGGGCTCGTTCACGCTCGACGACCGCGCCGGCTCGCTCAAGGTCACCAAGGTCGACCACCGGCACTGAGGGGATTTGGCGGCTGCAAGGGGTGTCACTGTATATTCGTACAGTGAACACCCAACAGAAGCTCGCCCTCCTCGCCGACGCCGCCAAGTACGACGCCTCGTGTGCCTCCAGCGGCACCGAGCGGCGCGATTCGCTGGGCGGTCGCGGCCTCGGCTCGACCGAGGGCATGGGCATCTGCCACAGCTACGCGCCCGACGGGCGCTGCATCTCGCTGCTGAAGATCCTGCTCACCAACTTCTGCCAGTACGACTGCCTGTACTGCGTCAACCGCGTCACGAGCAACGTGCCGCGCGCCCGCTTCAGCATCGACGAAGTGGTGCAGCTCACGCTCGACTTCTACCGGCGCAACTGCATCGAGGGCTTGTTCCTCAGCTCGGGAATCATCCGAAGCCCCGACTACACGATGGAGCAGGTGGTCGAGGTGGCGCGGGTGCTGCGCGAGGAACACGACTTCCGCGGCTACATCCACCTGAAGACGATTCCCGACGCGGCGCCCGAGTTGCTGCAGCGCGCCGGGCGTTATGCCGACCGCCTGAGCATCAACATCGAGCTGCCGACTGAAGCCGGCCTCGCCTCGCTCGCGCCGGAGAAGGATGCACCGGCCATCAAGCGCTCGATGGCGCGGCTGCGGGTCCACATCGACGACGCGAGAGACTCGGCGCGGGCCGCCGAAGCGGTGGTGTCGATGCCGAAGGCGCGGCCGAAGCGCGCGCGGCCCGAGCGCTTCGCACCGGCCGGCCAGAGCACGCAGATGATCGTGGGCGCCGATGCGGCCGATGACCGTGCCATCCTCGCCACCAGCGCGCAGCTCTATGGCGCGTATCGCCTGCGGCGCGTCTACTACTCGGCCTTCAGCCCCATCCCCGATGCGGCCTCGACCCTGCCGCTCAAAGCCCCGCCGCTGGTTCGTGAGCACCGCCTGTACCAGGCCGACTGGCTGATGCGCTTCTACGGTTTCGCGCACGAGGAGATCGTGGCGTCGAACGACGGCTTGCTGCGCCTCGATGTGGACCCCAAGCTCGCCTGGGCGCTCGCGCACCGCGAGCGCTTTCCGGTCGACCTGAACCGCGCACCGCGCGAGCTGCTGCTGCGCGTGCCCGGCCTCGGCGCCAAGGCGGTGGAGCGTGTGCTGGCCGCCCGCCGTGTGCGCCGCCTGCGCAGCGACGACCTCAAGCGCCTGCGCGTGCCGTTGGCCAAGGCCTTGCCCTTCCTGCTCTTGCCCGACCACAAGCCCCGTGCGATCGATGACACGCAGCTGGCGGCGACGCTGAAGCCAGCGCCGGTGCAGGGCGTGCTGTTTGCGTGAGAGGCGGGCATGTCGCAGGTTCACATCGCGCTGGAAGGCGAGACCGACTGGGACGGCTTTCGTGCCGCCGCCCGCCGCCTGCTCGCGCAAGGGGTGTCGCCTGACGCGGCGAGCTGGTCGACCGGCACCGAGGCCGATCTCTTCGACATGCCGACAACCGCCTCGACACCGGGCGACACACAGGGCGCCAACGCCACCGTGCCGGCAGCGTTCATCGACCTGTGCGAGCGCGTGCGCCTGCACCGCGAGCCCTCGCGCTTTGCGCTGATGTACCGCCTGCTGTGGCGCCTGCAGCACGAGCCCGCCCTGCGCCACGACCCGCTCGATGCCGACCTGCTGCGCGCGCAGGCGATGGCCAAGGCCGTGTCACGCGACCTGCACAAGATGCGCGCCTTCGTACGCTTCCGCCCCGTGCACGACGGGCTGGCCGAGCCACTGCATGTGGCGTGGTTCGAGCCCGAGCACCACATCGTCGAAGCCAACGCGCCGTTCTTCATGCGCCGTTTCACGCACATGCGCTGGGCCATCCTCACGCCGCGCCGCAGCGTGCGCTGGGACGGCCGCACGCTCACCTTCGGCCCCGGCGCCGCGCGCAGCGATGCTCCGTCGGCCGATGCCGGCGAGGCGCTGTGGCTCACCTACTACCGCCACATCTTCAACCCCGCGCGCCTGAAGCTCGACCAGATGCGCAAAGAGATGCCGCGCCGCTACTGGCGCAACCTGCCCGAGGCCGAACTCATCACTGAACTCACGGCACAGGCCTTGCCGCGCACCGGGCGCATGGTCGATGCACCGCCCACCGTGCCGCGGCGGCGCATCGCGCTCCTTGCGATGGAGCAACCCGTGAGCCGCAGCGCTGCATCGAAACCCCTGCCGAACGACCCGCAGAAGGCGCTCGCCGCCTTGCGCGTGGCGACCGACCGTTGCCGCGAGTGCCCGATCGGCGAGCACGCCACGCAGTCGGTGTTTGGCGAGGGGCCGGTGGCGGCACGGCTGATGGTGGTGGGCGAGCAGCCGGGCGACAAGGAAGACCTGCAGGGCCGCCCCTTCGTCGGCCCGGCGGGGCACCTCTTCGACAAGGCCCTCGAAGAGCTGGGCTGGGACCGTTCCCAGATCTACGTCACCAACGCGGTGAAGCATTTCAAGTACGAGCTGCGCGGCCAGCGCCGCATCCACAAGACGCCCACGCAGCACGAGGCCGCGGCCTGCCTGCACTGGCTGGAAAGCGAGATCGAGCAGGTGAAGCCGCAGGCGCTGATTGCGCTGGGCGCCACCGCCACCCGCTCGCTGATCGGCCACGCGGTGCCGGTGCTCAAGGCCCGCGGCACCTGGCTCACCGGCCAGCACCGGCTGCCGGTGCTGGTGACGGTGCACCCCTCGGCGCTGCTGCGGGGCGACCCGGCGCAGCGAGAAGACGAGTACCGGCAGTGGCTGGCCGACCTGTCGGCGGCCTCGCGCTACATCACCAGCGGTAGCTGACGGTGCCGACGACGTTGCGGCGTGCGCCGTACCAGCAGTCGCCACGGTTGCCGCAGCTCGCGACGTAGACCTTGTCGGTCAGGTTGGCGACGTTGAGCGCCGCGCGCCAGCGTGCGTTTTCCCAGGCGACCATCGCGTCGAGCAGCGCGAGCGAGGGCACGGTGGGTGCCGCGCCGTCGCGGTAGTCGGAGAGGTAGCGCACGCCGGCGCCGAGCGACACACCGGCGACGCCGAGCGAGCCGAGCTTCCACTTGCCCCACACCGAGGCCTGGTGGCGCGGCATCTGTTCGAGCTTCACGTCGAGGTCGGTGTAGGTGTAGCTGCCGATCAAGTCGACGCTGCGCGAGAGCTGGGCTTTCAGGTCGACTTCGAAGCCGCTGGCTTCGGTTTCGTTGAGCTGCTGGTAGTCGCCGGGCGTGACTTCGACGACTTGGTTGACCTCGCGCACGTCGAATGCGGCGACGTTCAGACTCAGGCCATCGAAGGGCTCGGCCTTCACGCCGACTTCCCACTGCTTCCCGCGCAGCGGCTTGAACGCCACGCCGCCGATGTTGGCCACCGGCGTGAAGGACTCGCTGTAGCTCACATACGGTGACACGCCAATCGGCGACGCGTACAGCAAGCCAACCCGCTTGGTGGTGGCCTGGTGGTTCTGCGCATCGTCCACGCCGTTCAGGCCACCGCCTTCGCTCACGTTGCGCGCCCGGTCGTGGCGCAGGCCGAGCGTGACAAGCCAGTGGCGCGCAAAGCGCAGCTGGTCTTGCAGGTAGAGGCCGACCTGTGTCTGCGTCGACTTCGCGGCCGGGCCGAAGGCCGGGGGCGTGTAGGCGGGGTACACCGGGTTGTAGACGTCGATCAACGGCACCGTGGACGAGTCTTCGAACGCGCCGGCGCTGCTCTTCTGGTAGCGCGCGAAGTCGAGGCCGCCCAACACTTCGTGCTGCACCGGGCCGGTGTCGAAACGGGCGAGCAGGTTCTGGTCGACCGTGAAGAGCTTGGTGTGGTTGAGTTGACCGTAGGCGTAGCGGCCGAGCAGCCGCTGGTTGACCGGGTCGGCGCCCCAGCCCCCGGGCGTGCTGAACGAGTCTCCGTAGAGCGACCGGTAGTCCACCTCCGTCTTCGTGTAGCGCAGGTTCTGCCGCAGCGTGAGCGTCTCGCTGAACTTGTGCTCGAAGAGATAGCCGATGAAGTCGCGGTCGGTGTTGTAGCGGTCCCAGTCGGGGTCGCCGATGAAGGTGTGCGTCGGGATCTGCCCGTTGGGGTTGGGCGCCACCGTGCCGGCCCAGGGGAAGAACTGCGAGGTGGAGCCGGTGCGGTCGCGCTGCGACAGCGCCTGCAGCGTGAGCGCGGTGGCGGCGCTCGGTTTCCAGGTGATCGACGGCGCGAAGAGGGCGCGGTCGTCGCGCACGTGGTCGACCTGCGTGTCGGCGTCGCGGCCCACCGCGATCAGCCGGTAAAGCCACTCGCCGTTCGCGGTCAGCGGACCGGTGAGGTCGGCCTGCACCTGCTTGCGGCTCCAGCTGCCGAGCTGCACGCCGATCTCGCCCTGCGCGTCGGCCTGCGGGCGCTTGCTGACCATGTTGACCACGCCGCCCACCGTGCCCTGGCCGTACAGCATGGCGGCGGGGCCGCGCAGCAGCTCGATGCGCTCCAGCGTGAAGGGCTCGGTGCGGGCGTTGCTCGTGTACCAGTCGAAGTTTTTGCGCAGGCCGTCGAGGTATTCGTCGGGGTAGCCGCCGCGCACGCGGATGGAGTCGGTGCGCGAGTCGAGGCCGTAGGCATCGGGGCGCACGCCGGCGGCGTAGTTGAGCGCGTCCTGCACGTTGGTGGCGCCCTGGTCGACGATCAGGTCGCGCGTGAGCACGGAGATCGACAGCGGCGTGTCCTTGAGCGGCGTGTCCGTCTTGGTGGCGGTGGTGGCGCGCTTGGCCTTGTAGCCGTTGACGGGGCCGGTCGGGCTCTCCTGCGGGGCCGCCGCTTTCACCCGCACGGCGGGCAGGGTGGCGATGTCAGGAGCGCTGGCGGCGCTTGCCGCGGCGGGCGCTGCCTGTGCCTGCTCTTGGGCGCGAGCGGCCAACGACGAAAGGGCCGCCATCGCGGCCAGGGCGATGACGGCCATCCGGTGGGCATCCCCCGGTGGTTCTCTGGGTTCATGGCGAGGTTCTTCTTCAGTGGACAAAAACGGTTCATGCCGGCGGTGACTCTGCTACCGGCACCAGCGAGCGCAATGCGCGCTTGAGGCCGGCGGTGCTCGGGGTTTCGACGAAGACGCAGCGTTTGCCGGTGCGTTTGCAGTGGTCCTTCACGCGCCAGTACGCGTCGTGGCTGATGCAGCCGGTCTGGCAGATCACGAGGTCGGCGGCGGCAAGCGTGGCGTCGAGCTGGGCCGGGTTGTCTTCGTCGCCGCCGTCGTGGTGCAGGAAACGGCCGCCGGTGCGTTCGACGAGGTGGCGGTAGACCGGCACGCTCGCCGGGCGGCCGCCGACGCAGAGCACGGCACGGTCGGCGAGCGCGGCGGGCTCGGGCAGGTCGGCGCCGACCGGCGCCGGTTCGGCGGCGGCGCGCTGCGCAGCGCTGGCCAGCAGCTCGTCGACACGGGCGCGCGCACGCTCCAGTTCGAGCTGGGCCTGCATCAGGCCGCGCTCGGCGTCGTGCAGGCGGCGCATCAGGCGCTCGTTGTCCTGCACCAGCGCCTGGCGGCTCTTGAGGCCGGGCACGGCGTCTTCGAGCGTCTGCAATTCCTGCTTCAGCGACGAGATCAGCGTGTCGCGCCCGATCAGCTGCGCGCGCAGTTGCACGATCTGCGACTGCTGCGCTTCGTGGCGCTGGCGGTGCTCGTCGGCCTGGCGGGTGTTGCGCTGCTGGGCGGCGGCCAGCTCGCGGCCGAGCACGCCGTTTTCATGCATCACCTCCTCGAACTGCTTCAGGTCGACGCGGCGGGCCACGCCGACCTGGTGCTGCAGCATGTGCACGTCGCCCAGCACGCGGTGCTCCAGCTCGGGCGTGCAACGTGGGTGGGTGAGCGTGGCCCAGAAGGCGCCGGCGAGGTCTTGCCCGGCCGAGGCGGTCTGCCACCAGGCGGCGAGGCCCTCGGTGGTCTTGGCCAGCGCGGCCTGGCGCAGCGCCAGCAGGCAGCGGCGGTCGAGCTCGCGCTGCACGGCTTCGGCAATCGGCGTGCGGCGGCGGCACTCGGCGATCACGCCGCAGTGCAGCTCGTAGTCGCCGGCCAAGGCAACGCCTGCGAGCGCCTTGTCGACGATGCGGCGCAGCGTGGGCAGCGGCAGGCACACGCCGACGACGGGGCAGTGGGTGTGGGCGTCGAGCTCCCACAGGCGGCGGCGCCGCGAGCCGGGCTTGGAGGTGGGCACGGGCAGCGAGAGCACGGTCGCGCCGGTGGCGGCAGCCGCCTGCATCACGAGCGCGTCGAGGCCGGGGTCGGGGGTCTGGCACATCGCGGGCTCCGGTCAGCGGGCGTGCGTCGACGAAGAAGAGAAGGCGAGGTCGCAGCGCAGCTGCTCCAGCAGCACCATCGGGATCGCGCGGCGCCAGGCGTATTGGTCGTGTTCGCAGCCGATGGCGGCGTCGGCGCCGGCGAGCAGGGCCACGCGCAGGGGCGCCGGGAATTCGAAGCGCAGGAAGTGCACCGCCGAGAGCCGGTGGAGGTGGCGATCGGGCAGGTCTTCGTTGGCCTGCGCGTAGACCCGCGGCAGACGTGGCACCTGCACATAGAGGCGATGCGCCGCTGCGTTGAGCATGGGCAGGTCGCGCACGCGCTCGTCGGCATCGGGCAAGCCGATCAGCAGTGTGGCCATCCAGTGGCGGCCGTCGGGGCGCAGGTGGGCGTAGACGGCGCGTTCGCGTTCACGGGCAGCGAGCGAGGCGTCACCCTCGGCGCGCAGCACCTCGTCGATCTGGTGCTCGAGCGTCAGTTCGTCTTCGAACTGCAGCCACATCGCCGGGCCGAGCGCGAGGCTGCGCGAGCGGCGGTGGGCGGCGAGCTGCCGGCGCTGGGCGTTTCGGATGGGCGCCTGAAGGAGCGAAGACGCCAGCGGGGAGGTCGCAGTGAGCATGGTCCAGCCTGTGGTCGTGGAGAGCACGGCTGGCACAGGGCTGGCGGATGCGATGACCGCACTTTAAATGCGAATCGTTCCTATTTGCAAGTGAAGAAAAGAAAACCCGCCGGCCGACGAGGGCGGGCGGGTCGTGCGGAGGCGGGCGCGGGGTTGACGGGTCTAGTCTTCCAGCTCCGACTTGGCCATTTCGACGTCGAGCCGCTCCATCGCATCGAGCGGCTCGCATTCGGCAGCCTCGGCGTAGAGCTTCTCGGCTTCCTTCATCTTCTTGTCGCCGTCGAGCATGACGAGCCCGTTGGCGTACTCCACCCGTGCGATGGCCGAGGCGGGGTTGAGCTTGAGCGCGGTCTTGAAGGCGGCGAGGCCGGCGTCCTTGCTGGCGCCCTGGGTGCGCGCCAGCAGCGAGCCCACCTTGTCGATCACCTCGGCGTGGAAGGTGCCGAGCGCGATGTGGGCATCGGCGTGCTTGGGCTGCAGCTGGATGGCGGTCTCCAGCGCGCCCTTGACCTTGGCGCCGAGGCCCTGGGTCAGCGCCTTGGCGACGCTGATGCCCTGGCTGTAGCGGCCGATGGCGTAGGCGGCGAGGTAGAAGGCGTTGGCGTTCTTCGGCTCCTCGGCCATCTGCGCCTCGGCGCGCTCGGCCGCTTCGAGGAAGAGTGCGAGCTTGGTCTTCTCGCTTTTTTCCAGGTAGTTGGCGTAGATGCACTGGGCCTTGTTGGCGACGGTGATGCCGGCACCGCCCGCCTTGAGCCCGGCCTCGACCGCCTTCTGGAACTCGCCCGCGTGGTACAGCGCCCAGGCGGCGAGCACCTTGTCGTCCTTGGGGCAAGGCTCGGCGTCGCCCGCGTGCAGGCGGGCCCACTTCTTCTTCAGCGTGGCAGCGTCGTAGGTGTACTCGGCAGCGTCATAGGGGAAGGCGGTCCACTTGGCCATGAGGCGTCTCCTGTCAGGGCTTTTGATAAGGGCCCACCAGGCCGAGCAGGTGCTCGCGCTGGCCGGGTTCGAGGTAAGGCATCAAGAGGCTCAGCACATGGAAGGCGCCGCGCAGCAGGGCGGGGCCGGCGCTGTCGGGCTCGAGCGCGTGGCGCGGGTCGCGCACGTACTCGTAGCTGAGCCAGTAGGTGAGCACGACCACCATCGCGGTGGCGGTGGGGTCGGCGGCGCGGCTGTCGAGCTTGATCGCGTTGCCGCGCGACAGGCCGTCGAGCACGGCCTTGACCGCGTGCGTCTTGTCCTTGAGCACCGCCTGGAAGTGCGTTTCCAGCTTGCGGTTCTTGCTCAAGAGGTCGTTCAGGTCGCGGTAGAGGAAGCGGTAGCGCCAGATCAGCTCGAAGAGCATGTGGAAGAAGAGCCAGGCGTCTTCCACGTTGCGCACGTCGTCGGCGGCGTGCAGCAGCTGGGTGAGCGCTTCTTCGTAGCGGCCGAAGAGCGCGTTGATCAGCTCGTCTTTGGCGGGGTAGTGGTAGTAGAGGTTGCCGGGGCTGATGTTCAGCTCGGCAGAGATCAGCGTCGTCGAGACATTGGGCTCGCCGAAGCGGTTGAACAGCTCCAGCGTCACTTCGAGGATGCGCTCGGCGGTGCGCCGCGGCTTCTTCGGGGGAGGGGCCATGTCTTGTTGTCTCTCAGCCTCAGGCTTGGCTCTTTGCGGTGTGCCGGGGAATCTAGCACCGGGCGGGGCGCGAGTGGGCCGTCGCCAGCGAGAAAAGAGCGGGCTGCCTACAATCCGCGCCCTCATGTCCGCCGTCTCGTTCCAGAACGTCAGCAAGGTCTACCGCGCCGCCGGGCGAGAGCTTCAAGGCCCTCGATGGGGTGAGCTTCAACATCGAGCCTGGTGAGTTCTTCGGCCTGCTTGGGCCGAATGGCGCGGGCAAGACCACCCTCATCAGCATCCTCGCCGGGCTGACTCGCGCGAGCGGCGGCAGTGTCTCGGTGCTCGGCCACGACGTGGTCAACGATTTCGCCGCGGCTCGCAAGGCGCTCGGCATCGTGCCGCAGGAGCTGGTGTTCGACCCTTTCTTCAGTGTGCGCGAGACGCTGCGCATCCAGAGCGGCTATTTCGGTGTCAAGCACAACGACGCCTGGATCGACGAGCTGCTGCAGGGCCTGGGCCTGGCCGACAAGGCCGATGCCAACATGCGCCAGCTTTCGGGCGGCATGAAGCGGCGCGTGCTGGTCGCGCAGGCGCTGGTGCACCGGCCGCCGGTGATCGTGCTCGACGAGCCGACCGCGGGCGTCGACGTGGAGCTGCGCCAGACGCTGTGGCACTTCGTCGCGCGGCTCAACAAGGCCGGCCACACCGTGCTGCTCACCACCCACTACCTCGAAGAAGCCGAAGCCCTGTGCGGGCGCGTCGCGATGCTGAAGCTCGGCCGGGTGGTGGCGCTCGACCGCACCTCGGCGCTTCTGGCGGGCACGGCCAGCACGATGATGCGCTTCAAAATGGACCAGGCGCTGCCGCCCGAGCTGGCCTCGCATGCCCGCGTGACCGGGCGCATCGTGCAGGTCGCGGCCCACGACCCGGCCGAGGTCGAGCGGGTGCTGCAGATCCTGCGCGCCCACGGCTGCCAGCCCGAAGACCTGGAGATCGGTCGCGCCGACCTCGAAGACGTGTTCCTGGAGATCATGCAGGGCGCGCCGAGGTCGGTCGACCAGGTGAGGGTGGCGGTATGAAGATCGTGTTGGAAGGCGCGCGCACGCTGCTCTACAAGGAGATGCTGCGCTTCTACAAGGTGAGCGTGCAGACGGTGGCCGCGCCCGTGCTCACCGCGGTGCTGTACCTGCTGATCTTCGGTCACGTGCTCGAAGGCCGCGTCACGGTCTTCGGCGAGGTCGGCTACACGAGCTTCCTGATCCCCGGGCTCGTGATGATGAGCGTGCTGCAGAACGCGTTCGCCAACAGCAGCTCGTCGCTCATCCAGAGCAAGATCACCGGCAACCTTGTCTTCCTGCTGGTCACCCCGCTCAGCCACTGGGCCTGGTTCGTGGCCTACGTCGGGGCGTCCATCATCCGCGGCGTGGCGGTGGGCTTGGGCGTGCTGCTGGTGACCGTCTGGTTCGCGCCCCCGCCGGTCGCGAACCCGCTGTGGATCGTCGTCTTCACGCTGTGCGGCGCCGCGATGATGGGCGCGCTCGGGCTGGTCGCGGGCCTGTGGGCGGAGAAGTTCGACCAGATCGCGGCCTTCCAGAACTTCATCGTGATGCCCATGACCATGCTGTCGGGCGTGTTCTATTCGATCAAGTCGCTGCCCGCGTTCTGGCAAGGCGTGAGCCACCTGAACCCGTTCTTCTACATGGTGGACGGCTTCCGGCATGGCTTCTTCGGGGTGAGCGATGTGTCGCCCTGGATCAGCCTGCTCATCGTCGGCGCCAGCCTGGTGGTCGTCTGCGCGCTGTGCCTGCATTTGCTGCGCATCGGCTACAAGATCAGGTCCTGAGGCGATAATCCGCACCCTCATGGCCGATCCCACCCCCGCCGACGTCGAGCGCTACATCGCGCAAGGCCTCGCCTGCGACCACCTGCAGGTCGAAGGCGATGGGCGGCATTTCTTCGCCACCGTCGTCTCCGCTGAGTTCGAGGGCAAAAGCCGCGTGTCGCGCCACCAGCGGGTCTACCAGGCCCTGGGCGATAGAATGCGCGAGCAAATCCACGCGCTGTCCATGAAGACGCTGACTCCGGCCGAATGGGCTTCCAACGCCTCGTCGGCCTCCACCCACCACCATTGAATCCCGCCGCAGTGTGCACTGCGGCTGGCGGGCCTGTGCCAGCGGGTTCGTGAGCCGGGTGGGCATGGCGGCCGAAAGCCCACATGGACAAACTCCTCATCAAAGGTGGTCGCCAACTGAGCGGCGAGGTCGTCATCTCGGGCGCGAAGAACGCTGCCCTGCCCGAGCTGTGCGCCGCCCTGCTGACCGCCGAGCCGGTGACGCTCACCAACGTGCCGCGCCTGCAGGACGTGAACACCACGCTCAAGCTGCTGCGCATGATGGGCGTGCAGGCCGAGCGCAGCGAGGCCGAGCCGGACACGGTGGCCATCAACGCCTCGAACGTGACCTCGCGCGAAGCGACCTACGACCTGGTGAAGACCATGCGCGCGTCGATCCTCGTGTTGGGGCCGCTGCTGGCGCGCTTCGGCGAGGCCAAAGTGTCGCTGCCCGGTGGCTGCGCCATCGGCTCGCGCCCGGTCGACCAGCACATCAAGGGCATGCAGGCGATGGGGGCCGAAATCACCGTCGAACACGGCTACATCCACGCCAAGACCAAGCGCCTGAAGGGTGCCCGCATCACGACCGACATGGTCACCGTCACCGGCACCGAGAACCTGATGATGGCCGCCGTGCTGGCCGAGGGTGAGACGGTGCTGGAGAACGCGGCGCAGGAGCCCGAGATCCCGGATCTCGCCGAGATGCTCATCAAGATGGGCGCCAAGATCGAAGGCCACGGCACCAGCAAGATCCGCATCCAGGGCGTGGAGCGTCTGGGTGGCGTGGCCCACCGCATCGTGCCCGACCGCATCGAGGCCGGCACCTTCCTCTGCGCCGTGGCCGCCGCCGGTGGCGACGTGACGCTGCGCCGCGCCCGCGCCGACCATCTCGACGCCGTGATCGATAAGCTGCGCGACGCCGGCGCAACGATCGAATCAGGCGCCGACTGGATCCGTGTCAGGAACGACAAGCGCCTGCGCGCCGTGGGTTTCCGCACCAGCGAGTACCCCGCCTTCCCGACCGACATGCAGGCCCAGTTCATGGCACTCGACTGCATCGCCGAGGGCACGGCCAGGATCACCGAAACGATCTTCGAGAACCGCTACATGCACGTGAACGAACTCGTGCGCCTGGGCGCGAAGATCGAGGTCGATGGGCACACGGCGGTGGTGCAGGGCGTGCCGCAGCTCTCGGGCGCGACCGTGATGGCGACCGACCTGCGGGCCTCGGCCAGCCTCGTGATCGCCGGCCTCGTCGCCGACGGCGAAACGGTCGTCGACCGCATCTACCACCTGGACCGCGGCTACGACCAGATGGAAACCAAGCTGCGCGGCATCGGCGCGGACATCCAGCGAATCAAATGATTACTCTTGCTCTGTCCAAGGGACGCATCTTCGAAGAGACCCTGCCGCTGCTGAAGGCCGCGGGCATCGAGGTGCTCGAAGACCCCGAGAAGTCGCGCAAGCTCATCATCGGCACGACCAAACCTGAGGTGCGCGTGGTGCTGGTGCGTGCGACCGACGTGCCCACCTATGTGCAATACGGCGGCGCCGACCTCGGCGTGGCCGGCAAGGACGTGCTGCTTGAGCACGGCGGCCAGGGTCTGTACCAGCCGCTCGACCTCAAGATCGCCAAGTGCCGCATGAGCGTGGCCACGCGCGACGACTTCGACTACGAAGCCGCGGTGAAGCAGGGCTCGCGCATCCGTGTCGCGACCAAGTACACGAGCTGCGCGCGCGACTTTTTCGCCGACAAGGGCGTGCATGTCGACGTGATCAAGCTCTACGGCTCGATGGAGCTCGCGCCGCTCACCGGCCTGGCCGATGCCATCGTCGACCTCGTGTCCACCGGCAGCACGCTCAAGGCCAACCACCTGGTTGAAGTGGAAGAGATCATGAAGATCTCGGCCCGTCTGGTGGTCAACCAGGCGGCGCTCAAGACCAAGCGCGAGCCCCTCCGCCAGATCCTCGACGCGATCGCGTCGGCCATTCCCGAGTAACGACCATGAGCGTCAACGTCCGCCAGCTCGCCACCGCATCCGCCGACTTCGAAGCCGAGTTCCAGCGCGTGCTGCACTGGTCGGACGAGACCGACCATGCGATCGAGGAGCGGGTGGCGGCGATCCTCGCCGATGTGCAAAAGCGTGGCGATGCGGCGGTGCTCGAGTACACGCAGCGTTTCGACGGGCTGGCCGCCGAGTCGATGGCAGCGCTCGAGATTCCGCGGGCCGAAGTCTCGAAGCTGCGCTCGAGGCCATCACGCCGAAACAGCGCGACGCCCTGCAGGCGGCGGCCGAACGGGTGCGCGACTACCACCAGCGCCAGCTCGACGCCTGCGGCCGCTCGTGGTCCTACCGCGATGCCGACGGCACGCTGCTCGGTCAGAAGGTCACGCCGCTCGACCGCGTGGGCATCTACGTGCCGGGCGGCAAGGCGGCCTACCCGTCCAGCCTCTTGATGAACGCGATTCCCGCCAAGGTGGCGGGCGTGGGCGAGATCATCATGGTCGTGCCCACGCCGGTGAAGGGCAGCATCGCGACCGGTGGCACCGGTGCGGCCGGTGGCAAGGGCGAGCGCAACACGCTGGTGCTGGCCGCAGCGGCCGTGGCTGGTGTGGATCGGGTGTTCACCATCGGTGGCGCGCAGGCCGTCGGTGCACTGGCCTATGGCACGGCCACCATCCCGGCCGTCGACAAGATCACTGGCCCCGGCAATGCCTACGTCGCGAGCGCCAAACGGCGTGTGTTCGGCAAGGTCGGCATCGACATGATCGCCGGCCCGAGCGAGATCCTGGTGCTGGCCGACGGCACGACGCCGCCCGACTGGGTGGCGATGGACCTCTTCAGCCAGGCCGAGCACGACGAGTTGGCGCAGAGCATCCTGCTGTGCCCCGACGCTGGCTACATCGCCCGGGTGAAGGCCGAGATCGAACGCCTGCTGCCCGGCATGCCGCGCCGCGCCGTGATCCGTGCCTCGCTCGAGGGCCGCGGCGCGCTGATCCAGACGCGTTCGATGGAAGAAGCCTGCGCCATCAGCAACCGCATCGCGCCCGAGCACCTGGAGATCAGCTCGCATGAGCCTGGCAAGTGGGAGCCGCTGCTCAAGCACGCCGGCGCGATCTTCATGGGCGCCTTCACCAGCGAAAGCCTGGGCGACTACTGCGCCGGTCCCAACCACGTGCTGCCCACCTCGGGCACGGCGCGCTTCTCGTCGCCGCTGGGGGTGTACGACTTCCAGAAGCGCAGCAGCCTCATCGAAGTGAGCGAAGCGGGCGCGCAGAAGCTGGGTGTGATCGCCGCTGAGCTCGCGTATGGCGAGGGCCTGCAGGCCCATGCGCAAGCCGCGGAAATGCGGCTCAAGCGCAGCTGACTACTTCCTGGGCAACGACTGCTGCATCGTGACCAACGCGCGCAAGGTCCCCTTCACCTCGGCCAGCTCACGCTGCTGCTCGAGCAGGATGCGCTGCATGCCTTCGAGCACCTTGTCCTGCTGGGCGACCTTTTCGCGCAGCGCGGCCACCCCAGACAGCCGGTCAACGATCTCTGCGACCAGGCTCATGACGGAGACCCTGCCTTGATCGCCTCGATCTCCGCGAAAAACGCCTTCGCGCGGCGCTGGCCTGCATCGAGCGTCGCGAGGGTGGCGTCGAGGTCGTCTTTGGCCTTGCGGGTGGCGACGTCGAGCAGCTCGAGCTCGGCCATCGACTCCACGCCGGCGCGGTACAGGTCGATTGATGAGCGCACTTCGGCCGACACGTTGGTGCCGCGCAGCTTGGCCTGCTTCTCGAGGAACTCGCGTTGCGCGGGTTGCAGATGCACGTGGGTCGGGATGGTGGCCACCAGAGGCTCCGTCAGACGAGACAGGCAATATCTTATGTAATGGGCGCTGAACACAAGGCCCCTCCTGACAATCCCATGTCATCCAAGCTCCAATCCGTCATCGAGCGATTCATCCGGCAGGATGTCCAGTCCATGCACGGCTACGCCATCCAGCCGAGCGCCGGCATGGTCAAGCTCGATGCGATGGAGAACCCGTTCCGCCTGCCGCCCGCCTTGCGTACGAAGCTGGGGGAGCGCCTGGCCGAGGTGGCGATCAACCGCTATCCGGGCTCGCGCATCGACGACTTGCGCCTGGCGTTGGCGCGGCACGTGGGCCTGCCCGACGGCTTCGGCCTCATCCTCGGCAACGGCTCCGACGAGCTCATCAGCCTGCTCGCGATGGCCTGCGACGTGCCGGGTGCCAGCATCCTCGCGCCGCTGCCCGGTTTCGTGATGTACGAGATGTCGGCCAAGCTGCAGGGGCTGCGTTTCGTGGGTGTGCCGCTGCGGGCCGACTTCGAGCTGGACGAGGCCGCGATGCTCGCCGCGATGACCGAGCACCAGCCGGCGCTGATCTACATCGCCTACCCCAACAACCCGACGGCCAATCTTTTCGACGACGCCATCGTCGAGCGCATCGTCGAAGCCGCACCCGGGCTGGTGGTGATCGACGAGGCCTACCAGCCCTTTGCCTCGCGCAGCTACATCGACCGCGTGACGAAGCACGAGCACGTGCTGGTGATGCGCACGCTCAGCAAGTTCGGCCTTGCCGGCATCCGCCTCGGCTACATGCTCGGGCCCAAGGCGTTGATCGAGCAGGTCGACAAGGTGCGCCCCCCTACAACGTGAGTGTGCTGAACGCCGAGGCCGCACTTTTCGCGCTGGAGCACGACGATGAGTTCGCCCGCCAGGCCGGCATCCTGCGCAGCGAGCGCTCACGGTTGATCGCCGCGTTGTCTGCCATGCCGGGCGTCGTGCCCTACCCGAGCGAAGCCAACATGATCCTCACCCGCGTGCCCGATGCCGCCGCGATCTTTGCCGCGATGAAGGCCCGCAAGGTGCTGGTGAAAAACGTCTCCAAGATGCACCCTCTGCTGGACAACTGCCTGCGCCTGACGGTCGGCACGCCGGAAGAGAATGACCAGATGATCGAAGCCATGAAAGCCAGCCTGTCATGACCATGCGCACCGCGGACGTCACCCGCAACACCAACGAGACGCAGATCCGCGTCGTGGTCAACCTCGATGGCACGGGGCAGGCCAAGCTCGCCACCGGCATCGGGTTCTTCGACCACATGCTCGACCAGATCGCCCGCCACGGGCTGATCGACCTCGACATCGACGCCAAGGGTGACCTGCACATCGACGGCCACCACACCGTCGAAGACGTGGGCATCACGCTCGGCCAGGCGGTGGCCAAGGCAGTGGGCGACAAGAAGGGCCTGCGCCGCTACGGCCACGCCTATGTGCCGCTCGACGAAGCGCTGTCGCGTGTGGTGATCGACTTCTCGGGCCGGCCCGGTCTGCACATGCGGGTCAACTTCAAGAGCGGCATGATTGGCGCGTTCGACACCCAGCTCGCCTACGAGTTCTTCCAGGGCTTCTCCAATCACGCCGGCGTGACGCTGCACATCGACAACCTGGAGGGCGACAACGCCCACCACCAGTGCGAAACCATCTTCAAGGCCTTTGCACGGGCTTTGCGGATGGCCTTGGAAATCGATCCACGCGCGGCCGGCGTTATCCCGTCCACCAAGGGTAGTCTCTGACCATGAAACGCACGGTGGTGGTCGTCGACCACGGCAGCGGCAACCTGCGATCGGTCTCGCAGGCGGTGATCCACGTGGCGCAGGATTCCGGTTTCGACGTGTTGGTGAGCGCACGCGCCGAGGATGTCCGTGCCGCGGAACGGGTGGTCCTGCCGGGGCAGGGCGCCATCCACGACTGCATGCGTGGCCTGAAGGATGCCGGCCTCACCGAAGCGGTGCTCGAAGCGGCCGCCAGCAAGCCGCTGATGGGCGTGTGCGTGGGCATGCAGATGCTGCTCGACCGCAGCGAAGAAGGGCCGTGCGACGGGCTGGGCCTGATTGCCGGCGAGGTGCTCCGTTTCCAGCTGAAGGGCCAGTTGCAGCCCGATGGCAGCCGCTACAAGGTGCCGCAGATGGGCTGGAACGAGGTGATCCAGGCGCAGCCGCACCCGATGTGGGCCGGCGTGCCCGACCGCGCCTACTTCTACTTCCTGCACAGCTACTACGCCCGCCCGTCGGACCCGCGCCACAGCGTCGGCGAAACCGAGTACGGCGCGCGCTTTACCAGCGCCGTGGCACGCGATAACATTTTCGCCACCCAGTTCCACCCTGAGAAAAGCGCCGAGCACGGCCTCGCGCTGTACCGCAACTTCCTTCACTGGAACCCTTGATCCGCTGCTGAAGCGTCATCTGCGTACACCCTCAGGCACCCCATCGCGTTGGCGACCCTCCTCCCCCCTCCTCCACCACCACTGCCTTCGGCCATGTTGCTGATTCCTGCGATTGACCTGAAAGACGGCCAATGTGTGCGCCTGAAACAGGGCGACATGGCTGCGTCCACCACCTTCGGCGAAGACCCGGCTGCGATGGCGCGGCGATGGGTCGATGCCGGCGCGCGGCGCCTGCACCTCGTCGACCTCAACGGTGCGTTTGCCGGCAAGCCGGTCAACGAGCCGGCGATCAAGGCGATCCTGGCCGAGGTGGGCGATGAGATCCCGGTGCAGCTGGGCGGCGGCATCCGCGACCTCGACACCATCGAGCGCTACCTCGACGACGGCCTGAGCTTCATCATCATCGGCACCGCCGCGGTGAAGAGCCCCGGCTTCCTGAAAGACGCCTGCAGCGCCTTCGGTGGCCACATCATCGTGGGCCTCGACGCGAAAGACGGCAAGGTCGCGACAGACGGCTGGAGCAAGCTCACCGGCCACGAAGTGATCGACCTCGCGAAGAAGTTCGAGGACTACGGCGTCGAAGGCGTGATCTACACCGACATCGGCCGCGACGGCATGCTCTCGGGCATCAACATCGACGCGACCGTGAAGCTGGCGCAGGCACTGTCGATTCCCGTCATCGCCTCGGGCGGCCTGTCCAACATCGCCGACATCGAGCAGCTCTGCGCGGTGGAAGGCGAGGGCGTCGAAGGTGTCATCTGCGGCCGCGCCATCTACACCGGCGCGCTCGACTTTGCCGCGGCTCAGAAGCGCGCCGACGAACTCAACGGAGCCGACTGAGCTCTCCCTTTCATGCTGGCCAAGCGCATCATCCCCTGCCTCGACGTCACCGGAGGCCGGGTCGTCAAGGGTGTCAACTTCGTCGAACTGCGCGATGCCGGTGACCCGGTCGAGATCGCGGCCCGCTACAACGATCAGGGCGCCGACGAACTCACCTTCCTCGACATCACCGCCACCAGCGACGACCGCGACCTGATCCTGCACATGATCGAGGCGGTGGCCTCCCAGGTCTTCATTCCGCTCACGGTGGGCGGTGGCGTGCGCACCGTCGACGACGTGCGGCGCCTGCTCAATGCCGGGGCCGACAAGGTCAGCTTCAATTCCGCCGCGGTGGCCAACCCGCAGGTGATCCGTGATGCGTCCGACAAGTACGGTGCGCAGTGCATCGTGGTGGCGATCGACGCCAAGGGCCGTGAAGATGGCTCGGGCTGGGACGTCTACACCCACGGCGGGCGAAAGAACACCGGCCTTGACGCCGTCGAGTGGGCCAGGAAGATGGTCGCCAACGGCGCTGGTGAGATCCTCTTGACCAGCATGGACCGCGACGGCACCAAGATCGGCTTCAACCTGCCGCTTACCCGGGCGGTGAGCGATGCGGTCGAGGTGCCGGTGATCGCCTCCGGCGGTGTCGGCAACCTCGAGCATCTGGTCGAAGGCATCCAGCAGGGCCACGCCGACGCGGTGCTCGCTGCGAGCATCTTTCACTACGGCCACCACACCGTCGGCGAGGCCAAGGCGCTCATGGCGCAGCGCGGGATTCCCGTTCGCCTGTGAAGCCGGCGCGGACACCTCACGAGGTGCGGATCATTGGCGGGCAGTGGAAGCGGACGAAGCTCCCCGTCGTCGATGCGCCAGGGTTGCGACCCACGCCCGACCGGGTTCGTGAAACGCTCTTCAACTGGTTGGGCCAAGACCTCGAAGGCTGGCGCTGTCTCGATGCCTATGCCGGCAGCGGTGCGCTTGGCTTCGAAGCTGCCTCGCGTGGTGCCGATGCGGTGGTGCTGGTCGAGCGCGATCAGCGTCTGGCCCATGGACTGCGCGCCGTGCAGCAGCGCCTGAAGGCCGACATGGTGCGCATCGAAGCGGCCGATGCACTCGCCTGGATGGCGCGTTGTGCGCCGGACAGCTTCGAACTGGTGTTCATTGACCCGCCGTTCGACGCCAACGTCTTCGAGCCGGCCCTGAAAGCGGCCGCCCGCCTGGTGGTGCCCGACGGCTTCATCTACCTCGAATCCGACCGCGCCTTCGATGAAGCCACCCTGGGCCCCGGCTGGCGCCTGCACCGCCACGGCAAGGCCGGTGCCGTGCATTACCACCTGATACAGCGCGGCACGCCCGGCTAAACTGCCCGCACCCCATCGCGCCACGTGCCACGGAAGGAAGCGCTTTGACCTCCGCCACCCGCCTCACCGCCGTCTACCCCGGGACCTTCGACCCCATGACCCTGGGCCACGAGGACCTGATGCACCGTGCCAGCACGCTCTTCGAACGCCTGATCCTGGCGGTAGCGGCCGGCCACCACAAGAAGACGATGTTCTCGCTCGAAGAGCGTCTGGAAATCGCCACCGAACTCGCTGTCAAGCACCCGAACGTCGAGGTCATCGCCTTCGACGGCCTCTTGAGCGACTTCGTCACGCACCACGGCGGCAAGGTTGTGGTGCGCGGCCTGCGCGCTGTCAGCGACTTCGAATACGAGTTCCAGATGGCCGGCATGAACCGCCACCTGATGCCCAAGGTCGAAACCGTGTTCCTGACGCCCAGCGATCAGTTCCAGTTCGTCTCGGGCACTTTCGTGCGCGAGATTGCCACCTTGAAGGGTGATGTCTCCAAGTTCGTGTCACCCTCGGTGCTCAAGCGGCTCAAGGCGCGTGTCAGCGCCAAGGCCTGAGCCGGCCGCCCTCGACTCCAAGCAGTACCCGTCATGGCCCTTCTCATCACCGACGATTGCATCAACTGCGACGTGTGCGAGCCCGAGTGCCCGAACCAGGCCATCTCGCTCGGCCCGGTGATTTACCAGATCGACCCCAAGCGCTGCACCGAGTGCGTGGGGCACTTTGACGAGCCGCAGTGCGTGCAGGTGTGCCCCGTCGCCTGCATCCCGGTGGACCCGAACCACATCGAGTCCAAGGAATCGCTGTGGGACAAGTACCGCCGCCTGCAGGCGGCCAGCACTTCCTAGGAGCGGGTCGCTGACACCGTCTTGCGGCGGTCAGCATGCTGCGGCGCCTTGAGCGACCGCTTCTTCGACTTCACGTTCTGCGTCGCCGGTTCGGCGGGGCTGACCCGGGCATAGCCAATGCGCCCGTCGATCTTGCCGGCGCCAGCGCGAGGCTGGGCTTCGCGCGCCAAGCGATCCTGCGCGAGCGAGTCGGCCAGTGCGCGGTCGCGCTCGGCCACATCGAGGGCCTCACGCCGTTGCTGCCCGCTGCGTGCGTCATCCACCTCGACCATGCGGCCTTGCGCACAGGGCGTTTGCGAATAGCTGCGGCCCTCAGGCCCGCAGCGGTAAACCGTTTGGGCGTCTACCGAGGCACAGGTGATCGCGAGGAGCAGCAGCAGACCGGATTTCATGGTTTGGGTGTGGCGGGCGGTGCGCCTTCGGGGCGCGGCGGCTTCGGCCTCGGCGGCTTGGCGTTGATCTTCATCGTGGCGCGCTCCATGTCACCGGCGAGCAGCAGGTCGAGCGCGGGGAGTGTCTTCTGGATGCAGTCGTGGATGGCGTCGCGCGAGGTGGGTGAGGGTTTGCGCAGCACGTAGTCGGCCACCTCGGCTTTCACCCCAGGGTGGCCGATGCCCAGGCGCAGGCGCCAGTAGTCGTTCGAGCCGAGTTGCGCGTGGATGTCGCGCAGCCCGTTGTGCCCGGCGTGGCCCCCACCGCGCTTGATCTTCATCTGGCCGGGCAGCAGGTCGAGTTCGTCGTGGGCGACGAGGATCTCGTCGGGCGCGATCTTGAAGAAGCGTGCAAGTGCTGCGACCGACTTGCCCGACAGGTTCATGTAGGTCTGTGGCTCCAGCAGCCACAGCGGCCCCTGGTCGCCTGGCCGGTTCACCCGCGCCACGAGGCCGTGGTAGCTGCGCTCGGGCGCAAGCGTTGCCTTGAGTTCGCGCGCCACCGCGTCGATCCACCAGAACCCGGCGTTGTGGTTCGTGGCTTCGTATTCCGTGCCCGGGTTGCCCAGGCCAACAAGCAGTCGAATCATGATGGGGCCGATTATCCAGAGCAGGCGGGGGGATGCGATCCCGCTTGCGGTGGAGCGCCGTCGTCCAAAGGAGGGACGACGGAAAAACGATGGGCGAAAAAAAGCCCCGCTCAGCGGGGCTTTGAGGCCTTGCGGGAAGGCATCACTTCTTGTTCTGCTTCTCGCTCTTCTTGGCCTTCGGAGCGGGGGCTGCGGCCACGGTCGGTGCGGCCGGTGCAGCTTCTTCTTCCTCGGCGACGACCGAGGTGGACACGATGACGGGGTTCGGCTTGCCTTGCGTCATGACGGTGATGCCGGCCGGGAGCTTGAGGTCGCTCACGTGCAGCGACTGGCCCTTGGTCAGCTCGCCCAGATCGATGGTGATGTGTTCAGGCAGGGCCGAGGCCAGGCACTGCACGCGCAGTTCGGTCACGACGTGGTTGACCAGGCACTTGTCGGTCTTGACGGCCGGCGAGTTTTCCTCGTTCACGAAGTGCAGCGGGATCTTCTTGGTGATCTTGGTGGTGCTGTCGACACGCTGGAAGTCCACGTGCAGCACGATCTGGCGGAAGGGGTGCAGCTGGTAGTCGCGCAGCAGGACTTGCTGCGTCTTGCCGGCCAGTTCCATCTCGAGGATGGTCGAGTGGAAGGTTTCCTTCTTCAGCGCGTGGAAGAGGGCGTTGTGATCGAGTTCGATCATCGTGGGCGTGCCCGCCCCGTAAACGATGCCGGGCACCTTGTCGGCGTTGCGCAGGCGGCGGCTCGCTCCGGTCCCCTGCTTGGTGCGCTCGAAAGCGACGAATTTCATAGTGACTCCAATGATGGATGAGTGCCCGCGACCAGGCTCCTCGGGGTTAGACGGGCCGAAGGCACGCCACGAAAGAAGGGCTCCGCAAGGAACCCGCTACTTCATTCAAAAGTTGTTGTTCTGCTCGGCGAACAGCGAGGTCACCGATTCGCCGTCCGAAATGCGGCGGATCGTCTCGGCGAACAGGAAGGCGACCGACAGCTGGCGAACCTTGTCGCACTTCTTGCCGTCGTTGCTGAGCGGAATGGTGTTGGTGATCACGACCTCGTCGAGCTGCGAGGACTTGATGCGCTCGATCGCCGGGCCGGAGAACACGGCGTGCGTGCAGTACGCGTAGACGTTCTTTGCACCGCGCTCCTTGAGCACGTCGGCGGCCTTCACGAGCGTGCCCGCGGTGTCAATCATGTCGTCCATGATCACGCAGTTGCGGCCGTCGATTTCGCCGATCACGTGCATCACCTCGGACACGTTGGCCTTCGGGCGGCGCTTGTCGATGATGGCCAACTCGCAGCCGAGCTGCTTGGCCAGTGCACGGGCGCGCACCACGCCGCCCACGTCGGGCGACACGACCACGAGGTCGCGGTAGCGCTTGTTCTGCACGTCCGACAGCAGCACCGGCGAGGCGTAGATGTTGTCGACGGGAATGTTGAAGAAACCCTGGATCTGGTCGGCGTGCAGGTCCATGGTCAGCAAGCGCTCGACGCCCACGGCTTCGAGCATGTTGGCCACGACCTTGGCGCTGATGGGCACGCGGGTGGAGCGCGGGCGGCGGTCCTGGCGGGCGTAGCCGAAGTAGGGGATCACCGCCGTCACGCGCCGTGCCGAGGCGCGCTTGAGCGCGTCGACCATGATGCACAGCTCCATCAGGTTTTCATTCGTCGGCGCGCAGGTGGGCTGGACGATGAAGATGTCGCGTGCGCGGACGTTCTGCTGGATCTCGACGTCGACCTCGCCGTCGGAGAAACGGCCGACGCGGGCCTTGCCGAGTTCGATGCCGAGATTGCCGGCGATTTCCTGCGCGAGGGCAGGATTCGCATTCCCGGTGAACAGCACGGTGTTGAAAAGCACGTTCCCTCCGTCGAGGCTCATTGGGTCGTCGCCATGGTCAGCGGCGCCCTTGCACATCAGCCCCGGCGTGCCGCCAGGATCATGCCCGCGGCACCGGGAATCAAACAAACATTTGGCAGGGGAGGAAGGACTCGAACCCTCGCATGTCGGAATCAAAATCCGATGCCTTAACCAACTTGGCGACTCCCCTACACCGGTTGGCCGCTTGCGCAGCCCACCTTCAACCTGCTCAGCCGGCCCAGCCCTTCAGGGGGTGCTGTTCCAGACTGCGGCACATCCGCCCCACCCAGCCCGGTGGAAGATCCGCCGGAAGCGTCGCCAGGGGTGTGGCGCTTGTGCCTGAAATCCTGCCTGCCCTCGCAAACACCGCACTGCCTGAACCCGTCATGCGGCTGTTGCCGAAATGGGCCTTGAGCAGGGAAGCAGCTTGCGCCACTTCGGGGCAATGGTGCTCGGCGGGTGGCTGCAGGTCGTTGTGACCGAAGCCTTCCAGCAGCGCATCAATGCCGGCGTCCACAAGGAAGCCCGCGACTATAGCAGCTTCGGTATCCCGGGCCAACAGTGGGCTCGTGAAAATGGCGCGGGTTTCGATGCTGGCGGCGGGCTTCACCACGGCCAGCCACTGAGGCGGCAGGGCGAGCGGCGTGAGCTTTTCGCCGATGCCTTCGACCCAGGCGTTATCGCCACCGAGAAAAAACGGCACGTCGGCCCCCAGTGCCAGGCCGATCTCCATCAGGCGTGGCAAAGGCCAATTCAAGCCCCACAGGCGGTTGAGTGCGAGCAAGGTGCTGGCCGCATCGGAGCTGCCGCCGCCCATGCCGGCGCCCCAAGGGACCTGCTTGTCGATGGAAATGTCAGCGCCGAATGTCGCGCCCGACGCGGCCTGCAGCGCGCGGGCGGCCTTGAGGCAGAGGTCTTCTGCCGGCAGGGTGGCGCCCAGATCATGGCGGGCGAGCTGGCCATCGCTTCGGCGCTCGAAGTGCAGCGTGTCGGCCCAGTCGACCAGCGTGAAGACCGACTGCAGCAGGTGGTAGCCGTCGGTGCGGCGGCCAATGACGTGCAGGAAGAGGTTGATCTTGGCCGGCGCGGCCACCTCGTAAAGGGCGGTGAGGGGCATGGTCAGGAGGGGTCGACCCGGGCCCGCACGAGCACGGCCGGTGCCTGGGCGCGCCGGGCGGCGACCCAGCCGTCACTGAAACGGGCGAGGTCGATGCTCCAGCCGAGTTGTTCGAAACCACCGTCGGTGGCTCGGCTGGCGGCGCCGGGCCACGGGCGGCCGCGCAGCCAGTCGAAGAGGGCCGCGACCGGCAGGCGCTCGCCGAGCATCTCTTGCGTCAGGGTGTCGAGGTCGGGGTAGGCGGTTTCGCCTTGCGAGGTGGCGAGCCAGGCGCGTTGACCGGCCCAGCGGGCTTGCGCAATCACGGTGCCGAGCGGGCTGGACAGGTTCAGCTGGCCCGCTTCGGGCGAGCCCTTGAGTTCGAAGTTGCCGCTCTCGCTGCGCGCAGGGGTGGTGGTGGTGGCATCCACCCGCACCGAGAGCTTGCCCGACAGCGTGGTGCTGCCGGTGGGTGCCTGTTGGCCGACGGTGGCGCACCCGGACAGCAGCACCCCTGCCAGCAGGCAGGCCGCCACGAGACCCCTCACAGGTCCACCCGCAGGCGCGCCAGCGTTTCCTTCAGCACCTCGTTGCCCTGGTCGCGGTTGTGTGACTCGCGCAGCACGCGCCGGGCCTCCTCGTGCTGACCGCTCATCCACAGCACCTCGCCGAGGTGCGCGCCGATCTCGACGTCGGGCCGCGACTTGTAGGCCTGCTGCAGCAGGCGCAGGGCTTCCTCGCGGTTGCCGAGGCGATATTCGACCCAGCCAAGGCTGTCGGTGATGAAAGGCTCGCCGGGAGCGAGGTCGAGGGCCTTCTTGATCAGCTCGCGAGCCTCGGGCAGGCGCAGGTTGCGCTCGGCCAGCGAGTAGCCGAGTGCGTTGTAGGCGTGGTGGTGATCGGGTTTGAGCTGGATCACCTTGCGCAAAAGGCGCTCCATCTCGTCCATGCGGTTGAGCTTCTCCACCATCATCGACTGCTCGTACAGCAGGTCGGGGTCGTCGGGGAATTTCTGGTTGGCCGCGGCGAGCACGCGGTTCGCCTCTTCCCACTGCTTGACCTCGCGCAGCACCTGCGCTTCGGCGAGCAGCTTGGCGCGCAGGTCGTCGGGGCCCTTGTCGGGGACGTTGCGGATCAGCTCGCGTGCGGCCTGCACCTTGCCCTGCTTGGCCAGCAGCGACGCGCGGCGCGACTGCACGTCGAGCGCACGTTGCGCGTCGGTGACCTTGGCGAGCCAGGCCTCGGCGCCGACGTAGTCGCGCTGCTGTTCGGCCGCCTGCGACAGCAGCAGGTAGGCCTGCGTCAGGCCACGATCGGCCGCGGTCTCGGCGTTGTCGTCGTCCTCATCTTGCGGGCCTGCCTGGATGACCACCGCGGGCGGCGCGTTCTGTGCCCGTTGCACGTATTGCTGAAGGGCCGCGGTGGCTTCGCGCGGATGCTTCAGCTCCAGCTGCAGCGCGCCCAGCGTCAACCATGCGTTGAGCGGCGGGTTGTCGCCACGCGTCACGGCTTCGAGCTGCGGCACGGCGTCGGCATAACGCTGCCCGGCGCTGAGCACACGGGCGTACACCATGCGAATCGCGTGGCTCGCCGGTTTGGCCTGCAGATGCGATTGCACGATGCTTTCGGCCGCGGGCGTCGTGCCCATCAACTCGAGCGCCAGCAGCGCGGGCAGCTCAGCCGCCGGGTCTTGCGCGTGCGAGGCCTTGGCGAGTTCGTTGGCGCGGGCGTTGTCGCCCGCCGCGAACCACGCGCGCCCGATCGCCACCTGCGCTGCCACGCGGGTGTCGGCGCTGCCGAGCGAAGGTTGCAGGATCTGTTCGAGCCGCTTGGCGGTCTGGGCCTTGTCGCCGCTGCGCTCGAAAAGCCGCGGCAGCGCCGTGATGGCCGCAGAGCGCTCGCCCGCCGGCGTGAGCCGCAGCAGCGTGCGAAGCGGCTCCACCGTGTCATCGGGCCGGTTCATCACGATGAGCAATTGCAGCTGATAGCGTGCGGCTTCCAGCGAATCGGGCAGCGTAGCGCGCCAGACCTGGGTGGTCTGCAGCGCCAGCTCGATGGCGCGCTGCTGCAGCGCGGCTTCGGTGGCGCGGCGGAACAAGGCTTCGTCGCGCGTGCGGCGTGCCGCGTCGATCAGCATCTGGTGGCCTTCCACCACCTGGCCCGAGCGCAACTCCAGCTCGCCGCGCAGCAACTGGTAGAACAACGGGCCGTCAAGTGCGGAGTTGCGCACCGGCTCGGCAGGCCCCTTCGGGGCCGTCTCTTGGGCATGGGCGCCGTGCATCAGCACGAGCGCGCAAGCCAGGGCCAGGCCGGCGCGAGGGAACGGGGAAGAAGTCGGCATGCAAGGCTCCTTGGGCTCGAAAAGATTCTAGGTGTCGCACCGGTTCATCGCCTGGTCCGATTCGTTCCCGTCGTGATAATTCCCGGATGCCAGAACTTCCTGAGGTCGAGGTCACCCGCCAGAGCTTTGCCCACCGCATTTCGGGTGCCCGCGTGACGGCGGTTCGCCTGGGCAAGCCCTTGCGCTGGCCGCTCGGTTGTGCGCCCGAAGAACTCGTCGGCCAGACCGTGGGTGACACGAGCCGGCGCGGCAAATACCTCTGGCTGCCGCTCACTCGCGGCGGGCTGCTGATGCACCTGGGCATGTCGGGCTCGCTGGGCTTCCAGGACACGGCTCCCCCGCATGGCACGCACGATCACTTCGATCTGTCGACCACCCGCGGCGTGCTGCGCCTGACCGACCCGCGTCGCTTCGGGGCGGTCGTCTGGTCGCCAGCGCTCGATGCCGGCATGGCCGCACAGCTGCTCTCGACCCTCGGCGTCGAGCCCTTCGACGCGGCCTTCAACGGCGCCTACCTGCACGCCGCGCTCAAGCGCCGCCGGGTGGCGGTGAAGCTCGCGCTGCTGGCGGGCGACATCGTCGTGGGCGCCGGCAACATCTACGCCTGCGAGGCCCTGTTCCACGCCGGCATCGACCCGCGCACCCGCAGCGACACGATCAGCCGCCCGCGCGCCGAGCGGCTCGCCGTCGCGGTGCGCGACACCCTGGCCCGCGCGCTGGCCCTCGGCGGCTCGACGCTGCGCGACTTCCGCGATGCCCACGGCATGGCCGGCGAATTCCAGCTGCAGGCGCAGGTGTACGGCCGCGAAGGCCTGCCGTGCGGGGTGTGCGGCACGCCCATCCGCCGCATCGTGCAGGGCCAGCGCTCCACCTTCTTCTGCCCTCGCTGCCAGCGCCGCTGAAAGCCGCCGCGAGGCGTTTTGACAAAGCGCCAAAAACCTCACATCTCGTCACCAGCCTGGGCAACCAGTTGTTTCCGCTGCACTGCGCCAAAAGGACACTGCGCTACCATGCCCCACGCTCTTTTGCGTGGCTCGCGACCACCCCCGATGGCGACCTCTTTCGCAAGCAGTCTCGACGAACTCTCCCAGTGGCGTGCCGTGCTGGGCGCGCGGTTGGACGAGTACAGCCGCTTCCTCGCCGAGCACGACGTCGCCGACCCGTCCGCCCACGAATCCCTCGATGCGCTGCGCCGCCGCTTGTCCGGTGAGAAGCTGGTGGTGGCGTTCGTGGCCGAGTTCTCGCGCGGCAAGTCCGAGCTGATCAACGCGATCTTCTTTTCCGACACCGGCCGTCGTGTGCTGCCAGCCACGCCGGGCCGCACCACGATGTGCCCGGTCGAACTGGGCTTCGAGCTGGGCGAAGAGCCGGCACTGGCCCTGCTGCCCATCGGCACCCGCCTCGAAGGACTCTCGCTCGGCGAGCTGCGCAGCCAGCCCAAGGTCTGGACGCACGTGCCACTCGACGTGAAGCTCGCCCGACAAGCTGTCCGATGCGCTGCAGGAAGTGATGCGCACGCAGTGGGTGAGCGTCGATGACGCCAAGGCCCTGGGTTTCTGGGACGACGAGCACCCCGAAGACAACCCGCCCACCGACGACCAGGGCCGTGCCGAAGTGCCGGCCTGGCGCCACGCGATCATCAATTACCCGCACCCGCTGCTGAAGCAGGGCCTCGTCGTGCTCGACACGCCGGGCCTCAACGCCATTGGCGCCGAGCCCGAGCTGACGCTGAGCCTCTTGCCCTCAGCGCATGCGATGGTGTTCATCCTCGGGGCCGACACCGGCGTCACCAAGTCCGACATGGCGATCTGGCGCGACCACCTCGGCTCGCCGGCGCAGACGAGCTTCGTGGTGCTCAACAAGATCGATGCGCTGATCGACCCGCTGGCCACGCCCGAGCAGGTGCGCGAGCAGATCGAATCGCAGCGCCAGGCGACCGCCCGCACGCTGGAGATGTCGCCCGAGCGTGTCTTCCCGCTGTCGGCGCGCCAGGCCCTGGCCTCGCGCATCGAGAAGAACCCGCAAGGCGTGGTCGAGAGCCGCCTGCCGGCGCTCGAGTCCGCGCTCGGCGCGCAGTTGCTGCCGCAGCGCCGCGACATCCTGCAGGAGCTGGTGACCGACGCCATCGTGCGCATGGAAGCGCAGGTCAACCGTGGCCTCGCCGACCGCCGCCGCCAGATGGCCGAGCAAATGCTCGAACTGCGCGGCCTGCGCGGCAAGAGCAGCGCCAAGACGCGCATGATGATCGAGCGTGTCGACGCCGAGACGGCCGAGTTCGAGCAGTGCACGTCCAAGCTGCAGGCGATGCGCATGGTCCACAGCCGCATGCTGAAGAACGCGCTGGTCGACCTCACCAGCGACCGCCTGCGCGAAGAAGTCAACGAGATGCAGAAGGCGATGAATGCCTCGCTGCTCAACCTCGGCGCGAAGAAAGCCTTCCTCGCCCTGTGCGGCAGGCTGCGCGAGCTGCTCGAGGCCTCGCAGGTGCGCGCCGGCGAGATCCGCGAGATGCTCAACGCCTCGTTCGGCAAGCTCAACGCCGAGTTCGGCTTCAGCCTGTCGGTCAACAAGGCCCCCGATTTCGAGCGCTTCATCAAGGAGCTGGCGCTCATCCAGCGCAGCTACGTGCAGTACCTCGGGCTGACCCAGGCGCTGCGCCTGTCGCAGCCCAAGTTCATGGAGCAGTTCCGCCGCATGCTGGTCTCCAAGCTGCGCGTGGTGTTCGAAAACGCCAGCAGCGAGCTGGAGCTGTGGAACAAGATGGCCTCCGCGCAGGTCGATTCGCAGCTGCGCGAGCGGCGCCGTGGCTTCCGCCGCCGCCGTGAGGCGCTTGAGCGCATCCAGGCCGCGTCGGGCGACCTCGAGCAGCGCATTGCCGAACTCGAAGCGCAAGACGAGCAGCTGCACCAGCTGCAGACGCGTTGCCACGAGATGGCCGGCCGCGTGAAAGAGCAGGCCCGTGCCGAAGGCACCCCGGCCGAAGCGCAGAACAGCGAAGCCGGCATGCTCTACGCCGCACAGGCTTGAGCGCCACGCCGACGCAAGATCGTTTTGCCACTCCTCTGATCGCGTGGCAAGCCACGCACGGCCGCCACGACCTGCCCTGGCAGCGCACGACCGACCCGTACCGCGTGTGGCTTTCCGAGGTCATGCTGCAGCAGACGCAGGTGAGCACGGTGCTCGCCTACTACGAGCGTTTCCTGCAGCGCTTTCCCGACGTGAAGGCGCTGGCCGCGGCCACGCAGGACGACGTGCTCGCGCTGTGGAGCGGTCTCGGCTACTACAGCCGTGCGCGCAACCTGCACGCCTGCGCCAAGGCGGTGGTGGCGCTCCACGGCGGCGAGTTTCCGAAGACGGCCGAAGGGCTCGCGACCTTGCCCGGCATCGGCCGCTCGACCGCCTCTGCCATCGCCTCGTTCTGCTTCGGCGAGCGTGTGGCCATCCTCGACGGCAACGTCAAGCGGGTGCTGACGCGCTTCCTCGCATTCGACAAGGACCTCGCCGTGCCGCGCCACGAACGCGAGCTGTGGGATGCCGCCACCGCGCTGCTCCCGTACACCGACATGCCCGCCTACACGCAGGGCATCATGGACCTGGGCGCGACGGTCTGCCTGGCCCGCTCACCGCAATGCCTGCTGTGCCCGGTGCAGGCCGATTGCGCTGCGCGCCGTGCCGGCACGCAGGACAGGTTCCCGGTCAAGACCCGCAAGCTCAAGCGCGGCCGGCGCGAGAACGCCTGGCTGTGGCTCGGCAAGGGCGACGAACTCTGGTTGTGCCCGCGGCCCGACACCGGCGTGTGGGCCGGCCTCTGGAGCCTGCCGGAGTTCGACTCACCGGAAGCGCTGAGCGCCGCCGCCCGCGACTGGCCGGGCGAGCACACAGCCTTGCCGAGCTTCACCCATGTGCTGACGCACCTCGACTGGACCTTGCACCCGTTGCGCGTCGCGCTGCCCAACACGCTCTCGAAGAAGTCGCTCGACGCGATCACCTCGGCCTTGCCGGCCGGTGGTTGGTACGGCCTCGACGAAGCGCTCGCGATGGGCCTGCCCGCGCCGCTGCGCAAGCTGCTCAAGAGCGGCGTTACTTGACCACGCCCTTGGTGCGCAGGAACTCGTTGACAAGCTGAAGCCGCACCTGCGGATCGGGCAGCTCCATCAGCTTCTGCTTGGCCGCCACTGAGATCGGCAGGATCTCGCACCAGCGGTTGGCCACCCAGCCCGCGCTCTCGAACTTGAAGGGTTTGAGAAACGGCTCGGTGCCTTGCTGCTTGAGCGTGGCGATGGCGTTCGCCAGGCCGCGCACGCTTTCCAGGTAGGCGCCGACGGGCGCGATGTTGACGTCGTCGTCGTCGATCACCGTGGCGTGTGCAAGCCACAAGCCGTCGGACTGCTGCTCGCGCGACTGCACCTTGAAGCGGTGCAGGCCGCGGCAGCGCACCTGCAGGATGCCGGGCTGGGTGCTGTCCACATCGAGCAGCTCGGCGGTGGTGCCGATGTCTTCCAGCACCACCGGCTCGCCGGCCTTGCGCACTTCGCTGCCCTGGCGCAGCGCCACCACGCCGAAGGGCTTGCTTTCGCGCAGGCTGGCGCTCACCAGATCCAGATACCGGGCCTCGAACACCTTCAGGCTGAGGAGCCCACCGGGGAAGAGGACGGCTTGTAGCGGGAAGAGGGGCAGGGAGATGAGCGGCGCTTCAGTCTCGGGCATCAAGCTCTCGATGGCGAATGAGCGCGATGCCGCGGCTGGCAAAGCGCCTCGCAAGGGTTTCGACCAGGTAGACCGAGCGGTGTTGCCCGCCAGTGCAACCGATGGCCACCGTCAGGTAGCTGCGCTGGTCGTTCTCGAACGACGGCAGCCAGCGCGAGATGAAGGCCTCGATCTGCGACAGCATCTCCAGCGCTTCGGGCTGCGCTTCCAGGTAGGCGATCACCTCGCGATCGCGCCCGGTCTGGGCGCGCAGCTCGCGCACGTAGTACGGGTTGGGCAGCACTCGCACGTCGAACACGAAATCGGCATCGAGCGGCACGCCATGCTTGAAGGCGAACGACTCGAAAACGAGCGTGAGCGCGCGCGCCTGGGCCTGCACCAGGTCGCGCATCCACAACCGCAGCTGCGCCGGGCGCAGCTGGCTGGTGTCGACCACGGTGGAGGCTTCGCGCAGCCCCGAGAGCAGCTCGCGCTCCATCTCGATCGCGTCGTTGAGCGCGCGGTGGCTCACCGTGGCTTCGTCGTCGCGGCGGCGGGCGGGAGCGCTGGGTGTCAGCTCCTGGCTCAGGGGATGCGGGCGGCGCGTTTCGGAGAAGCGGCGCACCAGCGCATCGGTGCTCGCATCGAGAAAGATCGAGCGCACGGTCACGCCTTCCTGGCGCAGCTCGTGGATGAGCGGCAGCAGATGCGGCAGCGAGCCGGCGCTGCGCACGTCGACGGCGATCGCCACACGCCGCTGCTGGCGCTCGTGTTCCAGTCGGAGGAACTCGCGCAGCAGCTCCGGCGGCAGGTTGTCGACGCAGAAGAAGCCGGCGTCTTCGAGTGCGTGCAGGGCGATCGACTTGCCTGAGCCCGAGATGCCGGTCACCAGCACGATCTCGTGCGGCACGGCAGGGGGGCGACGACGCGGGGGCGGCCGGCACCGCCGGAGCGACCTCGGGCACGGAGTCGGGCAGGGTGCTCATGGACGTTTGCGTGCGCTGCGGCCGGTCGGCTCCGCCGCCACCGACAGCAGCTCCTGCGCATGCGCGAGGGTGGTGCCGGTCTGGCGCTCGCCGCCGAGCATGCGCGCGATCTCAGCCACGCGGGCCTCGCCGCCGACCGGCTGCACGTCGCTGCGGGTCGTGCCGTCGCGCAGCGCCTTGCTGACGACGAAATGGTGGTCGGCACAGGCGGCGACCTGCGGCAGGTGCGTCACGGCCATCACCTGGCGGTCGCGGCCGAGCTGCTTCATCAGGCGGCCGACGGTGTCGGCGACCGCACCGCCGACGCCGGCGTCGACCTCGTCGAAGATCAAGGTGCCCGCGCTGTCGCCCCCTGGGCCAGCTGGCTGGTGGTGACGGCGATGGCGAGTGCGATGCGCGACAGCTCGCCGCCCGAGGCCACCTTGGCGAGTGGCCGAGGCGTGCTGCCGGCGTGGCCCGCCACCAGGAACTCGGCAGATTCCTGGCCGAAGGCCTGGCGTTCGTCTTGCGCGTTCAGTTGCACGTCGAAGCGGCCACCAGCCATGCCCAGCTGCTGCATGGCCTGCGTGATCGCGGCGGCGAGTTTCGGCGCGGCCGTCTTGCGCAGGGCCGACACCCGCTTGGCCTCGGCGTCGTAAGCCGTCGCGGCGTCTTTCAGCGCACGCTCCAGGCCGTCCAGATCGGCCGCGGCATCGAGTGCACGCAGCTCATCCTTCCACTGCGCGAGCAGCGCCGGCAGCTCCGCCGGCGGGCGGCGGTAGCGCTTGGCCAGGCTCATCCAGGCGGAGAGGCGCTCGTCGACTTCGCGCAGGCGTTCGGGGTCGAGTTCGGCATGGCCGAGGTAGCTGGTCAGCGTGTGCGCGGCATCCTGCAGCTGCGTCTGCGCGCTCTGCAGCACCTCGGCCACCTCGGCCAGCCGGCGGTCGTAGTCGGCCACGTCTTGCAGCGCGTCGATCGCGCGGCCTGTGAGGCTGTCTGCATTCAGCTCGGCTTCGCTCACCGCATCGAGCGCGGCCCTTGCGGCGTCCATCAGCGACTGCGCATTCGACAGGCGCTTGTGGTCGGCGTCGAGTTCGTCCCACTCGTCGGCGCCGGGCGCGAGTTTGTCGACTTCGCCGACCTGCCACGCCAGCCGCTCGCGCTCGCGTTCGAGATCGGCCTGCTGGGTGCGCGCCTTCGTCAACGCATCGCCGGCGGTCTTCCAGGCTTGGTAGGCGAGGGCCAGCGCCGAGGTGTCGACGCCGGCATAGGCATCGAGCAGGCCGCGCACCGACGCGGCGCGCGTCAGGCTCTGCCAGGCGTGCTGGCCGTGGATGTCGACCAGGTGATCGGCCGCCTCGCGCAGCTGGGCGACGGTTGCCGGGCTGCCGTTGACCCACGCGCGGCTCTTGCCCTGCGCGTCGATGACGCGGCGCAGCAGCAGCGTGTCGCCCACCTCGAAGCCTGCTTCATCGAGCCAGCCCGCGAGGCTTGCCGGTGAATCGAACTCGGCGCTGATCTCGGCGCGGGCTGCGCCTTCGCGCACCACCCCGGCGTCACCCCGGCTGCCGAGGGCCAGCTGCAGCGCATCGATGAGGATCGACTTGCCCGCGCCGGTCTCGCCGGTGAGCACCGAAAACCCCCTGCCAGCTCGACTTCGAGCGACGTGACGATGACGAAATCCCGCAAGGAAAGTCGGCGCAGCATGATCGATCGTGTTCAGTTGACGCCCGCGTGCCAGTGCAGCTTGCGCCGCAGCGTGGCGTAGTAGCTCCAGCCCCGCGGATGCAGGAAGCGCACCTGGTGGCTCGACCGACGCACCACGATGCGATCGCCCGGCAACAGGCTCGCGAGGCTTTGCATGTCGAAGTTGACGCTCGCGTCGCGGCCGTTCACCACTTCGATCAGGATGTCTTGCGTGTCGGGCAGCACGATGGGCCGGTTCGACAGGTCGTGCGGCGCGATCGGCACCAGCAGCCAGCCGCCGATGCCCGGGTGCAGGATGGGCCCGCCGGCCGACAGCGCATACGCCGTCGAGCCGGTGGGTGACGCGATGATCACGCCATCCGACCGCAGGTTGGCCACGAACTCGGTGCCCACGTCGACCTTCACTTCCAGCATGCCGGCGGTCGCGCTGCGGCTCACCACCACGTCGTTCATCGCAAAGCCATCGAAGATGCGCTGCTCGTCGCGCACCACGCTGCCTTCGAGCATGGTGCGTCGCTCTTCTTCATAGTCGCCGGCGATGATGGGTGCGAGCGCCTCGGCATAGTGGCCGACCGGGATGTCGGTGATGAAGCCGAGCCGGCCCTGGTTGATGCCGACCATCGGCAGGTTGAAGCGGGCCAGCTGGCGGGCGATGCCCAGCATGGTGCCGTCGCCGCCGACCACCACCGCCATGTCGCAATGCTTGCCGAGTTCGGCGGGGTTCAAGCCGTTGAGATCGGTGATGCCGGTGTTGAGCGCCGTTTCCCGCTCCAACGACACTTCGAGACCTTGCCGCGAGAGGAAATGCGCGATCTCTTCGAGCACCCCACGGATGCCCCGGGCCTGGTACTTGCCCACGAGTGCGGCGTGTCGAAAGCGTGACGGCATGCGAAGGATTACACCACAGGGACTTTGACAGGATGGGGTCTGAGGTGGGTGCCCGAGGCCCCGCGTCCTACAATGAAAAACCATGTTGGACGAGCGAGCCAGAACCCTCCTGAAAGCGCTGGTCGAGCGCTACATCGCCGACGGGCAGCCCGTCGGCTCGCGCACGCTTTCCAAGGCCTCGGGGCTCGACTTGTCTCCTGCCACCATCCGCAACGTGATGGCCGACCTGGAAGAGCTGGGCTTGATCGCGAGCCCCCACACCAGCGCCGGCCGCATCCCGACCGCCCGCGGCTACCGGCTGTTCGTCGACACCATGCTGACGGCGCAGCCCATCGACCTGAGCGCCGCCAGTGCGCCGCTCGAAACCCAGCTTGCGCCTGACCAGCCGCAACGTGTGATCGCCAACGCGGCGCAGATGCTCAGCAGCCTGTCCAGCTTCGTCGGCGTGGTGACGGCGCCGCGCAAGGCCAGCGTCTTTCACCACATCGAGTTCCTGCGGCTGTCGGAGCGGCGGGTGCTCGTGATCATGGTCGCGCCCGACGGCGACGTGCAGAACCGCGTCATCATGACCGCGCACGACCACACCCAGAGCGAGCTGATCGAGGCCAGCAACTACCTCACGCAGCAATACGCCGGGCTCACCATCGAAGAAGTGCGCGAGCGCCTGAAGCGCGAGGTCGACGTGCTGCGCGGCGAGATCGCCTCGCTGATGCAGGCCGCCGTGCAGGCCGGCAGCGAGGCGATGGCCGACCAGCAGGAGCAGGTCGTCATCAGCGGCGAGCGCAACCTGCTCACGGTGCAAGACTTTTCCAGCGACATGGGGTCCTTGCGCAAGCTCTTCGACCTCTTCGAGCAGAAGACGCAGCTGATGCGCCTCCTGGACGTGAGCAGCCGCGCCGAAGGCGTGCGCATCTACATCGGCGGCGAGAGCATGGTGGTGCCGTTCGAGGACTCTCGGTCGTGTCGGCGCCGTATGAAGTGAACGGCCAGATCGTGGGTACGCTGGGCGTCATCGGGCCGACGCGCATGGCGTACGACCGCATGATCCAGATCGTCGACATCACGTCGCGGCTGGTGAGCAATGCGCTCAGCGTGAAGTAGCGGCGGGCTGCCTACAATCGCGGCTCTTTCGAGAGGGGCCGTTAGCTCAGTTGGTTAGAGCAGAGGACTCATAATCCTTTGGTCGCTGGTTCGAGCCCAGCACGGCCTACCAACTCTCTTGTCATCGGCCTCAGACGACCGCGAGATCGACGAGCTTGCTTGGCGCGGCAGACAACTTGGCCTTCGTCGAGCGCAGATCTGCGACACGCTGCACCACAAAGGCCGCATCCCTCGCCACCCCCGAGAAGCGCCCCGACCCCCCAGGTGTGCAGCCACGGCAGGCCGATGAAGTACAGGCCGGGCACACGCGTCAGCCCGCGCTCGTGCACCGGGTGGCCGCGGCCGTTGAAGACCGGGGCGTCGAGCCAGCGGAAATCGGGCGCGAAGCCGATGCACCACAGCACGCTCGTGATGCCCGCATCTTTCAGCGACAAGGTCTCGCGCTCCTCGCTCGGCTCCCACACCGGCTCGTAGACGCTCGCGGGCGGCGCCTGCAGGCCCTGCTCGTCGATGTAGCGGTCGATCGAGGCGTTGATGCCGTTGTAGGTGCGGTCGGCCTGGTCGAGCACTTCGCGCAGGCGCGGGGCGAAGCGCAGCGTGTCGCCGTCGGCATCGAGGCCGGTGAGCGCGCCGTAGAGCTGCATGCCTTCGCTGGCGAAGCGGCGCAGGTCGATGTCGCGCCCGCCGTCGCGGCCGGTCACGTAGTGGTTGGTGTTGTCGCGCACGCCCTCGCGCAGCGGGTGCTGGCCCACCGGCATGTCGTAGTAGCCCATGTCGGCCAGCCAGTCGACCACGTCGCGGCCGCGGTAGAAGCGCGCGCAGCGCGGCGCATCGCCCACCGCCAGCACCACCTCGCGGCCGGCGAGGTGCAGGTCTTCGGCGATCTGCGCGCCGCTCTGGCCCGAGCCGACCACCAGCACCTTGCCGGGTGGCAGCTGCGCGGCGTTGCGGTACTGCGCCGAATGGAGCTGCAGCACCGGCGCCGGCAAGCGCTCGGCCAGGCGCGGCACGATGGGCTCGTGGTAGCCGCCCGAGGCGACGACGACCTGCTGCGCGGTGCACTCGCCGTCGCTGCTGCGCACGAGGAAGCCGCCCTCGGGCAGCGGCTTCACCAGCTCCACCGCCACACCCTCGCGCAGCGGCGCGTCCACATGGGCGCGAAACGCATCGAGGTACTGCACGATCTCCTCGCGCTTCATGAAGCCGTGCGGGTCGTCGCCGCGGTACGGGTGGCCGGGCAGCGCGCACTGCCAGTTGGGCGTGACGAGGCAGAAGTTGTCCCAGCGCTGGGTGCGCCACACGTGCATCGCGCGGTGTTTCTCGAACACCACGTGCTCGATGCCTTCGGCCCTCAGACCGTGGCTGATGGACAGGCCGGCCTGGCCGCCGCCGACGACGACGACTTCGTGATGGGGCAGGGTGGGGTTCTTCATGAAGGGACTCCGGTGAAAGCTCAGGCGGGTTCGAACGCGAGCACGCGCACGCGGGCCTCGGCGTCGTGGGCAAAGGGGGCGGCGTGGGCCTCGGTCTGCAGCAGCTGGTCGGCCGCGCGCGAGCAGGCGAAGCCGAATTTCTCGCGCACCCGCTCGCTCGCGATGGCGGTGGCCTCGCGCACCCGGCGCAGCAGCTCGGGCAGCGGGTAGTCCTCGCCGGGCGTGAGGTAGTCGTGGATCACGAGCGAGGGCGAGTAGCAGACGGTCTCGCTGGCATCGGGCCAGCGAAGGCGGTAGTGCATGGCGGGCATGGGGTCGGTCTCAGGGGTGGTCTCAGGGGCCGAGGGCTTCGGCAGGCGTGGCGATCGATGCGTGCAGCGTGCGCAGGTACCAGGCTTCGTGCAGCGCCGCGCTGCGCTCCCACGCATGGGCCAGGCACACGGCCGGCGGTGCGCCGAGCTTGGGCATGCGCGCGGCGGATTGCAGGCCGGCGGCGATGGAGTCGATGCGCTCCGGGTCGCACCACGCGACGGCCGCCTCATCACGCAGGTGCTCGGTGAACGGCGGGCGCATCGACACCAGCACCGGCGTGCCGCAGGCCAGCGCTTCGAGTGCGACGAGGCCAAAGCCTTCGACGAGCGACGGCATGGCCAGCACGTCGGCGCGGCGCATCAGCGTGGGCAGCATCTCGTCGGGCAGCGGGCCGGTGCGGAGCACGGGCGCGCCGGGTCCTTCGGCGAGGCCGAGCTCGCCCAGGGCCTGCTGCCAGGCGCGGCGGGCGCTGCTGTGGTCGAGCATGCTCGCGCCACCGGCCACCACCAGGCGGGCCTGGGCCCACGCGGGGTCGTCGCGGCGCAGCATGGCGAAGGCGTGCAGCACCCGGACGGTGTTCTTGCGTTCCTCCACGCCGCCGACCAGCAGGCACACCGGGCCCGCGTCGTCGGCCAGCCCCAGCGACTGCAGGCGCGGCCCATCGAGCGCGTCGGCCACCGGCCGGTAGCGGCGCAGGTCGACGCCGTTGTACATGCGCGCCGGCAACACGCCGAAGTGCTCACGGAAATGCGCGCACCAGGTGTCGCTGACACAGGCCACGCCGTCGGCCGCACGCCAGGCGCGCGCCTGCCAGCGGTTGAGCGTCTCCTGCGCGAAGACGTCGAGGTGGTGCACGGTGCGCAGCCAATGCGGCACATGAACCCCGCGTTCGCGCAGCAGGGCCAGCGCGTTGCCGCTCACGCTATCTTGTGCATGCAGCAGGTCGAAGCCGCCTCGCCGCAGCACGGCGGGCAACGCCGCCACCAAGGCCTCGATGCGCTGCCGCACCTGCTCCACCAGGTCGCCCGTCAGCACCGGCAAGCGGATCATCTCAACCGGAAACGCCGTCGCCCGAAACAACGATTCGCCCGGCTCGGCCGAGGCGATCACCGTCACGCGGTGGCCGCGCTGCACCAGGGCGTCGGCCAGCTCCAGCGTGTGGATCACGCCGCCGCGCGGGCGCACCGAGTGCGTGAGCAGGGCGATGTTCATGCAGCCGCCCTCAGTGGCAAGTGCAGCGTGGGCAGCACGGGCGCGGCGCCGATGAAAGGCTCGGCCGCCAGGTCCCACAGCCTCGTTTGCGCGTCGCCCAATTGCAGCGTGAGGCGGGAGCCGGGCTGCACCGTGCCGATGTCGGCGCAGGCGATGCCATGCGAATCGAACACCTCCTGCACCACCTCGGCCTGCGCTTCGCGCACGCTCAGCAGGTAACCGTAGCTCGGAAAGGCGCAAAGCCAGCGCAGGTGCGCCGCGAACGCGGCGTCTCCGGTCTCGTGCCAGCCGGGCGTGCCGGGCGGCAGCGGCAGGTGCGCGAGGTCCACGTGCGCGCCGGCCCCTGAACATTCGAGCAGCATCAACAGCGTGCCCAGCACGCCGGCCATGCTGATGTCCTTGCCGGCATCGCACAGGCCCGCTTCGGCGATCTGCGGCAGCAGTGCGAGGTCGGCACGCAGCCGCTCGGCCGGTGCCGAGGTCGAGGCGTTCCAGAAAGGGTGCCCCTCCTGCCACGCACCGCGCAGGTCGACCGCCATCAGCAGCCGGTCGCCGGGCCGTGCCGCAAAGCTGCTGATCAGCCGCTTCGCACGGCCGAGCACCGCCACCGCGAGCTGGCCGTGGCCCGCGTGCAGGTTGCTGTGGCCGCCGACGAGTGGCACCCCGTAGCGCTCGCACGCGGCGCGCATGCCGGCGAGCAGCTGCTGCGCCACCTCGGGCTCGCCGGCCCACAGCGCATCGACCACCGCCAGCGGCCGCCCGCCCATCGCGGCGATGTCGCTCAGGTTGACCATCACGCCGCTGTAGCCGGCGAACCAGGGCATGGCGGCGATGAAGTCCTGCACCAGGCCTTCGATGGCGAGCAGCAGGTGGCCGTCTCCCGCAGCGTCTGGCAGCACGGCGCAGTCGTCGCCATTGGGCACGCTCGTGAGGCCGGCCACCGAGCCCAGCTGCGGCAGCACCGCGGCGATGTCGCGCTTGTGCGCGAAGCCGCGGCTCTGGCGCAGCGCCTGGGCGAGTTGCGTCAGGTGGTCCATCGTCGCGTCAGCCTTGCGTGAGCACGAAACCGGCATACGGCGTGGGGCAGGGCGGGTAGTGCGCGAGCGAGGCGCGCATCCAGCCATGCGGCCGGCCATGCAGCTCGCGCATCTCGAGCAGCTCCCAGTTCAGGCGCTGGAAGAGCGGCACGTTCTGCGCCTGCACGTGGGCCAGGAATTCGTCGCAGCCGAGCGCATGCGCGCTGCTCACCGCCAGGCGGATGAGGCTGGAGCCGAGCCGCTTGTGCTGCCGCCAGTCGGCCCGCACCGCCAGCCGCGAGCCCCACCACACGCCCGGGGCGGCCTGGTGGATGCGCACGGTGCCGATCACCTCGTCGGCCTCGCCGGCAATGCACGTGAGCGCCACCAGCGAGCGTGTGCTCGGGTCGTGGCGGTCGATCTCGTCGAGGTCGTCGTGCGCGAAGAGGCGCTGCTCCTCGCAGAACACCCGCCGCCGCAGCGCGAGCGCCTCGCGCTCCATCCACGGGTCGCTGGCCCACTGGATGCGAAAACCCTGCGGCGTGTACGACGGGTCGAGTCTCGCACCAGGGTTGCGGGTGGGCGGCGTGCAGCTGCATCGTGTGTTCCTTCAAGGGTTCAAACGGCGAGAGGCGCTTCGTAGCGAGACAAGGTGGAGCAGGCCGCGCAGCGCCCGCAGCCCGCCTTGATGTCGCCGGCGCGCAGGCCGGCATCGGCCACCCGCTGGCCCAGCGGCTCCAGCACGCTGCGCATGAACTCGGCCGACGGGGCGGGGCGGTCTTCGAGCGGCGTGCCGCTGATGGGCACGAAAGGCACGACGAAGGGGTAGACGCCCATCGCCAGCAGCCGCTCGCTGGTCGACAGCAGCAGCTCGGCGCTGTCGCCCAGACCGGCGAGCAGGTAGGTGCTGACCTGGCCTCGGCCGAACACCTCGACCGCCGCCTCGAACGCACTCCAATAGCGGCTCATCGGCACCTCGGCCTTGCCGGGCAGGATCTCGCGGCGCAGCGCGTCGCCGATCACTTCGAGGTGCATGCCCAGCGTGTCGACGCCCGCATCCTTCATGCGCTGGAACCACGCATCGGTGTCGGGCGGCTCGCATTGCGCCTGCAGCGGCAGGTCGACCGCGGCGCGGATGGCCTCGGCGCTGTCGCACAGCACTTTCGCGCCGCGGTCGGGCGTGGGCGGCGTGCCGGTGGTCATCACCATGTGCTTCACGCCGTCGAGCTCGACCGCGGCTTTCGCCACCTCGGCGAGCTGCGCCGGTGTCTTGTGCGCGATGGTGCGGCCGGCCGCGAGCGACTGGCCGATGGCGCAGAAGCGGCAGGCCTTGCGCCGGCTCTCGTAGCGGATGCAGGTCTGCAGCACGGTGGTGGCGAGCACGTCGCTGCCGTGCAGCGTGGCGATGTGCGAATACGGGATGCCGTCGGCCGTGCTGCGCGCATAGAAGCGCGGCTGGCGCGGGAAGCTCACGCTCGCGATCGGGATGCTGCCGCGCCGCAGCACGCTGCGCCCATCGGGGCCGGGTGCGTCGGCGACGAAGGGCGAGCTGAAGGCGGTGTGGGTGTGCACCGGCACCATCAGCGTCACGCCGTCGACGGTCACCGCCTTGTGGTCCGACGGGCCGGCGCCGCCGCGGCGGCTGCCCGCGCCCGCGCCGGGGTCGAGCAGGCGCAGGCCCTGCGACTGCAGCTCGGTCATCAGGGCGCGCGAGGCCTCGGGCATCGCGAGGGCTTCAGTCATGGGGAACTCCTTCGGGCAAGGGCAGGGCGGTTTCTTGCGAGGGCGCAGACGGCCACGGCTGCGTGGTGCTGGTCGCATCGCGGCGGATCACGAGGCTCAGCAGCTCGGGGCGCGCGTAGTGGCCCACCGAATCCATCATGCGTTTGCGCTTGGCGATGAGCGCCATGTCGAGGTCGGCGATCACCAGGCCTTCGCCTTCGGTCAGCGGCTCGGCGAGGTACTTGCCTTCCGGCGAAATGATTGCTGTGTGGCAGCCGCCGCGCAGCGCGCCCTGCAGCTTCTCGTCGGCGGTGATGGCGCGTACCTGCGCCTCGTGCAGCCAGCCGGTGGCGTTGACGACGAAGCAGCCCGACTCCAGCGCGTGGTGGCGAATGGTCACGCCCATCTGATCGGCAAAGATCTGGCCGACCAGCGAGCCGGGGAATTGCGCGCAGTGGATCTCTTCGTGCTGCGCCATCAGCGCGTAGCGGGCGAGCGGGTTGTAGTGCTCCCAGCAGGCGAGCGCGCCGACGCGGCCCACGCGCGTGTCGACGGTGGTGAGGCCGGCGCCGTCGCCCTGGCCCCACACCATGCGCTCGTGGTAGGTCGGCGTGATCTTGCGGCGCTTGAGCAAGAGGCGGCCGTCGGCATCGAAGATCACCTGCGTGTTGTAGAGGCTGCCGTGGTCACGCTCGTTGACGCCGAGCACGACCACCATGCCGGCCTCGCGTGCGGCGGCCGCCACCGCATCGGTCAGCGGCCCCGGTACGGTGGGCGCGCGCTCCATCAAGAGCAGGTGCGCCGGCCCCTGCTGCACCGGCGGCTGCACGAAGCTGAAGTAGGGGTAGTAGGGCACGAAGGTCTCGGGGAAGACGATCAGCTCCACGCCCTTGCGCGAGGCCTCGCGCACGGTCTCGAGCACGCGGGCGAGCGTGCCGTCGGCACTCTCCAGATCGGGCGAGATCTGGGCCGCCGCGGCGCGCACCGACTTCGGCTTCGTGCTCATTTCAGAGCGTCCAGGTGTCGAGGATGAACGCGCCCTCTTTGCGATGGAGCAGCACGATGTCGAGCACATCGAGCGGGTTGATCGGGCGGATGCCTTCGATCAGCGCCCCTTCGCCGTGGCCGTAGAGCGCCTGCAGCGCGAAGCGGCAGGCGTAGACCTTGCCGCCCTCGGCGATGAATTTGCCGATCTGCTCGTTGAAGTTCTGGTGGCCGGGGAAGGCCGCGTCGCCCAGCTTCGGAAAGCCGCGCTTCACGCCCAGCGTGACGCCGGGGCCGTAGAGCAGGATCGAGGTGTCGAAGCCCTTGCGTTGCAGGCGCGTGGCCTGCAGCAGGTTGACGAAGCCGATCGAGCCTTCGAAGGCCACGGTGTGGAAGGTGACCAGCGCCTTCTCGCCGGGCTTGGCCTTGACGTCCTCGAACACCTTCTCTTCGTAGTCGACCAGGAAATCGCCCTTCTGGGCGGCGGGGTGGGTGACCTTGGGCATGGGATGAGTCCTCGCGTGGTGGTTGGGCCGGCACGGCGCCGGACGCTCCTCTCTTTGCGAGCGACATGCCACGCCGCGGCGCGGGCGGCCGATCAACATGCGATCAACGGGGCGTCATGCGCACGGCCCGCCGCGATGGCCCACCGCAGGCACGCCAATGCACCCCGCACCACGAGACGGCAGCCGATGCAATCAATGCACCCGATCAATGGCCGGCGTGCACCTGGAATGGCCGCGCATCACGAGGGCGAGGCCGTGCAATCAAGCCGTGCGACAGGCACACTGGGCCATGCCGTTCACGCACTGGATTGCCCGCATCCGCCACAGCAGCCTGCCGGCGTATCAGCTCATCCCCGAGCTGATCGCCGAAGACTTGCAGCAGGGCCGGCTCGCCCCTCGCCAGCGCCTGCCGCCGCTGCGCGACCTGGCCGTCACGCTGCAGCTCAACTACACGACGGTGGTGCGCGGCTTCGCCTCGGCGCGCGAGCGTGGGCTGATCGCCTCGCGGCCCGGCATGGGCTCGTACGTGCGCGGCTCCTTCATCGGCCTGCCGCTGCGCGCCGGCACCGGCGCCGAGATGACGATGAACATGCCCCCCGAGATCGAGGACCACCCGGCGATGCAGGCGCTGCAGCAGAGCGCCGCCGAGGCCATCACCCACTCGACGCTGCACGACCTGATGCGCTACCAAGACTTCGGCGGCACCGCGCACGACCGCGAGCTCGCCGCGCACTGGCTCGCGCAGTGGGTGCCCGAGGCCACGGCCGACCGGGTGCTGGTGGCGCCAGGCATCCACGCCGTGCTGCTGGCGCTTGTGTCGATGCTGGTGAAGCCGGGCCAGAGCCTGTGCGTCGAGAGCCTGGTGTACCCCGGCCTGAAGGCCATTGCCGCGCAGCTGGGCACGCAGCTCCTGCCCATCACGATGGACGAGCACGGCCTCGTGCCCGAGGAGCTGGAGGCCGCGTGCAAGAGCACGCCCGTGGGCGCGATCTACCTCTGCCCGAACATCCACAACCCCACCACCGCCACGCTGCCCATGCGCCGCCGCGAGCAGATCGCCGACATCGCGCTGCGCTTGAGCATCCCCATCATCGAAGACGACGCCTACGGCATGCTGCCCGCCGCCACGCCGCCGGCGCTGGCCGACTACGCCGGCGCGCTGACCTACTACATCAGCGGCCTCTCGAAGTGGCTGGGCGCCGGCATGCGTGTGGCCTACGTGCTCGCGCCGACGCACGCCGCCCAGCAGCGCCTGGCCGGCGCCCTGCGCGCGACGACGGTGATGGCCTCACCCTTCATCAACGCGGTGGTCTCGCACTGGCTCGAGCAGGGGCACGGCCGCGAGGTGCTGGCGGCGGTGCGCGCGGAGTGCGGGTGGCGCAGTGCGCTGATGCGCGAGCGGCTCGGGGCGTATGGGCTGCGGGTGCACCCGCAGGGGTTCCATGGGTGGTTGCCGTTGCCGGAAGGGGATGCCAACGCGGGCTCGTCTGCGACGCAGATTGCGAGTGCATTGCGGGAGCTGGGGGTGGCGGCGGTGGCGGCGAGTGCGTTCTCGACGGATCGGCAGCCGCCGGAAGGGCTGCGGCTGTGTTTGGGGGGTGGGCTGAATCGGGATGACTGTGGGCGGGCGTTGCGGGCTGTGGAGCGGGCGCTTGGGGCGGCGGAGGTGGCGGAATGATTAGCGCCCGCTCAGAGCGAAGACCCTTCAACGTCGAGCAGGAAGGTGGCTGCGCCACGGCGAGTCTCTCCGGACAAAAGTCGAGAGATGGTGACTACCGCTTCAACTTGACGTTGCTGCATGGAGGGTGGGAATTCGGCCAAGAGATGATGACGGCTCGTAAACGATTGCCCGGGCCACAGCCACTTCTTCGCCATCCCTGGAAAGTGGCGTTCCACTGACTTTGGGTCGACAAAGCCTTGACCATCCATGCGGCGCAATTGTTCGATCAACCCAGGGGCAAGCAAGCGGGCGAGCGCATGGGTGCCGATCGAAACGTAAGGCACCGGCAACCAAGACCGGTTGACGACCCGGACCATGCGGGTCATCGGTTCGCCTGCGATGGGCTCGACTCGGACCTTCAACGCTGCAAGTGGTTGAGGGTTCATCAAACGAGCCGTCACCTGCAGGTGCCCCAACGGATGGCGGTACTTCACCCGGCCGAGCATCCAGGCGCCTAAGCTCAAATCCGTCTCGTATTGCAGTAGTCGCAGCGCTAGCCACGCACCAGCCAAAACCATGGCCCAGCGATCACCCGTCCACGCGAATGCTGCGAGTGCCAGCGATGCAGCCAGAGGGCTGCTGAGCGCCCCCAAACCCGCGGCCACACGCGTGCCCGAAACTCTCGCCATTCCCGTGTACACGCGGTACGCCAGTAGAGAAGCGAATGCTTCCGTGGTCGTATCACCCACCGGGCGCCGCCCCAGTCGAAGGCCGCCGTTCCGGTTCCGGCTCGAAGCATGTAGGGATGCGCTTGGTAGTAGTCATGCAGCGCCGCGCCCAGCAGGCTTTCGATCGAGCCACGACTCATCGGTGCCGATTCAGGGACGCTCACCTCTCGAACGCACAGCGCAGGCGACCCTTCAGTCGGCCTTGTTCTGTCTCTGACCACGGACACTAAGTAGATTGCGTCACCGCGCACGAGGGCGAAACGCTGGCCGTCGCTCATGCCAATGCCCTCTATGTAGTAGAGCGCTGCCGGCAACTCCGAATCAACCATCCGTTGACGGAGGTACTCGATGACCCCGACGCGAGACGCCTGAATCCAGCTGACCAGTCTTCGGTGTTCCTCTGCCAGATGGGTCGGCCCGCTGTCAGGGACATCCTCATTTACGAATGGCATACGGCGAGAGATTGGGGAGCCGTTGTCTGGCGAGTAGGAGCGATGCGAACGGCAGGGCATCTAGCCACAAGGCGCGCGCCGCGTAGGAAACGAAGGCGATGGGCAGTGTAACGACGAGGCCGCGCGGGTTGAATCTCCTGATGGGCGTGGCTTCAGATCACGCAACGCATTTGAGCGCCCGCTTCAGACTGATGTCAGACACTCGGCCTGTAGTGGTGAATGTCAACCTCTACGGAGAGCGGTCCTTCACGGCATCTGCGGCCGGCCCCATCGCCCAGGGACAGGCGTGCCGACGGTGCTTGCTGACGCACGGGCCGGAACGTAGCGACCCGTATACTGATCAGACAACAAGCCTCTGACCCATGCCCCGAGCCGACCTCATCGTGAATCTGGTGCGCGCTGGAACGCAGGGGGATCAGCGCACCTTTCGGTCGACGGTCGAGGCCATCGCAGCCGAGGAGCGGGCCAAGCGACACACCCAGCTTGCCGACCGCCTGGAAGAAAATCTGCGTCAGCCAGCACCCAGCGCCAAAGCCGCCGAGGTGGTGCGTAGCTTCGACGGTGGTCACGGCGGCCTGCTCTACGAAGTGGAGCCGCGCCGCGGGTTGACCAGCATGTTCCTCGATATCGCTGTTGCCACGCCAGTGCGAGAGTTGGTCGAAGAGCAGCAGCGTGCCGAACTGCTTCGTTCCTATGGAGTCGAGCCTCGCCACCGCGTTCTGTTGGAGGGCCCGCCTGGCAACGGCAAGACGACACTTGCGGAAGGCATCGCTTTTGAGCTGATGGTGCCGCTCTTTGTTGTGCGCTACGAAGCTGTTGTCGGCAGCTTTCTCGGCGAAACCAGTGGGCGTCTGAAGCGGCTGTTCGACTTCGCGCGTACGCACCAATGCGTGTTGTTCTTCGACGAGTTTGACACGCTGGGCAAGGAACGGGGCGACACGCACGAGACAGGCGAGATCAAGCGCGTGGTGAGTTCATTGCTTCTGCAGATCGACTCACTTCCAAGCCACGTGGTCGTCGTGACTGCCACCAATCATGCGGAGTTGCTGGACAGGGCCGTGTGGAGGCGCTTCCAACTGCGGCTGAACCTGCCAGCTCCTACGCCAGCGCAGCGCGCAGCGTGGTTCGAACGATTCGAGGAGACGCTAGGCGTGCCGCTGGGCCTGTCTCCCAAGACTCTGGCGACCCGCCTGCCGGTGCAGACTTTTTCCGATCTGGAGCAGTTCTGCGAGGACGTGCATCGTCGATATGTGCTGGCCCTGCCCGGGGCAGACCTAAAGCGGATCTTGACCGAGCGCCTATCCCAGTGGAAAGAGCGCGTCGGCCCGACAGCTGCCGACAGGCCTTGATGCGTGGCGACGGGTCCAGCTGAGCAGTTCCCTCTCCTGATCTTCCCCGCGCCTTCTCAAGTGGTGCGCGACGGGGGGAACGGTTTCCCGCCGTCTGTCCACTATCCCGATCACGCGCGTCAGGGCCGACGACTGGGCGATCGGTTTGGACGCCTGCAAGCGGCCTTCGACGCACGACGCTTGGACCTGCGCGCCCGTGCGCAGAACGATGATCCGGACTTGGTGCTCGTGTTCGAGACCGTCGGATCCGTCGATGACTTCATCTCGACCGCGCAACGCGTGCCGGGGCTTGAGTGGTTGGCGGCGGTTGACGACGAGATCGCGCCCGACGAAGACTTCTACGACACGCGGGAGAGGGGAAAGCCGCTCGGCGGCAAGCTCTTTCTCGTCGGCAGCAACCGGGCCGCGCTCGATGAGGTGGTTCGCCTGTGGGGTCTGTACCGGGACGATCCGAATGCGAACCTAGGCCCGGGACTGAGCGCCTGGAAGGGCGTCTTTGCGCACCTGAAGGACGCGCGCTTCTGGAGTCCAGCCGATCGCCTGGGCCCGGACTCCGGGATGCCCTGCGTTTCCGAGTAGAGCATGGTGCCCCGTCGATCCGATTCGAGATTGAAGCTTGGCACTTTGCTGCAGCAGCTAGGAACACCGCAGCATCGGCGGAAATCCGCGAGCTTGTTGGGCAACTGGGCGGCGCGGTACTTCACGAGAGCCTGATCGGCGACATCGCGTATCACGGCTTCCTTGTCGATGTGCCAGCCTTGGGTGTGGGGCAGCTTCTCGATGGAGATGCACCACCGTTGCTGCACTCCGACCGCGTGATGTTCTTCCGTGCCCAGGGGCAGGCCGTTGTTCCCGTCGATGCAACTGCGGCGCGCTCGCCGACAAGGCCACCTCCCGCACAACGCACCAACGGAACTGCAGTGGTCGCCTTGCTCGACGGCCTGCCACTAGCGAACCATCCGATGCTGCAAGGCCGCGTTGAGATCGACGACCCAGACGGCTGGGGCGATAACTATCCGGCTGCAGAGCGAACCCACGGCACGGCGATGGCATCGCTGATCGCATTAGGTGACTTGGGTATGGCGGACGCGCCACTCGCCCGACCAATCTATGCGCGGCCCATCATGCATCCCGCCGGACCGAACGGTCAGCGCGTCGAACGCACACCAGAAGACCGCCTGCTGATCGACTTGGTCCATGTGGCCGTGCGGCGGATGTTCGAGGCGACTGCTGGGCGGCCCGCATCGGCACCCAACGTCCGCGTCATCAACCTCTCCGTGGGCGACCCCCATCGAGCGTTCGGTGGCGAGCTCTCGCCGTGGGCTCGTTTGCTCGACTGGCTTCAGCACAAGTACAACGTGCTCTTCGTGGTTAGCGCGGGCAATCGGGAGCATGGCGAGCTGCTGCTGGAAACCGCAGCGGGCAGCGTGTCCGCGATGCCACTAGAGCAACGGTCAAGGCTGGCGACGCAGGCTCTCTGCCGCGACGATATGCATCGCCGTATCCTGGCCCCGGCTGAATCGGTTAATGCCCTGACCGTCGGCGCCTGTCATTCGGACGGGTCCACGGTGACGCCGGTGCCCGGACGCTTCGTGCTGTTTGCGGAAGGAGGGTTGGCGCCCTATTCGGGCATCGGACCGGGGTTCCGGCGAGCGGTGAAGCCTGACATCCTGCTTCCAGGTGGCCGCGTCCTCTATCGAGAGGCTATCCAGTCACCGCCAGGTCAGACCAGAGTCCAGGCCATCGATGCGCTGCAGCCTCCAGGGCAGTTGGTGGCCGCGCCGCCAACAGTGCAAGGCGCCGCACTGCACACACGTGGCACCAGCAATGCCGCTGCGCTGGGAACGCGGTGGGCTGCACGAGCCCATGGAGTGCTCGAAACCCTCCGTGCCAGCTACCAGACCTTGGACGAGCGCTATGACGCGGTGTTGATCAAGGCGCTGCTCGCTCACGGTGCGCTCCTCGGCGACGTGCAGTCCCAGGTGCTGGCTGCAAGGCCCGATGTCGACGAATGGCAGGCACAGCGGCGGTTGGCAAGCCGCTACGGCGGACTAGGCGTTGCCGACGTCGAGAGGGCACTGACCTGCACAGCACAACGCGCGACCCTACTGGGTGTCGGTGCGCTGAAGAACGACAAAGCCTTGGCGTTCCGTGTGCCTTATCCGCCGGCTCTCCATGCGACCGTCGTAAAGCGCAAGATCACTGTGACGCTGGCCTGGATGACGCCGATCAATCCTCGACATTCGAAGTACCGCGTTGCGCGGCTCTGGGTCGATCTGCCCGAGGGGCCCTTGCGCGGCGATCGTGCTGAAGGCGAGTGGCGGCAGCTCCGTCAAGGGACGATTCATCACGAGGTCTTCGAGGAGTCTCGAGCAGCGGTCGTTCAGGAAGGTACGACCTTAGCCGTGCGCGTCAATTGCATGGCAGATGCCGGGCCCATCAAGGAGCCGGTTCGGTTCGCGCTTTGCGTTTCGCTGGAGGTTGCAGAAGGCGTGAATCTGCCGATCTATCAGCAAGTACGGGAACGGGTAGCGCCTCGAGTCGGTGTGCAACCGGGGGCCGCCGGTTGACGAGGGTCCGCGTTTAGCGCTCGCATTAAGAGCAGGGCGGCAGGCAGAACGGAGGCGAGTGGCACGATCGAACGGCCGCTTGATGACCGTTAGTGTCAGTTGACCCCACGGCCGGCACTGACCGCACCCGCTGCACACCAGCCGTCGACACAGATGCTGAGGCGGCCGCAACTATGGACCTCACACCAAGCCGCTAGAACAGCTCCGGTTGGGGCGGCGGCAGCGGTGCAGTCTTGATGCCTCGCGCCAGCGGCGCAGGCTCTCCCACAAGTGGGCCCATCCACTGCCTGAAGAACTTGGGCGCGTCGTCGATCGGGCAGCTGAGCCAGGCCATGTAGTCCTTCGGATCGAGGATGACCACCATGCGTTTCTCATCGCCCGGCTTGTGATAGTCCTGCATGAACGGGTGCCCGTCCGCATTCACCGTGAGCATGGTGAACGTGAAGAAGGACTTGTCGCCACGTGGTTCTTTCCAGCGCTGGTAAATGCCCGCAATGCCCAGCGGCACGTCACCCGGCCGGCTGATTCGATAGCGCACCGACTGGCCGGGCTTCTCGACGGTGCCAAAGTAGCGTGGCTCGTAGATCGCTTCTGCCGGGATGATGCAGCGCTGGGCTTTGCGCCACGCCGGCTTGAAGCTCTTCAACGTGGCCACGGTCTCGCTGCGCGCGTTGTACGTGCGTAGGCCGTACTTCACCTCCGTCGCGAAGGCCGGCAAGAGGCCGAACACACCTTCGTCTGCCACGAGCGCAGGCCGCCCGCTTTCCTGCCCCTCGACCTGCAATCGGATGAAGGGCGCCTCTCCGGTCGGGAACACATCCCGCTCGTGCAGATTCGCAGGAATCTCCACCCCAAAGAAGGAGAGCATGCGATCCATCCGCGTGACCGGGCGGTAGTTCGAGCACATCCAGAAACTCTAGCCGGTGCCCAGAAAGCCCGACCGGCTCGCGCGGTGAGCCAGGTCCGCGCCAAGATGGCGGCATGGGCAACCCGAACAAAGTTCGCTTGAGTGGACCGTGCAAGACGTGCAACGCCAACGGCGGGTTGTGGCACGCCGAGGTGGGGTCTGTGTACTGCCTCCGGCCGATGGACAGCCATCGCCACGTCATGCGCGGTGATCAAGCCCGCTGGAATCAGACCTGCTGGCAGCCGGTGACCCAGCCGCTCCCGTTGGAGGCGGTGATGGAGCTGGTGAGGCGCTGCTAGGGCCGCGGCACACAGGCTCCAGGCGAGCGTGATGTAGGTCCGGGCCTACCGCCGGTCGCGCCCGCCCCTGATGCCCGCGCCGCAGGGCCTCGGTTAGCGTCGGCACACCACTTCAGGAGCCACGCCATGCTGCTGCGCAAACTCATCATCTTCGCCATCACGTCGGGCCTCGCGAAGAAGGCTTTCAACCACTACCGTGCACGCAGGGCGGCGGCCAAGGTGCCCATCCGCCCCACACACACGACGCCGCGTTGAAAGCGGGCAGCGCAAGGTGCTCGCCTGGCTCGAATGGGGAGTGGTCGGCGTTGGCGCGCTGATGCTGGTGGCGACCGCGCTGCCGCTGCTGCGCCGAGACGACTGGTGGATCCGCGTCTTCGACTTTCCTCGGCTGCAGATCACCGTGCTCATCGGCGCGTCGTTCGCCGCGATCGTGTGGCTGCAGCATGGCATGGGCCGAGCCGACGGCGGTGCTGTCGCCAACCTGTTCCTCGCGCTCCTGGGCGCGGCCTTTGTCTACCAGTGCTACCGCATGCGGCCGTTCACGCGGCTGGCACGGCCCCAGGTTCAGAAGAGCCGCACGACCGACCCAGACACGCGGCTGAGCTTGCTGTTCTCCAACGTGCTCATGGACAACCGCGAGTCCGCGCGCTTGCGCGAACTGATCCGCGAAGCGGACCCAGACATCGTGCTCGCCGTCGAGGCCGATGACTGGTGGCAGGGCGAGCTGCGCGAACTCGAACGCACGCATCCGCACACGGTGCTGCAACCGCAGGCAAACACCTACGGCATGCTGCTGTACTCGCGCCTGCCGCTGCGCAACGCCGAGGTGAAGTTCCTGGTGCAGGACGACGTTCCGTCCGTTCACGCCTGTGTGCAGCTGCGCAACGGCGAGCGGGTCGAGTTGCGGTGCCTGCACCCCCGACCGCCCGCACCCGGCGAGAACGAGCGCTCGACCGAGCGCGATGCCGAGTTGCTCATCGTCGGCAAAGAGATCAAGCAGCGGCAGCGACCGGTGGTGGTGCTCGGCGACCTGAACGACGTGGCGTGGTCGCACACCAACGACCTGTTCAAGGACATCAGCGGCCTGCTCGACCCGCGGATTGGCCGCGGCTTCTTTCATACCTTCAACGCCAAGTGGCCGCTGGTGCGGTGGCCGCTCGACCACTGCTTTCACTCGACGCACTTCCGGCTGGTGGACTTCCGCCGCTTGCCGGCCTGCGGTTCCGACCACTTCCCGGTCTACATCTGTTTGAGCTATGAGCCAGAAGCCGTGCGCGAGCAGCCACACTTGCACGCCGATGCCGCCGAGCGGCAGGAGGCTGAACAGAAGGTTGCCGAAGTCTGGACTCACGCCCTGAAGGAGAAACTCATGGCCTTGCCCCACGCTCAACCTCTCGACGTGATCGGCGTCGCGCCACTCGGCGCGGCATTGCAAGGTTCCGTCAGCACCAGCCTGCTGAAGACCCGGCGGCTGCAGTTGCTGCATCTGGTGTTGCCGGCCCGGCGGGATCATCCGGAGCATCACGTCGACGACGAGTGCACGATCCACTGCCTCGAAGGCCATGTGGAAGTCCGCATGCCCGGTGGCACGCGTAGGCTCGGTCCCGGTCAACTGGTCGTGCTGCCCGCGCAGCAGAAGCACTCGCTCAGTGCCCGCGTCGATTCGGCGGTCCTGGTGACGCTGCTGCTGCGTGACGGCGATGCGGGCGACGGCGGCGGCGCCGGCAACCAGCGTCGCGCCGACTGAGCTTCGCGTGCGCCAGGTGTCGCTGCGGCTCAGTAGCGCTTCATCAGGTCCGGCGCGTGCTGCAACAGCTTCTGTTCCAAGCGCCGCACGACGTCGCTGTCGCAGCGATGGGCCGTCATCACGCTGCGCACCACCGCGTCGACCCGTCCTGGCGCCAGGTCGCCAAGGTGGAGGCGCCCCAGCGAGGAGACCAGTCCGTCCGTCAGCCGGTCGCCCGGGCTGACCCCATTCGTGCGTGCGAAGTCTCGATGAAGCGGCGGTTCACCGGAAACTGCCGGCGCGTATCGACCCGCCGCCGGCTGATCTCCAGGCCTCGGCCGTCGCGGGTGACGTCGTCGTACACCTCGCCGACCGTGACCGTCGGCGCATCGGGCTCCAGGCAGCTGGCGTAGAGGCTCGGGTAGTTGCCCAGGTAGCTGCGCAACACCTCGCGCACCAGCGTCACCGGCGCGCGGATCTGCAGCCGCGTGCCGTGGAAACGGTCCAGGCTTTGCACCGTGGCCAGGTCATCGTGGTACAGCGCGTTCAGGTAGTCGTGCATCCGGGTCGCGTCGCCAAACACCGGCTCGCCCGCGGGTTGCCCGGTGGCGGCCCTGATCTCGCGGAAGCGGCGGCGCTCGCAGGTCTCGAACAGGTCGTCGAACACTTTTTGCCCCGAGAGGTGGATGGCGATGTGCAGCTCCGTGAGTTCGTTGCTGCACAGCGTCTGCGCTTGCGCGTGCGGGCCTCGCTGACCGCTGAGGACGGCGCAGTAGGCGGTGTCCGGCCCGCCGACGCGGATGCCTGCGTTGGGGTTCTTGTCGGCCACAGCACGGCCCGTGCGGTCGTCGGGGTCGCCTTCGCGCCAGCGCTTCTTGCGTGTTTCGAGCTCGCACCAGGCGTCGCTGGCCACGGCCGGCTCCGCTGATGCGGCGGAGGAAGCCGCAGGGGGCTGGAGGGTCGCGGCGCAGTTCAGGATCGCGCGGGGCCAGGCCTGCTTGTCGGGCGTGAGGCCCCGGCGCTGCATCTCGTCGCGACACAACACCGCCACCTGCATCTGGCGGCCGTACGCGCCGGACCGCACGTCGTTCAGTTGGGCTTCGGCTGCCTGCTGCTGTGCCAGATGCCGGTCGCGAGAGGCCTCGGCATCGCGCTCGAGTTTCTCGCGATACTGCTGGGCCCAGCGCGCACGCTCCTCGGGCGTGCGCCCGATTTTTTCATTCGACTTCTGGCGGGCGCAGGCGAACACCTGGTTTTGCTGCGCCGGATTCACGGGTGCCTGAAAGCCCAGCTCGCGCATGCACTCGACCATCGACTCCTTGAGCAACGACGCCGGATCCATGGGCTGCGCACGCAGCGGCGTTGTCGCCAGCGCGGCCAAGCACCAAGAGGTGAGGACAAGGGCAGGTGCGCGCATGGGCTGTCTCCAGCGAAGGGGTGCCGGAATTGTGGCCGAGAGAGGGCGCCTTCAGGCCAGGAAGCCGCATGGCGCGGCGCGATCGTCGCGTCACTCGACCAGCTGCAACTCCCGCCCCCGCGCCACCGCACTCGTCCTGCTCGTCGCATCGAGCTTCATATACAGATTGCGCAGATGCCACTTGATGGTGTTGAGCGCCATCCCCGAGGCCCGGCTGATCGACTTGTTGCACAGCCCCTTCGACAGCAGCTGCAGCACCTCCAGCTCCCGGTCGGTCAGCGGCTCGCGTGCGGGCACTGCGGGCGCTGCAGCACCTGCCGCCTGATGCGCCTGCGGTGACACCGGTGCCTGCACCGCAAGCCCCAGCCACTGACGGAACGGCTTGGCCGGCAATGCGATCTCGAGCTTGCCGGCCGCAAACGCCGAGCGGATGAAGGTCGAGAACCGCGGCACGTCGTCGAACACCGCGCGTGAGTACCCGGCCTTGTGATCCTGCGTGAGGCTGCGCTTGAGCACCTCGTACGCCAGCTTGTCGCGCCCGGCGCTCCAGTGGCACACCGCCAGCGCGAAGTCGAGCGACATTCGCCGCGCGATGCGGCCTGCACCATCGGCACTGTCGCGGATCACCTGCAGCAGCGCCCGCGCGCGGTCGTGCTCGCCGCCCTGCATCGCCAGCAGCGCCGTTGCAAAGCCGCATCTCGCCCACGCCTCTTCGTAGCGCCGCGGCGCCGACCATTCGCCATGCCCTTCACGCTCGCGCAGGCCGAAGCCCGCGGCAGTGGTGTCGGCCAGCGCCACATCGTTCGACTCCAGCCCGAGGCGCACTTTCTCGTAGCAGATCTCGGCCAGGTAGCGCGGGTGGCCTACGTCGTCGAGCACGCTGTGCGCCACGTCGAGCAGCCCGATGGCTTCGTCGAAGCGGCCTTCCATGGCCTTCAGGCGCGCCAGCACCACGTGGGCCGCGCAATACACCCACGGCGTGGAGCACATCGCCACGTGGGGGATGAGCTCCAGCAGCAAGGCGCGGGCGCCGTCGAGGCGGCCACGCTCGTAGCGCGCGCAGGCGAGCGTGACGGCGGCGTTGACCCACGCGGGCGACTGCGGTGCGCTCTTGAGCGCGGCGTAGTTGCGCGCCGAGATGCGTGCGGCGCTGCGCAGGTTGCCCTGCTGGTACTCGGCGGCGCAGAGCAGCGTCTCGGTGTGGCTGGTGAGGTAGGGCGTCACGCAGCGCACGCCGATGTCTCGCGCACGCAGCGCCATGCGGCGTGCTTCGTCGAACTGGTTGCGGCCGAGCAGCGAGGTGGCCTGCGCGGCGATGAGGACGCCGGTGAAGAAGGGGTCGGGCATCTGGTCGCCTTCGAGGTAGCCCTCCACCGACTCCTGCTTGCCGAACACGTCGCCGCAGATCAGCCGGTGCAGCACGCGGAAGCGGTACTGCACCACCTCGTTGTGCTCACGCCCCGGGTGGTTGCGCGCGAGGTAGAGGATGCGCCGCGCCTCCACCAGCCGGTGCGCGAGCACGAGGCTCAGGATGTAGGCGCAGCAGATCTCGTCGCGGCTCACGATCTCGTCGGTGCTCAGGTGCGCAAGCCAGCGCATCACCACGAGCGGGTCGCCCTCTCTGATCCAGTCGACGGCGCAGGTGTCCATCGCCTCCACCAGCCAGGCGCGGTCGTTCGAGGCCAACGCGTGCTTGAGCGCTTCGTCCTTCAGGCCTTGTGCGAGAAACCAGCGGCTCGCCTTCTGGTGCAGCGAAGGAATGGCCTCAGGCTCTTCGCGCGCGAGCCGGTCGCGCGCGTAGCCGAGCAGCAGCGCATGCAGCCGGTACCACTGGCGCTGCTCGTCGAGCGGAATGAGGAAGAACTCCGACTGCTCTAGCCGGTCGAGCAGCGCGTAGCCGCCTTCGTCGCCGGTCAGCGCGTTGCACAGCGAGCCGTTGAGCCGGTCGACGATGGCGCAGCGCACCAGCAGGCGCTGCGTCTCGGCGGGCAGGTCCCTCAACAGCACTTCGTCGAAATAGCGCACCACGCTGCGGTGGGCGCCGTTGAAGCTGTCGGCCGTGGCCTGCGCACCCAGCGCACGGAACGCGAGCTTCGCGCCGGCGCACCAGCCTTCGGTGGTGGCCATCACGCTCGCGATCTCGGTCTCGGCCAGCGTGCGGCGGTGCAGGCTGTGGCCGAGGGTGGCGAGCTCCTGTGCGTTGAACGCGAGGTCGCGCGCGCCGAGCACCTCGCACTGGTCGCTCAGCTGCAGCTGGCTCACGCACAGGCCCGGCGCGCAGCGGCTCGCCACGATCCAGTGCACGTGGGCCGGCGAGTTGAGCACGAGGTATTCGACGGCGCGGATGACGCCCTGGCCATGGCCGTGTTCATGCAGCGCCTCGAAGCCGTCGACCACGATGCACAGGCCCTGCGGCGCGCGGTCGAGCGTGTCGAGCAGCATCGCGACGCCCAGCGAGTCGGCGGTGGGCAGCGCGTCGGGCAGCGTCACGCCGGCCGCCTGCAACGCCGCATGCAGGTAGGTGAAAACGCGAGCCTGCCGGACGATGAGCGCATCGAGCGACAGCCACGCCACCTGCCGCTCGGCGCGCACGCTGTCGTGCCACTGCGAGAGCGACGTGGTCTTTCCCGAGCCGGCCGGTGCCACCACGGCGAGCAGGCGTGCGCGGGACGCGGCGTCGATGCGCGCCACCAGCGTATCGCGGCGCACGGCCGAGGCCGGCAGGAGCATGGGGCGCAGCTTGGCGGCGCACACGGGCTGGCCTGTCGACAACTCTGCCGCCTGTTGGGTCAACGCTCGCACCTCGTCCTTGTCCGCCCGATCGCGGTTCGCCGCGAAATCTAGGCGTCACTCCGGGCAACGCCTATTAGGTGGAGCCCCGAGGTGTCGGCGGGTGGCGGCCCACCCTTTTGAACGTTGATCCGCGTGGCCCTCGGGCGATACCGTCCGCGCCTTTGTTGCAGCCAGCTAGAGGAGACAAGGCATGAGTGCTCAAAAAAGGTTCAGAGGATTCGGCGGCTTGCGATCGCGCCTCGCGGCGATGCTCGCAGCGCCGCTGGTGCTGCTTGGCGCCGTGCAGGCCCAGGCCGCGATCACGTTCGACAGCGGCCCGGTGCGGCCGGTCGCGATGTCGCCCGACGGGCGCAAGCTCTTCGCCGTCAACACGCCCAACAACACGCTGGAGGTCTTCAACGTCGGCACGACGGGCAGCCTGAGCCTGGCGGCACGCATTCCCGTCGGCCTGGAGCCGGTGGCGGTGGCCGCGCGCAACAACGACGAGGTCTGGGTGGTGAACCACCTCTCCGACAGCGTCAGCGTGGTCACGCTCGCCGGCGTGCCGCGTGTCACGCGCACGCTGCTGGTGGGCGACGAGCCGCGCGACATCGTCTTCGCCGCCAACGGCCGCGCCTTCATCACCACGGCCCACCGCGGGCAGCACCGCACCGATTCGTCGATCTCCGGCGTGCCCGGTGCCGGTGACCCGCAGCTCACCACGCCCGGCGTCGGCCGTGCCGACGTGTGGGTGTTCGACTCGGCCTCGCTCGGCAGCACCTTCGGCGGCACGCCGCTCCGGATCATGACCTTCTTCTCCGACACGCCGCGTGCGCTGGCGCTGAGCCCCGACAGGAACACGGTCTACGTGGCCGCGTTCAAGTCGGGCAACCAGACGACGGTGGTGCCGGCCGACTACCTGTGCGCCGATTTCGCCACCACGCCCTGCGTGCGCAAGGGCATCACGGTGCCGGGCGGCCAGCTCGGCCCGGCCACCAACTACGAAGGCCACCGCGCGCCCGAGGTGGGCCTGATCGTCAAGTTCGACAACAGCCGCCGCCGCTGGCTCGACGCCGCCGGTCGCGACTGGACGGCCGCGGTCGGCTTCAACATGCCCGACCTCGACGTCTTCTCGGTCGACGCCAACGCGCTCACCCAGCGCAGCGCCATCCCGCACGTGGGCACGACGCTCTTCAACATGGTGACCAACCCGGTGACCGGCAAACTTTACGTGTCGAACACCGAGGCGATGAACCACCTGCGCTTCGAAGGCTCGGGCGCCTTCGGTGGCAGCACGGTGCAGGGCCAGATCGCCAAGACCCGCATCACGGTCGTCAACGGCACCACGGCCACGCCGCGCCACCTCAACAAGCACATCGACTACAGCAAGCTCGCGGGCCAGGCCGGCTTCGACCCGACGGCCAAGGACCACAGCCTCTCGACCCCGCTCGACATGGTGGTGAGCCGCGACGGCCGCACGCTCTACGTGGCCGCCTTCGGCTCCAGCAAGATCGGCGTCTTCGACACCGCCACGCTCGAAGCCGACACCTTCAACCCGCGCACCCAGAGCGCGCGCTACATCACGGTGAGCGGCGGCGGCCCGAGCGGCCTGGTGCTCGACGAGACGCGCAACCGCCTCTACGTCACCACCCGCTTCGACAACGCGGTGAAGGTGATCGACCTCGCCACCAACCGCGAGATCGCGGCGACGAGCATGCCCAACCCCGAGCCGTCGGACGTGATCACCGGGCGCCCGATGCTCTACGACGCCAACCGCACCAGCGGCAACGGCGAATCGGCCTGCGCCGCCTGCCACACCTTCGGCGGCAAGGACGAGTTGGCCTGGGACCTGGGCGACCCGAACGGCAAGGTCGAGAAGAACCCGATCCCGATCAACCTCAACCCCGAGATCGGCATCGTCACCTTCAAGATCGCCCACCTCAACGGCACCAAGGTGGCGGATGACTTCCACCCGATGAAGGGCCCGATGACCACGCAGACGCTGCAGGGCCTCACCAATTCGGGCGCGATGCACTGGCGCGGTGACCGCTCCAACGGCTTCTTCGGCGTCGACGGCTACATCGGCTCGGCCGACAACAACATGAAGCGCGCCGCCTACGGCGACAACGAGGTGCTCAACTTCCGCAACTTCATCGTCGCGCTCGGCGGCCTGCTCGGCAAACCCACGCCGACCAGCGGCCCGACGCCGGAAGACGTGAGCATCATGGACCGCTTCACCGCCTTCCAGCTGCAGGTGCAGCTGCCGCCGAACCCGGTGCGTGCGTTGAACAACTCGCTCAACGCCTCGCAGCAGCGCGGCCGCGACATCTACTTCGGCCCGCGCAACCTCGATGGGTCCATCCGCCCCTTCGACGGCCTGCCCGGCCTGCAGCCGCTGGCCGACCTTCGCGGCACCGGCCGTGCGTCGTTCACCTGCGAGGGCTGCCACAAGATCGATTCGGCCAACGGTCGCTTCGGCACGCAGGGCGAGTCGAACTTCGAAGGCGAGACGCAGATCTTCAAGGTGCCGCACCTGCGCGACCTGTACACCAAGGTCGGCATGTTCGGCACCAAGGACCTGAACACGGTGCGCATCCCCGGTGCGCCGTTCCAGGGCGATCAGATCCGCGGCTTCGGCTACATCCACGACGGGTCGATGGACACGCTGTTCCGCTTCCTGAACCTCTTCCAGTTCAACGACCCGCTGATCCAGTTCGACCGCATGCACCGCGGCACCTCGTCGGAGCTCACCGCTTTCGCGTTGATGTCGACGAGCTTCTTCCAGATGGGCTTCCCCGTCGACAACCACCGGGCGCAATCGATGCAGCGCGACGTGGAGCAGTTCCTGCTCGCGATCGACACCGACCTCGCACCCATCGTCGGCCAGCAGGTGACCTACAGCCGCTCCACAGTGCTGAGCGCCGGGGCGCGGGCCGACCTGCTGAAGGCGCGCGCGGCGGCGAACTTCACGTCGAAGATCCTCGGCGGCACGGTGAAGGAGTGCGACCTGGTGGCGCGTGCGGTGTCCAACGGCCAGCCGGTGAGCTACCTGTACCGGCCGGCCTCGGGCAACTTCGCAAACGCCTCGGGCGCCGTCGTCTCCGACACCACGCTGCGCATGAACGCGATCGCGGCCGGCACCGAGGTGACCTACACCTGTGCGGTGCCGGGCACCGGCGTGCAGCTGGCGTTCGGCACCTGATCTCCAGGAGCTGAAGGCACACAGATGCGCTCCTGATTCACTGACCTCAACCCCCTCGCGGCGGTCGGGCCTGCTGGGCCCGCCGCCGCATTTTTTTTCATTGGGTCATCCGCCATGCAGTACTCGGACGTCGACGCCTCGCGGCTTCTCTTCGGCTTCACCGCGGCCTACCACTTCCTCTTCGTGCCCTTGACCATCGGGCTCGCCGCGCTGATGGCCGCCTTCGAGGGCTGGTCGCTCGTGACGGGCCGGCCGGCGCTGCGCCGCGTGGCGCGCTTTCTCTCGTGGCCTTTCGTCATCAACTTCGTCTGCGGTGTGCTGACGGGCTACCCGCTGCGCTCGCAGATCGAGCTGCACTGGGCCGGCTATGCGCATGTGGTGCAGGGCATCGTCGGGCCGGTGTTCGCCTTCGAAGGCCAGGTGGCGCCGTTTCTCTTCACGCTGGTGGCGGTGGTGGCGCTGGGCTGGCATCTCAAGCCGGTGTGGCACTTCCTCGCAAGCACGGCGCTCGCGGGGGTGCTGGTGGTGCAGTCGACCGCCATCCTGATGATCAACGCATGGATGCAGTGGCCTGAGGGTGCGGAGTTCGTCGACGGCCAGGCGCGCATCGGCTCGGTGCTCGACCTCGCGAGTCACCCGCTGGTGGTGCCCAAGGTGCTGCACACCATCGCGGGCGCGTGGGTGCTGGCGGGCATGGTCGTGGTGGCGATCTGTGCGTGGTTCCAACTGCGGCAGCGCCACGCTGACGAGGCGCGCGCCGGCTTGAAGGGCGCGGCGGTGTTCGGCCTGGTCGCGCTCGTGGTCACGGCGCTCGCGGGGCACTGGAGCGGCGAGCGGCTGGTGAGCTACCAGCCGATGAAGTTCGCCGCGATCGAAGCGCTGTGGGAGACGGACGGGCACAGCGCCGATTTCCTCGTTGCCGCGCTGCCCGACACCGTGGCGCAGCGCAACCGCTTCGAGTGGGCGGTGCCGGGCGCGCTCGGCTGGGTGGTCGACACGCGCGAGACGCCGTTGCAGGGTTTGAAGGCGCTTGCGCAGGCGTCCGGTGCGGGCCTGCCCAACGTGGGCCTGGTGTTCTGGTCGTTCCGCGCGATGCTCGCGGCCTGGGGGCTGATGACGGTGCTGGTGCTGCTCGTGATCTGGTGCGCGCCCGAGCCACATCGCCCCACCGGCCGTGCGCTGCTGTGGGCCTGCGTGGCGGCGCTGCCGCTGCCGTGGATCGCGATCGAGGCCGGCTGGATCGTCTGCGAGTCGGGCCGGCAGCCCTGGGTCATCACCGGCGTGCTGACCACCGCACAGGCCGCCGGCAAGGTGCCGGCCGCCGAGGCCCTGCTGCACCTGCTGCTGGCGGTGGAGCTGGGGGCGGTGATGCTGTGGGTCAACGTCAAGCTGCACCTGGCGCACCTGCGGCGGGGCTTGTCGGGCCTGCAGGAGGCGCCCTCGGGCCTGGCCGCGGCCTCTGGACGAAGGTCACATCGGGCCGTCCTAGGGGGCTGAAAGTCGGGGAGGCACCCCGTGGCAGCGCTAAGCTGCGCGCAGACCAGGAGTGCCCCATGACATTGCGTTCAAGCATCCCGCCGCTGGCCCTTCTCGTGGCCTGTGCGCTCGCCCAGGCCCAGAGCAAGGCGCCGGCACCGTGCCCCGACGATTCACGCCGCGACGACTGCGCCGCCGCCGAAGAGCAGGACCGGCGCGTGCGCAACAACGATGCGGCCGCGCCGCAGGTCGTCGGCGATGCCCCGCTCGACCCCGCCGGTGGCCCCGGAGGGCCGGCGCCTTCGCTGCGCTTCGAGCGCGGCCCGCTGAAGGTGCGCAACTTCGGCGTGAGCCTCGCGGTCGACCGTGTGCTCTCGCCGCAGTGGGTGCTGGGCGGCATCGTCAACGTGTCGAAAGGCAAGCTGCAGCGCGACCAGACCGAGTTCGATTCGACCAACGGCCTGCCGCCGAACGTCATCCGCACCAGCACCACGGTCGACACGCGCAGCACCTCGCTGGCCGCGTCGCTCAGCTACTTCACGCGCGATGCGATCGCGATCGACGGTGCCTTCTCCATCATGCGCACGCAGCTGGAGACGCGCCGCATCAGCAACGACACCGACCAGTTCACCGGCGAGAACGTCAGCAACGCCTGGGGCCTGTGGCTGAGCACGAGCCGCATCTGGCGCTTCGGGCCGCGTGCCTTCGTGCCGCAGGCCGGGCTCGAATTCACCGACAGCCGCACCAAGCCGCTGGCGGCCATCTACCAAGACCTCTCCGACCCGCTGAATGGCGACAACGGCACCGTCGGCTTCACCGTGGGCGAGCAGAAGCAGCGTGTGCTGGCGAGCGTGATCAGCGCGCAGCTGCAGCAGCCGATCAGCATAAGCGTCGGCACGCTCACACCCTACGGCCGGGTGACCTGGCGGCAGCGCCTGTGGCGCGATGCCGACCCCGTCATCGGCGCCAACTCCAACGGCCTCACGCGCGAACTCGACCCCGACAGCGCCGAGAGCCGCAGCTCGATCGGCCTCGCGGCCGGCGTGGTCGTGCAGTTCACGCGCGGCATCAGCAGCTTCGTCGACGTGTCGCACCGGCGTGGGTCGAACGACCTGCAGGAGACGCGCGTCGGCCTCGGCCTCAAGTTCGAGATCTGAGGATGCTTCGCCGGCTGTTGACGCTGAGCGCGCTGGCCCTCGCGGCGTGTGCGGGCGGGCCGGCGCCCCTGCCTGCCAACCTGAGCGAAGAGCAGCTGATGATCGTCGACTGCCTGCTGCCGGGGCAGGTGCGGCAGCTGGGCAACTTCGCCACCTCGCTTTCGGCGCGTCGGCCGCAGAAGCTGCCGGCGTATGAATGCGCGCAGGCCGGCGGCGAGTTCGCACTCGCCACGCGCGACCCCGCCCGCGCGCTCGCGATCTGGCTGCCGTTTGCCCAGCAGGGCAACGCCGAAGCGCAGACGCAGGTGGGCGAGATGTACGAGCGCGGCATCGGCGCCGTGGCCGACCCGGCCACTGCCGCCACCTGGTACGCCAAGGCGGTGGCGCAGGGCGACAGCCGCGCAATGATCAACCTCGCTTCGCTGCACGAGCGGGGCTTGGGCGTGAAGCGCGACCCGGTGCTCGCGGCGCGGCTCTTCCGCCAGGCGAGCGGGCAGGGCGGCGAGCCGGGGCGCATCACCATCCACGTGGTCGACCCGGTGGTGGTGGTGCCCACGCCGGGGGCCGACGGGGCCGCACCGCTGGTGCCGCTGGGCGGCCAGGGCGAGCGGCGCGAGATCCGCGGCAAGGTGAGCAGCGATGCCGGCGTGCGCCAGCTGATGTTCAACAACAAGCCGCTGGCCGTCGATTCGCAAGGGCTCTTCCGCACCGAGATCGAGGTGCCACCCGGTGGCACCGAGGCGCGCTTCACCGCCACCGACCGGCAGGGCGGCCAGGCCACGCTCAACTTTCGCGCCGTGCCGCGCGGCGCCACGGCGCCGCCCACGAAGCTCAACCACGGCCTGCCCAACACGCGCTACCACGCGCTGCTGATCGCCAACCAGGCCTACCGCCACTGGCCCAAGCTCAACAACCCGGTCAACGACGCGCAGGATTTGAAGCGCATGCTGGAGCAGCGCTACGGCTTCGAGGTCACGCTGATCAGCGACGTGTCGCGCCGCGAGACCTTCGCCGCCTTCAACGCGCTGCGCACGAAGGTGAAGCCCGAGGACAACCTGCTCGTCTTCTACGCCGGCCACGGCGACATCGAAGAGACCACGCAGCGCGGCTACTGGGTGCCGGTCGACGGCGAGAAAGACAACCGCAGCAACTGGATCTCGGTGGTCGACGTCACCGACCAGATCAACGCACTCGGCGTGCGCCAGGTGCTGGTGATTGCCGACTCGTGCTACTCGGGCACGATGGCGCGCACCGCGCTGCCGGTGGCCGATGCCGACCTGGTGGGCGAGCGGCACTGGGATGCGCTGCGTGCGATCTCGCAGCTGCGGGCGCGGGTGGCGATGACTTCGGGCGGGCTGGAGCCGGTGGTCGATGGCGGGGCGGGGCGCAATTCGCTCTTTGCCGGCAGCCTGCTCGATGTGCTCGACGCGGTGCGCGAGCCGATCGAGACACGGCGCCTGTTCGACTCGGTGGCCGCCCGCTTCAGCCTGCGCGCGCAGCGCCTGCGCGTTCAGCAGAAGCCGCAGTACGCGCCGATCCGCTTTGCGGGCCACGAGGCGGGCGATTTCATCTTCGTGCCCAAGCGCTGACGCGGTTCAGCGCATGAAGCTCTCGACGTCGTCGGGCGAGGCGTCGTAGTCGCGCACCAGGCGCACTTCGCCGTAGCTCTGGATCTGCCCGTTGCGGCCATAGGGCGTGGCGGCGGTGAACTCGGCCGAGCGACGCTTGATGCGGTATTCGAGCCGCCATTCGCGCGACAGCCGCTGCGAGATGCCGAAGGTCGACATCCACACGCCGCGCTTGAGTTCGATCTCGGGCCGGGGGCCGTAGGTGCGGCCTTCGATCAGGTAGTTGGAGGCCACGGCGGCCATCTGGAATTGCGCGAAGAAGGTGCTGCGCCGCAATGCGCCGGCCGCGAAGTGGTTGTGGCGGTTGTGGAAGTCGACCGCGAAGAAGTCGCCTTCGTCGGGGGCACCGAAGACGCGGGTCTTCTCGCCCGCCACGAAGGTGATGCCGGCGGCCACCAGGTTCTTGATCGTGCCCACGGTGGCGCGGCCGTGCAGGTGCACCGAACCCCAGCGCGGCAGGATGCCGCGGTCGTAGAAGCGCTGCGTGTGAGTGTAGGTGCCCTGCAGCGCCACGCGCGGGCGCAGCTGGTAGGCCCAGCCATTGGGCAGGCCGTCGTCGATCAGCCGGTGAATGCCCGACTGGATCTCGTCGCCTCCGGCCGCCGGGCCGACCAGGCCCACGCGGATCTCGAGCGCGCGGTGGTGCTCGTCCTGGTAGGCGAAGCTGCCCAGGCCGTAGGACAGCAGCGCCGCATAGGGCCGATCATGGATCTGCGGCGTGCTCGGGTCCACGTCGTTGGGCGTGTAGATGTTGTGGCCGATGAATTCGGCCGCGGTGGGGGTATGTCCGTTTTGCGCGACCACGCCGAACCAGTCGCGCCCGATCTCGCGTACCAGCTCGAGCGGACGGTGCAGCGCGCGGCCCTGCCGGTAGCTGTGCGCGTAGTGGATGCCGTTGGTGTACCAGCGGTCGGTGCTGGTGGTGGCGCGGCCGAAGAAGTCGTTTTCCAGCGCGAACGCCCAGCCTTGCAGATGGCCCTCGGGCGCCTGCGCCGCGGCCGGCAGCGCCGCGCCCGCGATGGCCCCCCACACCAAGCCTTTGCAGATCCACGTACGCATGTCGGTTTCTCCCCGTTTGGCAACCCGCGACCATATCGCGCCGCGAATGGGGTCGGCCTCCCGAAGACGAGCGATGCGCAATGCGTTGTCTTGCGTTGTGTTGTATAGATGCGGGGTCGCGACTTGCCGATCCCGCCATGCCCACGCTTGCCAAACCCACCCGCCGCCGCGTTGTCGCGGCCCTCGCCTGCGGCGTCTTCATGCCCACGCTCGCGCTGGCAGCGCCGTATGCCGGGCCGCTCTTCGATGCGCACCTGCACTACAACGTGGAGGCCGTCGAGCTGCATCCCATTCCTGACGTGCTCGGCCGCATGCAGCGCAGCGGTGTGCGCGCGATCATCGCCAACAGCCGCCCGAACGACGGCACCAAGGTGCTGGCCGCCGCACGCGAGGCGACCAAGAAGGCGGGTGTGACGGTCGTGCCCTTCGTGCGCCTCTACCGCAACCGTGCCGACTACAACGGCTGGCCGCACGACCCGAGCATCGTCGAGATGGTGATGCGCGAGCTGGCCGCCGGCACCGAGGCCGGGCCGTACCGGGGGCTCGGTGAGTTCCACCTTTACGACAGTGCCAACGCCGACGGCCCGACGGCCAGGCGCCTGATGCAGCTCGCGCAGGAGCGCAACCTGGTGGTGCTCGCGCATGTCGACGACGTGGCGGTCGAGAAGCTCTTCGCCCATGCGCCCAAGGCGCGGATGATCTGGGCGCACACCGGCATCGGCGGCGTGGCGGTCGAGCGGGTGCGCGCGCTGCTCGACAAGTACCCGACGCTCTACGGCGAGCTGTCGTACCGACCGGGGCTGACGGTGGACGATGGCAAGCTGAGTGCCGCGTGGAAGGCGCTGCTGACCGAGAAGCCCGATCGTTTCTTCGTCGGCTCCGACACCTGGACCAACGGCCGCTGGCCCGACTACGAAAACCTCATGCGCGAGGCCCGCGCGTGGCTCGGCGACCTGCCGCCCGCCGCGGCGCGGCGCATCGCGTGGGAGAACGGCGCGGCGATGTTCGGGCTCACCGCCCCCTGAGCTCGATCAGGCCCCGAGGCGGCGGAACTCGCGCTGTTTCATCGCGAGGTACTCGTTGCGCTCGACTTCGTGCAGCTGGCGCGCGTACTGCTCGGTGGCATTGAACCAGCGCTCCAGCCGCTCCTTGCGCTGCTGCGGCGCGGGTGCGGAGAGCGATGCGAGATAGGCCTCGATCGCAAGGTAGTAGCGCATGGTGTTGCGCTCGATCGCGCCGCGCATGCCGCCGATGTAGGCGTCGCCGGTGCGGGTGAAGCCGACCTTGCTGGCGCCGGCGGTCGCGAAGTAGCCCTGCATCGCGAGCTTGGCCGCCATGCCCATGCCGTACGAATAGCCGAGGTGCAGGTAGGTGCGCTGGCCGCCGTCGAGCGGGATGGCCTGCAGCCGGATGCGGAAGTCGCGGGTGGAGAAGGGGCCGCTGTCGGCGCTGAGCAGCAGGGCCATGTGCTCGTCGCTGCTCGCCTGCGGCTGCACGGTGAAAGCCACGCGGTAGGCCTCGTCGAGCGGCTGGTCGTTCTTGCGGCCGATGTGCACGACCAGCTCGCGGCCGTTGACGACGCACTGCTTGGTGTTGACCTGCAGCATGAGGATTTCGCACAGCGCGCCCGGCTGCTGCAGGTGCTCGCGCGCCAGGGCATACGGTTGCGGCATGACCGCGTCGACGCTGCCGCTCAGCGCGTTGCCCGCCTCGCTGCTTTGCACCACCAGGGGCCGCTTGAACGGGCTGCGTTCGATCTGCGTTGCAAGCTGGGCATGGCGCTCGCGCAGGGCATGGGCCGACTCGGGGCCCGCGTGGGCCAGCGCGGCGCTGGTGGCGAGCACCGCCACCAGAAAGACCCGGCTGAGCAGGAACGTCGATTGCAAGGGCTGCGCAAAAAGTGCCAAGCGGGTCTCCCGGTACTGCTGAGGATCGGGTTTGGAGGGGCCCGATCCGGCTCAGTTCCCCCTTTTTCGGCCGGGGGACGTGAATTGCTGCCGCTGCAGTAGGCTCGCTGTTTCACGTTCACGAATGGAGATGGGTGTCATGGGCAGCAGACTGCAGGGCAAGGTGGCGGTGATCACGGGGGCGACCAGCGGCATCGGCGAGGCAACGGCGCGCAAGTTCGCCGCCGAAGGCGCCTCGGTGGTGATCGCCGGGCGCAGCGTGGAGCGCGGCGAGGCGCTGGCCCGGGAGCTGGGCGCCAACGTGCTCTTCAAGGCCACCGACGTCATGCACGAGGCCGACATCGCCGCGCTGGTCGACGCGGCCGTGCAGCGCTTCGGCCGGCTCGATTGCATGTTCAACAACGCCGGCGGCAACACCCCCGGCACGCTCGATGACGTGACCGAGCAGCAGGTCGACTACGCGATGAAGCTGCTCTACGGCAGCGCGCTCTTCGGCATCAAGCACGCCGCGCGCGTGATGAGGCCCCAAGGCGGCGGCAGCATCATCAACAACTCCAGCATCGCCGCGCACCGGCTCGCGCAGGGCGCGATGCTCTATTCGTGCGCCAAGGCGGCGGTGAGCCACCTCACGCGGCTGATGGGCGTGCAGCTGGGCCCCGACAACATCCGCGTCAACTCGATCTCGCCCGGCGCCATCGCCACGCCGATCTTCTGGGGTGGTGCGGCAACCGCCACCGACGAGGTGAACGCGAAGCGCCTGGCCAAGCTGCAGCAGAACCTGGCGCATGCCACGCCCACGCCGCGCTCGGGCCTGGCCGACGACATTGCGAACGCGGCGCTTTTCCTCGCCAGCGACGAAGGCAGCTTCGTCAACTGCCACGACCTGGTGGTCGATGGCGGGCGCATCTGGCAGTTCAACGAGCGGCCGCGCGAGGCGGCGGCGGGCTGATGTCGGACGACGAATCGCAGATCGAGGTCCCGCCCTCGTTCATCGCGCTCTTCGTGCCCGAAGGGCGCATCAAGCCGACGGCGCCCTTGCGCGAGATCCGCGAGCGCTACGAGTACTGCGAGGACCTCGCCAACATGCTCACGGAGACGGCGAGCACGCAGCTCTGGCAGCTGGGCATCACCGAGTCGGATGTGCTGGAGCGCATCGGCCGGGGCCTGCAGGGCGGCGAGGCCGGGCCTGCGGGTGTCAGCGAGCGCGAAGCGCAGTGGGTGCTGCGCCGCCTGGCCGAACTGCTGGGCTGGAGCGTGCCCTAGCGGCCTCACATCGCGAGGTCGAAGCTCAGTTCCTTCTGCTCGCCGGTGGGGCTGCCGGCCATGCGGCCGCGGCCCTCGGCCTTGGCCTTGTAGAGCGCGGTATCGGCGCGCAGCAGCAGGTCGTCCATCGTGTGGTCGTCGGGCTGGCGCACCGCGATGCCGGCGCTGTAGTCGATGGCCTCGGCGCCGGTCTCCTGGGCCATCGTGACAAGCCATTTGCGCAGGCGCTCGTCGAAGCGCAGCGCGTCGCCGGCGGTGGCACGCGAGAGCAGCACGCAGAACTCTTCACCGCCGTAGCGGCACACCAGGTCGCCGCCGCGGGTGCAGGCGCGCAGGCCTTGCGAGACGGTCTGCAGCGCCGCGTCGCCCGCCGCGTGGCCGTGCTGGTCGTTGATGCGCTTGAAGTGGTCGATGTCGAGCATGAAGAGCGTGAGCGTCTCCTCGTAGCGCCTGGCATGCGCCAGCAGGGTGTGGGCACGTTCGAGAAAGGCTTGCCGATTCAGCAGGCCGGTGAGGCCGTCGGTCTGTGCCTGCCGGCGCAGCTCGCGCTCGGCTTCTTCGCGCCAGGCGGCGAGGAGACCCAGCGTGCACAGCGACAGCGCCACGTGGTTGAGGAAGACCGCGGCCACGTTGACCGGGTGGGTGGCGCGGTAGAACGGGTAGGCGTCGGTGAAGAAGGCGCCGAGCGCGCCGCGCCAGAGCGTGACGACCGTGAGCGCCGCGAAGCTCGCCAGCACCAGGCCGCGCCAGCGCCGGCCGATGTGCGGCGCCGGCCACGCGAGCGCCACGCAGATGAGCAGCATCTGCAGCGCGAAGAAGGCGTTCGAGAGCCCTACGCGCAGCGGGTAGCTCGGGTAGGCCCATGCGTAGACGATCGGCATGGCCGCCACCAGTCCCCACATCAGCCGCCGCCCCGGCCGCGGGCCGACCCAGTGCTGCAACGCCGACCACAGCAGCGCGAAGCTCAGCGCCAGGAGCCCGAGCGACACCGACGTGAGGGCCCGGTCGTGCACTTTCGGGGCGATCAGGAAGACCGCCCAGCTCACGCCCTGGGTCACCATGCTGGCCTGGAACAGGCGGGCAGCGCCGCTCACCCGCCAGCCCATCAGCAGGGGCAACGCCACGGCAGTGGCCAACACGTTGGCCAGAAGCACCACGAGGATGGTTTGGATGTCGAGATTCATGCCGTGCAGCGCTACATTCTGGCCCCCCGCGCGGGGGATGCGCCGGAGGCCCTGTGCGCAAGTTGGAATCCGCCGGTCTGGCGAGACAACCCCCTCCTGCTATCGTGCCGCCCATGCCACGCTTTGCCGCGAACCTGAGCTTCCTGTACGGGGAGTACGCGTTTCTCGATCGCTTCGCCGCCGCGCGGGCCGATGGGTTCGGGGCCGTCGAATACCTCTTTCCCTACGAGCACGATGCGCAGGTGCTGGCGGCGCAGTTGCAGGCGCATGGGCTGCAGCAGGTGCTCTTCAACGCGCCGCCCGGCGACTGGGCGGCGGGCGACCGTGGCATCGCGTGCGTGCCGGGGCGCGAGGCCGAGTTCAGGCGTGCGATCGACCAGGCGCTCGACTACGCCGCCGCCTTGCAGTGCCCGCGTGTGCACGTGCTGGCGGGGCTGGTGCCGGCCGGGGCCGATCGTGCGCCGCTGCAGGCGCTCTACACCCGCAACCTCGCCTGGGCCGCGCAGCGTGCGGCCGATGCGGGCGTGAACCTCCTCATCGAGCCGATCAACCGGCGCGACATGCCGGGCTACTTTCTCAACCGGCAGGACGACGCGCACGCGATCGTCGGCGAGGTGGGAGCGCCCAACCTGCAGGTGCAGATGGACCTGTACCACTGCCAGGTCGTCGAGGGCGACCTCGCCGCCAAGCTGCGCCAGTACCTGCCGACCGGCCGTGTGGGCCACTTGCAGATCGCCGGTGTGCCCGACCGGGGCCAGCCCGACGTGGGTGAGGTGCACTACCCGTATCTCTTCGAGCTGATCGACTCGCTCGGCTACGCCGGCCACATCGGCTGCGAGTACCGGCCGCGCGGCGATACCCGCGCCGGGCTCGGCTGGCTCAGATCTTTGTTGCCTGCACGTTCGTGACACCGGCCGCCACGTGACCCGAGGGCACGTGGGGCAGGGCGTTCTCGATGTGGCCGGTCTGGTCGTCGAAGAAGAAATCGGGCTCGAACTCGCGCAGGAAGGCGCCCTTGGGCAGGCCGCCGAGGAACATGGCCTCGTCGATGTCGATGTCCCACTCCATCAGCGTGCGGATGGCGCGCTCGTGCGCTGGCGCGCTGCGCGCGGTGACGAGCGCGGTGCGCAGGCGCATGGCGGCCGATTCCTGGTTTTGCAGCGTCTTCAAGGCTTCGAGCAGCGGCTTGAAGGGGCCGGCGGCGAGCGGCAGCTCGGCACGGTCGCGCTCGTGGGCCTGGAAGGCGTCGAGCCCGGCCTGCTGGAAGACACGCTCCGATTCGTCGGAGAAGAGCACCGCGTCACCGTCGAAGGCGATGCGCACCTCGTTGGGATGGGCGTCCGACGCCCGCGCCGAGTGTGGGTAGACACGCGCCGCCGGCACGCCGGCGCCGAGGGCCGAGCGCACATCGGCTTCGTTCGTCGAGAGGAAAAGGTGCGCGTTCAGCGGCTTGAGGTAGCGCCAGGGCGACTCGCCGCGGGTGAACACGCCGCGCTGGATCGGCAGGCCGTAGTGCTTGGCAGAGCGGAAGACGCGCATGCCCGAGACCGGGTCGTTGCGCGAGAGGATCACCACCTCGACCGCAGGCGACTTGGCGTTGAAGGCCAGCAGCTTGTGCACCAGCGAAAACGCCACGCCCGGCTTGGCCGGCACGCCGACACGTTCGAGCTGCAGCTGCATGTAGGCGCGGTCGTCCTGGGCTTCGAAGAGGCGGTTCTCTTCCTCGAAGTCGAACAGGGCACGCGAGGAGATGGCCACGACCAGCTGGCCGGCGAGGGTGACGGGCATGCGCGGGATCATAAGTTCACGCTGCTGAAACAAACGAAACATGGCCGCCACCGCCATGAAATGCGCGCGACACGGGCGCTTGCCACAGTCACGGTCAGCACATCGACCAAGACCTTTAGGAGCCCGCCATGACCGAACTCGTTGCCCAGACGCTGCACCGCATCTTCCAGCGCACCGCCCCGCAGGCCGAGTTCGACAAGGCCGTGGCGCTGTGCGCCGCGAACGACCGCCCGCGCCGCCCCGACTTCGCCGAGACCCGCCCGGTGGTGTTCCGCAGCGAGGCCTTTGCCGAGGACCTGCTGCAGCCCCTCGCCGCGTGAGCGCAGTCGTGAGTGCCCTGCCCACACGCCAGTGGCTGGCGGCGGTGCTGGCCACCGCAGGCCAGGCTGGTGCAAGCGCGCATGCCGGCACGGAGCGCGGCCGATATGATCCGGCCCTGTCACAGCACAGGGGAACACGGCCCATGACCGAGGGTGAGGCCAGCACCGCGACCACCGTCCTGGTGGTGGATGACGAGCCCGAGCTGCGTTCGCTGCTTGGGGAGTATTTCGGCCGCCACGGCTTCGTGGTGCGTGCCGCCGCCGATGCGCTGGCCGCACGTGCCGCCATCGCCGAAGCCGCGCCCGACCTGGCCATCCTCGACGTCAACATGCCCGGCGAAAACGGCCTCTCGCTCGCGCGCTGGCTGCGCGACGCGCACCCGCACGTCGGCCTGGTGATGCTCACCACGGCGGGCGAGTCGGTCGACCGCGTGGTCGGCCTGGAGCTGGGCGCCGACGACTACATGCCCAAGCCCTTCGAGATGCGCGAGCTGCTGGCGCGCTGCCGCGCGGTGCTGCGGCGACTCAAGCTCTCGCAAGGCGTGGTGGCCGCAGCGGCGGCCGCGGCCGAGCAGTCGCAGGCCAGTCGGCGCGTGCGCTTCGGCAGCTGCCAGCTCGACCTCGACGAGCGCCGCCTCTTCGGCGCCGACGGCCAGGAGATCGACATCAGCGCCGCCGAATTCGATCTGCTCGCGCTCTTTGCCCGCAACCCCAACCGCCCGCTCAACCGCGACCAGATCATGGAGCAGGCCCACAACCGCGGCTGGGACGTGTTCGACCGCTCCATCGACCTGCGCGTGATGCGCCTGCGGCGCAAGATCGAAACCAACCCCGACAAGCCGGAAGTGCTCAAGACCGTGCGCAACGTGGGCTACGTGTTCGTGCCGGCCGGCGGATGAACAAGCTGGAGCGCGAGTTCGCGTGGACTGGGCAGTCTCACTGGGGGCTGCAACGCGCAGCGCTCCCGCCTCTTGCGCCCGAGCTGATGGGCGCCTTGCTCGACAACATCACCGCGCGTGTGGCGGTGGTCGGGCGTGACCACTGCTTCATCTACGCCAACCGCGAGGCGCTGGCCTTCTTCGGGCGCCCCGCCGAACAGGTCTTCGGCCAGCACCTGTCCACCGTGATGGGCGAGGCCTCGTATGCGGGCTACCTGCCGTGGGCCGAGCGTCTCTTCAGCGGCGAATCCTTGCGCTGGCAGGGCTGGGTGGAATACCCCACACGCGGCCGACGCTTCCTGCAGGAGACGATGGTTCCCTTCGCCCCCGACGGCAAGGAGGTGCAGGCCATCGTCGTCTTCGGCCGCGACCACACCGACCTCAAGCTGCGGGAGGAAGAGCCGCCGAGCAGATGGGCCAGCTGCAGGCCAGCGAGGCGCTCAAGGCAGCCATCGTCGACCATGCGCTGGCGGCGCTCATCTCCACCGACGGCGAGGGCCGCATCGTCGAGTTCAACCCTGCGGCCGAGGCGATGTTTGGCCGGCACCGCGCCGACGTCATGGGCCGTGCGGTCAGCGAGGTGATCATGCCCGAGCGCTACCGCGAGGCGCACGAGGCTGGCATCCGCCGCATGGAGTCCGGCGGCGCGCCGCGCGTGCTGGGCAAGCGGATGGAGATGCATGCGCTGCGCGCCGATGGCAGCGAGTTCCCGATCGAGATGGTGCTGTGGCGCACCAACGTCGACGGCACCGGCTACTACACCGCGTCGCTCGTCGACGTGACCGAGCGGCACAGCGCCGCGCAGCAGATCGAGCGCCAGCGCGACGCGCTGCGCCAGAGCGAGAAGCTGAGCGCGATGGGCAGCCTGCTCGCCGGCGTGGCCCACGAGCTGAACAACCCGCTGGCCATCGTGATGGGCCGCGCGAGCCTGCTCGAAGAGAAGTGCGACGACCCGGCGCTGCTGGCCGACGTGCAACGCATCCGCGAGGCGGCCGAACGCTGCGGGCGCATCGTGCGCACCTTCCTCAACATGGCGCGCAGCAAGCCCGCCACGCGCGAGAACGTGTCCCTCAACGACCTGACGCGCGCCGCGGCCGAGATGCTCAACTACAGCTACCGCAGCCATGGGGTCGAGATGCGGCTGCAGCTCGCGGACGAGTTGCCGAGCGTGAAAGCCGACGGCGACCAGGTCGGCCAGATCGTGCTCAACCTGCTGGTCAATGCGCAGCAGGCGCTGTCGGCGTGCGACGGCGAGCGGCGGGTGTTCATCGAGACCGGTGTTGAGGCCCGGCGCGAGAACCGCGAGCCGCGGGTGTGGCTGCGGGTGTCCGACAACGGGCCCGGCGTGCCGGCCGAGCTGCGCGGCAAGTTGTTCGAGCCTTTCTTCACCACCAAGCCCGAGGGCATCGGCACCGGGCTCGGGTTGGCGATGTCACGCTCGCTGGCGCGCGACCACGGCGGCGACTTGACGCTCGAGCCCACGTCGCATCAGGGCGGCGCGAGCTTCCGCCTCAATCTGCCGATCAGCGGCGAGCCGGTGCATGAGTCGGTGCCGGTGCCGCTGCAGGGCATGGACGCCGCGCTGCAGACGCGTGTGCTGGTGGTGGACGACGAATCGGAGATCACCGAGCTGATGCGCGACATCCTCGAAGCGGCTGGCTACGAAGTGGCGACGGCCGAATCGGGCGCCGTGGCGCTGGCGCTGCTGGACACGGCGCGCTTCGATGCGATCGTCTCCGACCTGCGCATGCCCGACATGGACGGCGCGACGCTGTGGCGCGAGGTCGACCAGCACCACCCGCGTTTGTCGCGCCGCATGCTGTTCGTGACCGGCGACACCTTGTCGCCCGGTGCGCGGGAGTTCTTGCGCAAGGCCCGCTGCGCGGGTCTGGACAAGCCCTTTTCCAAGGCCGACCTGCTGGCCGCCGTGGCCACCTTGGTGGAGTAGGGCGCTCGCGGCGCCCTTGCCGTCAAGCCGCCTGGGCCGCCGGCGCATTGCGCGCGGCGTCCATCATGGTCTTGCTGACCACGCCATACAACGCGACCCACGCCGCATGCACGTCATCGGTGTAGGCCTCGCCGAGCCCTCGCTTGAGCGTCTTGAGCAAAGCGGCGCCGACGGTGGCGTAGTGCTCGTCGCGCACGCCGTAGTTGACGTGGCGCGTTCCCAGCTTGCGCAGCGCGGGCAGCAGCGCATCGGGCTCTTCGAGCAACTCGACCGCCGCCGCGATCATGTTCATCAGCCGATCCCCTTGCTGGGCCATGTTGCCCTGGAACAAGCGACGCAGGTTCGGGTCGGCGGTGAAGAGGTTGTCGTAGAAGAGCGCTGCGGCTTGCGGGGCGATGGGCGCGACGAGGGCGAAGCTGCGGCGGACGTGGCCGATTTGGGCGGGGGTCATGGGGGTCTCCTGGGGCTCAGAGCGAAGCTCAAAAGTTGGAGACCGGATGGTGGCGACCGCGTGATTCAAACGCGTTTCACCGGCCAGCGAATTTGTTTCGTTGGTCTCGGTCAGAGCGCTCGATCGTTACTGCCTGAATTTGGCCCAGGAATCAACGACAGGCTTGGCCGGGTCGATGGCCTGTGGACGCTGACGAAGCGACTTTGCAACGGTCAGAGCGAGTTTGAACGCGTCTTGCAGCGGCGGCGGTTCCTTGCCACGAAAGGCCGCTTCGTCCGATAAACCACTGAAGCCCTCGACGGTGATCACGATGCGTGGCTCTGTGATCGATCCTTTTTTGCCAGCCGTCTCGATGATGGCCTCGTAGACCTTGTGATTGTTGATCGACCCGGGATAGGTGACGGCCAGTGCCCTCGCTTCTTGCCCATTGGCAAGCTTGAGGTATTGCACATTCCAGTGGCTGTCGATGCCGGTGGCCCCTGCGAAGGCGCAACTGCCGAAGAGGCCGCGGCTGGCCGTCCCCTGCTGCGAGCGGCAACGCGCCTTGTGCTCTCTTGCAATCTCTTCCGCGGCATCCCAAGGCGTGATGGCCTTGCGAATGTCTTCGGTGGGGACCAGCGCTGTCTCCGTGTGCGGCATTCGCGTCATGATTTCCACGTGCACGGCCAGATTGGCATAGCGCGGATCCACGAAGCTCACACTCACGCGCGAGTCTCGTTCGATGCTCCCACTCGGGTCAGCAAAAAAACCATGGGGAGTGCAGATGCCTGGGCCCTGGGGCAGGTCGCCAGGTTTGCGCACTCGGTAGCGCGGGACGAGGTTCTTCAGCACCTCTCGCGCGAGAGGTTCATCTACCGCCAGTTGCTTGCGTACAGGATGCTCGCCGGGAGGTGAAGTGTCGATCTTGAGCTGGCTCTGGTCTCTCCAGTAGAAGCGGCCTCGTTGGTCTTCCTGGGATGACAGCGACACTTGAAATCGGCCTGGCATGGCCCAGGCCGCTGCAGTGGCACCGTCCAAGATCCGACGGAACTCTTCGTTTTGGCCGCTGTGAACGGGGTACGCAAAACTACCTGCCAGGAGTGCAACGTACTGCAGAGCAGTAAGTGTCTCTCGCGAGTTCTCGTTGGCGTAGACCTTTGGAATTGGCAGTCCTGTCAGGGGCACGCTTTCTGAAAAGCGCACGGGTCCAATCGTCAAGCCGCCACGGCTTCTGCTCGACTCCCTAAGTCCGGATGGTGTGTAGTCAAAAAACTCCGGGTAACTGCCCGTCGTGAAAAATGAAGAGCCTAAGTCGATTGGTGATGGCACATCCACCAACCATCTGCCGATGCACTCGGTTTGCCACCCGGCGGGTTTGGCGTAGCCCGCAGTGTCGATCTTGACTTCTTCACTCTTGGCGTTGCAGCCGCTCATCACAGTCGAGAGCGCCAGCGTTGCCGCGATCAATCGCATTCGCATCACACCACTGGCAGTTCTCAAGTGCGAGGCAGTACCTCGTTGAGGGCGGTGACTGTGTTCTGTGGTCAGCTTCACCGCGGCCGTTGTAGAGAGTTTGCCCAGGACGAAAGGGATGTGCTGCAGGCCCATGTCGGCACCGGCCCATCATTGGCCAACGCGCCGCTGCAGTTGCTTCGGTTGTCGGCGCGGCCCGGCGCCTGAGGCGAGCTGCCAGTGGAGCTGCACCGGATGCGGGCCGCCTGTCGCAAGTCACTTTGTCACTGCCGCCAGCTCCGGCATGGGCGGCTGAGTTGGTCGCAGCCGAATGGATTTCAGCAGAGTCTCGTAGCGGGCCATGGCCTCCTTGAGCGGCGGCGGGTTGCGATTGACGAGCTTCGGGCTCTTGCTTCTTGGTGAAGCTGCGCATGTCCACCGTGAGTGCCGGCAGCACGCGCGAATGGCCCCAGCCGCCGTAGCCGGTGTAGACGCTGTAGCCATGAACCACCGGCTGGCCTTCGTCGGCCACGTTCATGGCAATGCCGCCTTGCTGTGCGGGCAGTGCGCCGATGAGCGCCTTGCCAGGCCCGATCGCCTTGACTTCACGGCCAAGCCCCAGTGCAAAGCCCGCTCCGCCGGCCCGTCCGATCGCCTTCAGAAGTGCGGGCTCGGAGCCGTTGACGCCTTGCTCGCCGACCACCTTGCTGCCGATGGTGTAGATCACGCCAGGGTGTTCGAGTGAGCGCAGAGAGACCTCGATGCGCGCCGGTAGCGTGCCGTCATCGGGAATGAAGCCGAAGGGCACGCAGATGCCGCGGCCGGTGGGGATTTCATGGAGTTTGCGCGGCTGGAAGCGCTGCACCAGCTCCAGAAATTCGCGCTTGCGTTGATCGAAGGGCGGGTCCCCCTCGCCGCTGGCGCGCAGGAACTTGTAGACACGGCCGTTGCGCAGCAGAAAAGCGTGGAGGTCGGGGCCGGCTTGGTAGCCCAGGGCGTCGGGGAGGCCCAGGTCCATGGGGTGCCAGCTTTTTTCGATCAGGCCAATGTCTGTTTGGATGTCGAGGATTCTTTGCCGGTCTCGTGCGATGGCATCCCTGATGCCAGCCTTGTCTTCGTCCGTGAACTCTGATGCGGCCGCTCTTAGCCGCTCAGCGCGGTCTTCATTCATCCCCGTGAGTAGTTCAATCTTGTCGCGGAAATCACGAATGATGTTGTGCTTCCTGGCGTCAATGTTTTCGGCCAGGGATTCGATGGCGGCCCGTTTGGAATCCGTCAACACATGAACTTGGGTGCCAGCCACCCACAGGTCGTCATGTCCGCCGTGCATTCGTTCGTTGAAGCCGTAGCGGTATCCATCGAACCGGCTTGGTCCGATGCCCCACTGCACGTCGCGAGGCGCATCAAACACCAGCCGACCCAGGCATTCCTGCTTGACCCCGGGCGGGGTGACATAGCCCTCGTGGAGAGCTTGGCGAAGCTGCTCGGGTTCGGGAGTTGGCCTGGGCCGCTGCTCATCGCGAGCGCTGGAAGGTTGGCAGCCCACCAGAAGCACGGCCAAGGCGAACAGGGCCGTTGCGCCAGACCTGCGCGAGCGCTTGTTGCGACTCATGCGGGCTGACTCCCCGCCGCAGGCTCGGGAGTCCCCGCGACCTGCACGCCACCCGGCAAGCGTTCGATCTGCGCCAGCACGCGCAGGCTCAGCCCGGACTGGTTGTTCTCGCGGCCCGTCCAGTTGATGGGAAGAGCGGTGATGTACCCCTGGATGTCGGCGGCTGAAGGTGCTTTGGTCGGAGCCATCGCGTTCGAGGCCTCTTTCCCCACATTCCAGGTGCTCACGGCATCGCCGCGCTCGGGCTTGCGCCAGAACAGGGGATCGAAGGGCATGCGGTAGGCCAGCGCGCCCCCCTTCTCGTGGTCCTGATACGTCTTGTACCTCCAGGTCGGCCAAAGCGACCCCGGAGGAGGCCCAGGCAGCTTGTCTGTGGCTTCCTTGGGCTGAATCTCGGGGCGAGCACCACTGCGCGGCACAAACCAGAAAGCCTCCTCATACACGTCGGCATTGCGCTTCGCCACCTTCTGAATCGCCCGCCACGTCGCCGGCGCCGCCGCTCCCTCCAGCACCGCATCCGTTGCCAGCGCGCTAGCGCGCCGGTTGCGGCTTTTAAGCCCGAAGTGCTTCTCCCACAAGTCGCGCCGCAGCTTGTGAACGCTCGCCGCCACGGGCACAGAGTGCACCCCATCAAGCTTGACCCACTTCTGCGCCTCGTCGGTCACGATCACCGCCAGCTCCGAATCGCGGTCGCCGCACATGCTGCGGTCGTTGATGTTGGCACTGCCGAGCACCGCCACACGGTCGTCTGCGATCAGCAGCTTGCTGTGCACGTAGATCTGCTCGGTGACCGGCTTGCCGTCGAGCACGTCCCAGTTGCGCAGGTTCAGCAGCGTCAGGTAGTCCTGCCAGGCAGTCCCGACGAGCTGCTCCAGTCTGTCCAACGGGATCACATGCACCATCTCGCGCGCCTGACCCGGGGTGAGGCGTTGCTCTTTCATATAACGCCCCACCAGCACCGCCCTGCGCACGCCGTTGAGCAGGCTGTGGTGGCCGAACACCAGCGAATGCATCGTGAGGTGCACCTGGGTCATGATGTTGAGGGTGTCGAGCGTGCCTTCGGGGTGCACGGGCAGCACCAGGTAGACATGAAACGGCAGCCCGTCGAGAACAGCGCGCTCGATGCGGTTGACGAGCGCGCAGCCGATCGGGTTCTGCAATTCATTCTGCGGGTTGCCCAGCAGGCGAAAGGCCTCGATCGTGGCCATGTTCTTGAGCACGCCTTTGAGGTCGCTCATGAATTCGGGGCCATTGACCTCTTTCATCACATCGTCCACCTTGGCCCAGCGCAGGCGGCGAGGGATGTCGAGCAGCGGCACATCCTCGACTTCCAGCATCTGCGCAAACTTTCGATAGCCGGGAGAGCGCTTGAGGTCGAGCAGGGCACCCATGGGGCCGGACAGCGCGGCATCCGTCGCACCACTCGCGCCATGGGCGGTCTGGAAGAACTGCCCCTCGATGTAGAGGAAGTTTTGCGATGAGTGGATGGCCTTGAGCGTGGCCTTCAGGCAGTTGTTCTGTGCGGGTTGTGCCTCCCGCGTGCCCAGCGCCGCAGTTTCGTCGGCCAGCAGGCGCGCAGGCGCACTACGCAGCACCTGCACCCAGTTGCCACCCTTGCGGCCCACATCGCGCTTGGGTTCATGTGCGGCGTTCACGCGTGGCATCTTCGGCTGGGATGGCACCACCACACCCGCAGAGCGCAGCCATTTGGTGACCTTTTCGTCGCGGTATCGAGAGATGGAGCTGTCGAACATGTTGGCAACAGAGTTCCAACGGCGCACGAAGTTCATGGACAGATCGAAAACCGAGGGGCCTTCGACGGCACACTGGATGTCTTGCCAAGGCATCCGTGGTTGAACCGCGGAGTCTCGTGTGCTTGCTCCCGAAGGAACACTCTTGACCTTCTCGAAAAGACGGTCGTAGCGCTGAGGCTTGTGGGCCGTGGCGGCGCTGGTGGCAGCTACCAAGCCGTAGGTCACGGCGTTGACCAGGTGCGCCACTTCGGCCCACATCTGTGGTGGCAGGCGGGACAGATCGCCCCCGTTGAGCCACGCCATCAGCGCTGAGCCCGCGTTGGCGGCGTTTGCGCTTCCCGAGTCATAGAGCTTGAGTAGTCGTTGTCGAATGCCCGCGTCGAGCCGGCCCCAGGCCCATCGACTTGCAGCCTGGCTTGCGTCCATCACGGCATCCTGCATGGGGCCGGTGATGTCATCAAGCAAATTGGTGTTCTTCCACCAGTCGCTGACGGCGCCAGCGGCATTCTTGATGTTTTCATTCACCGCTCCGGCCGCGTCCAGCCCGCGTGCGATCACGCCTTCCGAGGGTGACGTGGCGAAGGTCGCCGCACTGCGGACTCCACCTCGGGTAAAAGCTGCTGCCACCAGCTCCGCGACGGTCACGCAATCTTGCAGCTCGACGTTTGTGAGTGTGTGGATCGGCGGCACGCACGCACTGTAGAACTCGTTCAAACGCCGGCCCTCGGCCTTGAGGCTGAAGTTGGCGTCATCGCGGCGACCATAGGCCAGATCGATGCCGCCGACATAGCCTTTGCGGTTGTCAACCACGACGAGCTTCTGGTGATGGGCGAAGGCGACGTTCAGCGCCTGCTGATCGCTCTGTGCCGGAGCGGGGAGGCAATGCGCGCGGCCGGGCAGGCCTGCGCCGTTCAGATGGTAGACCGCCATCAGCGTGGCGAGGTATCCGGTGTCGATCGCAGGCGGGGCGAGCCACGGCATAACGTAGACCGTTGCGCCGTTTTTCATCGCGTCTTGCAGGCAATGGAAGAGTGTCTTCGTTCCGCTCAATTCAACGTCATAGTTGATCTGCCACCCTGCGATGAACACCGAGCTGGTTGCCGCACTGATCGCCCTGGCGACACTCTCAAAGTACGCACTGCCCGTGGCGAAGAACTCGACTGCGTTGCCTGCGTGAGCTTTTGCAAACAGAGGCCCCCAGCCGAGCGTGCCGGTACCGCGCGTGGCCTTCGCGTATCCGGGCACCTGAAGGTCGTGCTCGTCGATGAACCACCCGGGTGCAGAAGTGGCGCCTGTTGCGCTGTGGCCGTCTTTGTCAACGATCTGATGAATGGTTTTGGTCATGGTGACTGCATCAGCCCTTCATGAGCTTGTCTGCCAGGCTTGATTCACCTGCGACCTGGGTGGCCTGTTTGGCCAGATGCACGGAGTCGTTCACCCCTGGCGCGTGCCGATGCGCCGCAAGCTCGCCTGTGAAATCGGCGGCGGACATCGCTTGCCGCAGACGTTCATCATGGCTCCAGTCGGCTTGTTCCTTCGCGACCTCCAGACGCACGGCATGGCCGGGATACAGCACCCACACTTCGTCGGGTGCGGCGCAGTAGGCACGTGCCAAAGCCTTCTGTTCTTCTGCATTCAACGTGAGCTTTCCGTTGGCATCGCTGCTGCCGCGCAAGATCACATCTTCGATGCGGATACTGCCCATGCCTTGTGGTTGTTGGCGACTTCGCGCAATCAACCAGGGAGACAAGGCCAAGGGGTGTCCGTTCGGGCCGGGGGAGTCGCGCAAGGTCAGGTCAAACTGCATCTCGCGCTCTGGCATGGAGGAGCGGGGCAGCGCCGGCAACGCATAACTCTCACTCCCCCCACCCGTAAAACTCTTGCTGGCCGCCTTCACGGTGATCTGCCCCGGGCACTGAACAGTGATGCCTTCGGCGCCGATCACGATCTGCGCGCCACCCGAGGTGGTCAGCGTCACCTTCTTCGCTGCGGCCCAGTCGATGTGCGCGTTGGCGCTTTGCACGTTGACGAGGTTCTTTGCTGCCACCTCCGCCTGATCGGCCTGGGTCTGCATCTGGACCGGGCCCTTGCCCGCGATCATCGTGAGCCCGGTGCCCTTGGCGCCCTGCCCGGCCTGCACGGCGCCGGCCAAGAGCCCAATGCTTTGCCCGGTGTGCAGGCGCAGCTGCTGCCCGCCTGCGAGCTGCAGGTCCTGCCCGGCCTGCCAGCTGATGGCCTCGCCGCTGGCGACCTGGATGTCTTGCCCGGCCACGGTTGCGAGGCCTGCCTTGGCGGTGATGGCGACGATCGGGTCGGTGCTGTGAGGCAGCTTGCCGTCGCTGGCCTGTGTGCTCTTCTTGCCAGCGTCGGCCACCGCAGCGTCGAGTGACGCGTTGCTCACCATCCCGCTGGCCGACTGGTGCAAGGCCTTCATCGGGGCCAGCTTGTCGGAGAGATTGCTTTGGTTGGCCTTGACCGTGCCGACGGCGCTGGCGAGCGTGGTCGTCTGGTGGGTCTTGGCGGCGTTGCTGAAGCTGTCGGCCAGCGTTGCGGCCTGCTTGAGCAGCGCCATGCCGGCCGCGTTGTCGCCCGCCGGGTCGGCCTCACGGGTGCCGAAGCTTGTGATCAGCAGACCATTCGTCGCGCGCACCGCGCCATACGCATCGGTCCTCAGCTCGAAGCCCTGGCCGCGGTAGTGGCCGCGGTGGTTGTCGGCCTGGTGGATGAGGTGGCCGAGGTTGAGCTGGGTGGCGTGCTGGGTGGTGGCGATCTGCACGCGCAGTTGCGCCGGGGTGTCGTCGAACACCAGCTGGTTGAACCCTTCGCCCCCGAACTCCTTGCTCTTGAAGCCGCTGAGGGCGGCAGCGTTGTTCTGCGCGGGGGCGTCTTTGGTGGCGGCGCCGGGTGCACCGCCGTGCCAGGCCGGGCTGTGGCCACCCGAGCCACTGCCGATAAGGTTGCCTTGTGCGCTGGGGCCGTGGTTGTGGCTGGTCTTGTAGGCACTGGTGTCAGTCTCGGCCGCGGCGCCGCCCGGTGTGGGCGGCAGGCCGGCTTCACCGCGGCCGTTGTAGAGGCTGCCCAGCACGATGGGGCGTTCGATGTCGCCCTCGATGAAGTCGAGCAGCACCTCCTGGCCGATGCGCGGGATGTGTTGCAGGCCCATGCCGGCACCGGCCCAGCGTTGGCCGACGCGCACCCAGCAGCTGCTGCGGTTGTCGGCGCGGCCATCGGCGCCGGGGGCGGCCTGCCAGTGGAACTGCACCCGGATGCGGCCGAGCGCGTCGGTGTAGAGCTCGTCGGCGCCCTGGGGCGTGGTGCTGCCGTCGGGGCCGACGACCACGGCGGTCTGGGCGCCGAGGGCGGTGGGTGCGGTGGCCGGCAGCGGGCGCCAGGGAATGAGCCGGCGCAGGGCTTCGAAGCGGTTGGCGTAGCCGACCTGGGCCGCCTGGGCGCTGAGGGCGGGGTCGTGTTCGAGGGTGTCTTGCAGGGCGGTGGCGGGTGTGCCGTCGAGTTCGGCAAACGGGTCGGACGCCGGCCGTTGCATCAGCCGTTCGCCCAGCTCCTTGGGCAGGTTGTTGACACCCAGGCCGTGCACGCTGTGCACGCAGAACTCGCGGTCGGCGTCGGTCTGCAGCTCGGAGAGTGCGTCGAGCGTGCTCTGCGTGAGGGCGAAGTGTTCGCCGGCGCGCAGGCTGCGCACGGTGCTGCGGCCGAGCCAGGTCTTGTGGCGGGCTTCGAAGGCCTGCTGGCGGCAGATGGCACGGTGCAGCAGTGCGCCACTGCTGCAGGTGCCGGTGTCGGCGGTGGCGCCGGTCGGGTCGTACTGCTGCAGCCACGGCGCCATGTCGCGCAGCGTCTCGCTGGTGTAGTCGTAGGCGGTGGGCGCGTCGGCCGCGATGACGCTCTTGCTCTGGTAGTCCCACTGCAGCACGGCGCTGGCCGCGGGGGTCAGCTGGCGCCAGCCGCCGAAGCTCTGGATGGCGTCTTGCTCTTCGGCAGCGGAGGCGCGGTGGAAGCGGATGCCGGCACCCCCGAGCGCGCTGCGCGAGGTGCTGTTCTCGGGCCAGCGCGCGCTGTCGGCGAAGAAGACGATGCGGTGGCCGCTCGGCGCATCTTCCGCCTCTTCGACACGCCAGCCCAGGCCTTCTTCGGCCAGCAGGCGCTGCAGGAAGCTGAGGTCGCTCTCGCGGTATTGCACGCAGTAGGAGCGCACGCCGCCATTGGGGCCGCGGGCGAGGAAGGCGGCGAGGTCTTCGGTGTCGCCGTCGGCGCTGGTCTCGCCCCATTGCCAGGCAGCGTGGGCCTGGTAGGCCGCAGCGCCGAGCACGTCATCGAGGATCTGGACGATGGTCTTGTCTTGCCACACGCGGCTGGTGCGGGTGTGGCCGAGCAGGGCGATCCAGGGCTGGATGAGCAGCTGGTGGCGCACGAGGCCGCCGTCGGCGCCGCCGTCACGTGCTTCGAAGACAAGGCCGCTGCGGCGGTGGCGGGTGCCGTCGGCGAGCGTGGCCAGGAGCGTGACGCGCTGGCCCAGGAGGCCTTGCGGGCGGATGCGGTTGTGCACGCACAGGGTGTGCAGCTGCAGCTGGAAGGGTTCGCTGACCGTATCGACCAGGCTGAAGCGCTCGACCATCAGGTCGCTCAGCTGGCCTTCGCCTTCCAGGTTGTACAGGCGTTGTGCGCTGGTCCAGCTCGCGAGCAGCGAAGTCCAGTGCGCCATCGAGCCCACTGAGCATGCTGCCCACGGCGCCTTGTGTGGCGTCGCTGAGTCGGTCTCGCATTCTTGTATCTTCCCTGTGCCGATTTCGAGCGGGAATTTTGCAGCGCCAGCCTCGTCGCGGCGCGCGGCACACAAAGCGTTACAGCCCCCTGTAAGAGGGATGAGACGCGGCCCCCTGGAGCAGGGGGTTACTGCACGAAACCGATGCTCGATTTCTTGAAGCCCGCCTCGGGCAGATCGGCCACGTCGACACGGTCGCGGCGGGCGAGTTTGGCGTTGCCGAAGGCGGTCATCCAGGCGCGGCGCATCTCGCGCGGCGCCATCTCGCTCATGCGGTCGAGCACGTCATGGCTGGGCTCGGGTGCGAAGCGGCTGCCCCAGTCGTGGTCGGCGCGGATGCTGCGGTACAGCTTTGCAGCGATGTGGCGGGCAGCGTCGCGGTCAGGTGCCTGCACCTCGTAGACGTTCATCCGGTTGAGGATGGGCTCGGGGATGTTGCGGCCATCGTTGGCGGTGGCGACCCAGATCACCTGGCTGGCGTCGATGGGCACCTCGGCAAATTCGTCGGTAAAGCTTCCCGCCGTGTCGTGCTCGAGCAGGCTGTAGAGCGCGCCCAGCGGGTCGTAGGCATGCTCGCCGCCGGCCTTGTCGATTTCGTCGACCACCAGCACCGGGTTGGCGTACTGGCCATCGACCAGCGTCTCGAACACCTTGCCGGGGCGCGCGCCCTTCCACTGGCTGGACGCGCCCGAGAGCACCCAGCCCGCGGTGAGCGGACTCATCGAGATGAAGCCCATGCCGGTGCCCAGCAGCTTGGAGAGTTCGCGGGCGAAATGTGTCTTGCCGACGCCCGGTGGGCCGAGCAGCAGCACCGGCGTGATCTCCAGCGCGTCGCGGCTGTCTTCGCACAGTGCGATCTGGCGCTTCACGTCATCGAGCACGTCGGCAAAGTTGGGCAGGTCGTCGTAGAGGTGGTCCATCGCCGGGATGCCCGACGGCTTGACCTGGAAGCGCTCGGGGCCCTTCTCGAGCATGCGCTCGTAGGTGGAGCGCAGGTGCTCATGCTCCTTCTCGGGCAACTTGTCGAGCTTGCGCCCGACCTCGTCGACCTGATAGAGACTGCGCATGCGGGCGATGGGAATGCTGCCCCCACGCGCCGACACCGTGACCAGATCCTTGGATGCGCTCATACAACCTCCAGAAAACGCAAACCGTCGATTCATTGAAGCAAACCACGGCCTGGCGTATCCATCAATGACAACCCGAATCCCTGCGCATTTCTTCGCAAGTGGCGTGCCAGGATCGCCGGCAAAGCCCTGCGACATCGAGCCACGTCCGAGGATCCGGCTCCGCCGGTCCTCAGGACGGCGCCCCTCGGGGGCAGGAGCGAGAGCGACTGGGGGGCCTTACTTGACCCAGGTGTTCAGCTGGATGATCGGCATCAGGACCGCGAGCACGATCAACATCACCACCGCACCCATCACGACGATGAGCAGAGGCTCCAGGATGGTTGCCATCGCCAGCGCACGGCGTTGCACCTCGGTGCTGGTCTGTGTGGCGGCGCGTTCCAGCATGCGCGGCAGCTGGCCGGTCTGTTCGCCCAGGCGGGCGAACATCGCGATGATCCCGGGGAAGCGCTTCTTGCCCGCGAGCGCTGAGGCGAGCGGCGCCCCTTCGCGCACCTGCACCAGCGCATCCATCGCGTCGGCGCGCATGGCGCGGTTCGACAGCGTTTCCGCCGCGGCCTGCAGCGCCTTCAGGATGGGCACCCCGGCACCCGCCAGCATGGCCAGCGTGCCGGAGAAGCGCGCCGCGTTGTAGCCGCGCGCGAGCTTGCCGATCAGCGGCACGGTCAGCATCGACGCATCGAACTGCTCGCGAAAGACTTCGTTGCGCAGCATGAGCTTCAAGCCGATGCCGCCGCCGATCAGCGCCAGCAGCATGAACCAGCCGTAGTTGCGTACGAAGGCGCTGATGGCGAGCATCGCCACGGTGAGCGCGGGCAAGGCACGCTTGGAGTTGGTGAAGACGGAGGCCACCTGCGGCACCACGTAGGTGACGAGGAAGATCACGATCACCACCGCGATCAGCGACACGATGGCCGGGTACAGCGTCGCGCCGATCAGCTTGGCCTTAAGCTGCTGGCGTCCTTCCAGGTCGTCGGCGAGGCGTTCAAGCACGGTGCCGAGGGCGCCGCTTTGTTCGCCGGCTGCGACCACGCCGCGGTAGACCTCGTCGAACTCGCGCGGCATGCTGCCGAGCGCTCGCGCAAAGGGCGAGCCGCCGTTGACTTCGCTGCGCAGGTGGGCGACCAGTTCGCGCTGGCGGGGGTCTTCGGCTTCGTCGCTCAGCGCGGTGAGCGCACGTTCGAGCGGCAGGCCGGCGCCGACGAGGCCGGCGAGCTGGCGTGTCCACACGGCGAGGCTGGTGGAGCTGAAGACCTTGCGCGACAGGTTGAAGCCCTTGGTCTCCGTGCCGGCAGACGCGACCTGGGTGACGTCGAGCGGCACCAGGGCCTGGGCGCGCAGCTGCGAACGCGCGGCCTTCAGGTTGTCGGCCTCGACCAGGCCCGTGGTCGTCTTGCCGGCCGCGTTGAGCGCTTCGAACTTGTAGGCAGGCACCGAGCCTTACTCCTTATTCCCGCGTGACGCGCATCACTTCCTCGGGCGAGGTGATGCCTTCCATCACGAGGCGTTCGCCGTCCTCGCGCATCGAGCGCATGCCGTTGGCTTCTGCCGCCACGAAGATCTGCGATTCGGCAGCACGGCCGTGGATGAGGGCCCGCACTTTCTCGTCGGCCACCATCAGCTCGTACACGCCGGTGCGGCCCTTGTAGCCGCTCTGGCCGCATTCGGGGCAGCCCACGGGGTGGTAGCGGCCGCGTGCGTCCTGCTTCTTGCAATGCGGGCAGAGCTTGCGCACCAGGCGCTGGGCCAGCACCCCGAGCAGCGACGACGACAGCAGGAAGGGCTCGATGCCCATGTCAGTGAGACGGGTCACCGCGCTCGGCGCATCGTTCGTGTGCAGCGTGGCCAGCACCAGGTGGCCGGTGAGCGAGGCCTGCACCGCGATCTGCGCGGTCTCGAAGTCGCGGATCTCACCGATCATGATCACGTCCGGGTCCTGGCGCAGCAGGGCGCGCAGGGCCTTCGCGAAGGTGAGGTCGATCTTGGCGTTGACCTGCGTCTGGCCGATGCCGGCGAGTTCGTATTCGACCGGGTCTTCCACCGTCAGCACGTTGGTCGTGCTGGTGTCGATGCGGCCGAGCGAGGCGTAGAGCGTGGTCGTCTTGCCGGAGCCGGTGGGGCCGGTCACGAGCACGATGCCGTGCGGCTGCTGCACCAGCTTGTCGAAGTTCTTGAGCGTGTCGCCGCCCATGCCCAGGCCTTCGAGGGTGAACTTGGTCTCGCCCTTGTCGAGCAGACGCAGCACCGCACGTTCGCCGTGAGACGAGGGAAGCGTGGACACCCGCACGTCGACCGCGCGGCCGCCGATGCGCAGCGAGATGCGGCCGTCTTGCGGCAGGCGCTTCTCGGAGATGTCGAGCCTCGGCCATGATCTTCAGGCGCGAGATCAGCGCGGCGTGCAGCGCCTTGTTGGGTTGCACCACTTCGCGCAGCGTGCCGTCGACGCGGAAGCGCACCGAACTCGAGCGCTCGTAGGGCTCGATGTGGATGTCGCTCGCGCCGTCTTTCGCGGCCTGCGTGAGCAGGGCGTTGAGCATGCGGATGATGGGCGCGTCGTTCGCGGCTTCGAGCAGGTCTTCCACCGCGGGCAGGTCCTGCATCATCCGCGACAGGTCGACCTTACTCTCGACTTCGCCGATCACGGTGGCCGCGCTCGACTCGCCGCCCGCATAGGCGGCGGCGATGCGGTTGCCGAGCGTGCTGGCCGACTCGCGCTCGAGCTTGTCGATCGAATACAGCCGCAGCACTTCGCTCAGCGCCGGCAATGACACCGTCTCGGGCGCCCAGAGCACGAGCTGCTCGCCGTCGTCTTCGAGCAGCAGGTTGTGGGCCTTGGCGTAGGCGTAGGGGAGGGGGTGGCGAGCGCCCATGGCGTGCGTCCGTGCGGGTCAGTTCGAGCGTGCGCCGCCCGCCGGGGCCGAGGCGCCGGCCGGGGGCGAGACCAGGGGCGGCGGCACCGGTTGCGGCGGGGTCGACGCGGGCGGTGGCGTCGCCGGCGCCGACTCGCGCAGGCGGCGCGACGCTTCGCTGTCCTGCGGCGAGCGCAGCGGCGGCACGACCGGAGCGTCGTTCGGGAGGATGAGGCTGCGCGAGGGTTGCGCGTCCTTCTGCGAGGCGCGGATGAGGTCGTAGCGGTCGAGCGAGAAGTTGTTCACCGAGGCGCCGTCGCGCATCACGACCGGGCGCAGGAACACCATCAGGTTGGTGCGCCGCTTCTCGCGCGTCTCGCTGCGGAAGAGGGCACCCAGGAGCGGGATGTCGCCCAGCAGCGGCACCTTGTTCTTCGTCTCCTCGAAGCGGTCTTCGATCAGGCCGCCGAGCACGATGATCTGGCCGTCGTCGACAACCACGTTCGATTCGATCGAGCGCTTGTTGGTGGTCGGGCCGGCATTGGTGGTGCCAGGGGCGACCTCGCGGCTGAGGCTCGACGACTCCTGGTAGATCGTCATGCGCACGGTGCCGGTCTCGCCGATCTGCGGCTTGATGCGCAGCGTGATGCCCACGTCCTTGCGCTCGACCGTCTGGAAGGGGTTGGTCGTGGCCGTGCCGGTGTTGGTGAACTGGCCGGTGATGAACGGCACGTTGCTGCCGACGATGATCTTGGCTTCTTCGTTGTCGAGCGTGATCAGGTTCGGCGTGGAGACGATGTTGGTGTTGGTCTGGCTCTGCAGGAAGCGCGCGATGGCGGCCAGGCCGTAGGTGCCGGCGAAGTCCTTGATGATGCCGATGTTGAGGCCTTCGCCGAGCGCGGCGCTGGTGAGCGTGCCGGCGACCTGCGCGGCGGTGATCGACAGCAGGTTGCCGCTGGTGCCGAAGTTGGTGCCACCCACCACCCCGACCTTGTCGCCTTCCTTGCCGCTGAGGCCCTGCCACTGGAAGCCGAAGTCGGCGGCGTTGTTGCCGATCACCTCGACGATCATGCTTTCGATGTAGACCTGCGCACGACGCGAGTCGAGCTGGTCGATCACCGCGCGCAGCTGGCGGTAGACCGGCTCGGGCGCGGTGATGATGAGCGAGTTGGTGGCCGGGTCGGCCTGGATCATGCCGCCGGTCGATGGTGCAGCCGCTGGTGTGATGGGGCTCGCTGCCGCAGCGCTCTGGCCGCCCGCTTGCCCACCGGCGGCCTGCCCGCCGATGCCCACGTTCGCCTGGGCCTGCGGTTGCGCCGAGCCGCCCCCGAGGCTGCCGCCAGCGCCGCCCGTCGAGGTGCTGCCGGCGCTGTAGGCCGCGCGCAGCACGGTCGCCAGACGCGTCGCGTCGGCGTTCTTCAGGTAGACGACGTAGATGTTGCCCATCGGGTTGTCGCCCGTGGTCGGCCGGTCGAGCTTCTCGACGATGGCCTTGATGCTGGCCATGCGGGCCGGCGTGGAGGCGCGCACGATCAGCGCGTTGCTGCGCGGGTCGACCATCACCGCCGAGGTGGCGGCGCCCACCCCAGGCACGCCGGGCGCGCCGGCGGTGGCGCTGCCGTCGCTCAGGCGCTGGACCATCGTGGCCACGTCGGCCGCGACCGCATGCTTGAGCCCGATGATCTCGACATCACCGGCGCTCGGCGTGTCCATCGCCGCGATGATCTTGGCGATGCGCGCGAGGTTGTCGGCGTAGTCGGTGATGACGAGCGTGTTGTTGCCAGGGTTGGCGTTGATGGTGTTGTTGGGGCTGATCAGCGGGCGCAGCACCGGCACCAGGTTGTTGGCGTTCTCGTGGCTGAGCTTGAAGATCTGCGTGAGCACCTGGTCGCCCTGGCGCGCGACGGCGCCCACCGAGACGGTGCTCGACTGCAGCTTGGCATCGGCTTCGGGCACCACCTTGAAGAGCCCCCCGACTCGACCACCGTGAAGCCCAGGCCGCGCAGCGCGGCGAGGTAGTTGAGGTAGGCCTCGCGCGGCGACAGGGGCTCTTCGCTGTAGAGCGTGATCGTGCCCTTGACGCGTGGATCGACGACGAACTGCTGCTTCAAGATCGCGCCCATCGCACGCGACACGCCCTCGATGTCGGCGTTCACGAAGTTGAGCGTGACCGGCTCGCCCTTGAAGCGCGATTCGCGCGCTTGCGCGTAGGCCAGCGGCGGCAGGGCGGCCGTGCTGAGCAGCACGGCGGCAAGTGCTGCGGCGAGCGGGCGCAGCGACTTGTGGAGGGGTGCATTTTTCATGCTTATCCGATCGAAATGACAGACACGGCGCCGTTGCGCCGGCCGATGATGTTGAGCAGGTTGTTCAGCGCGGATTCATCGGCTTCGGTGGCGGCGCGCGCTTCGCCGCGGAAGCGCACGCCGTTGGGGCCGGCGGTGCCTTCTCCATTGAGCTGCAGGGCGCCTTCGAGGGTGGACAGGCGCAGCTGCGACGAACCGCCGGCGGCGCCGATCAGGCTGAAGCGGTAGCTGCCCAGCGGCTCGAGCGTGGACACGCGCGACGAGGCCTGCAGCATGTCGATCTCGGCCTGGCCGTCGACGATCCAGCGGCCTTGCACCAGCTCGAGCTTGAGGCCCGACGACATCAGCCGCAACGAGCCGCCGAGCTGCAGCGTGTTCCACGGCGTGCCCAGGCCGCCGAGGAAGGCGCCCGGCCACTGGCCGATCCAGTCGGGTTTGGGGGCCAGGGTGACCGACATGCGACCGAGGCCGGGCTTGAGGTGCACGCTCACGGTGTCGTTGAGGCAACAGGCGTGCCGCGCCCGCAGCTCGAAGCCGATGCCCTTGAGGCGAAGCGTCCATTCGAGGCGGCCGGGCAGAGAACTCGCGTCGCGGCTGCCGGGGCCACCGGTGAGCACCGCGATTGCGCTGCCCGACCACACGGTGCCGCGGGCGTCAGACAGCAAGACACGCTGGCCGGTGGCGCTGGCCACGGCGCCGGCGAGCCAGGTGGCGGGGGCGAAGAGCACCACCCCGAAGAGCGCGCCCAGCAAGGCGCCGAAGAAGGCCCAGCGGGTGGCGGCGCTGCGCGATTTTTCCCAGGCGATCTCCGCGTACGAGGACTCTTGCCACTGGGTGGGCACGGCGCTCGACGCAAAGCGCCGGCGCAAGCCACGGCGGGCGGGTTTGCGTGCGGCCATCAGCTGGCTCCTCCCAGGCTGACCACGAGCGTGCCGGCGTAGCCGTTGGGGCCGCGCGTGAGCTGGGCTTCGATCGGGCGGGCGCGTGCGCCGCTGCGCGCTTCGGTCAGCCAGGCGCGCAAGGCTTCGCCGGTGACGCCGCTCAGCGTCAGCGTGGCGCGGTCGCCCATCACCGCGAGGCGGCCTTTCTCGCCGAGGCGGTCGGTGGCCGACTTCAAGGCTTGTGCGGCCTGCGTGGCCGGCACCGGTGCGGCGCCGCGCAGTTCACGTGCCTCGGAGGCCATGCGCTGCATGGCCTGCAGTTGGAGGTCGAGCGAATCGATCTGCACGGGCGCCTCGCGCAAGGTGCGCAGGGCGGGCGCGACGCCGACCATCCACACGATCGCGATCCCGACGGCGACGCCGGCGAGGGTCAGGCCGAGGCGCTCGCGGGGCGGCATGGCGGCCCAGCGCTGCAGCGCTTCGGTGCGCAGGGCCTGGAGCGGGGCGGGGAGTTTGACGGCGGAGCGGGTCACAGCGGCCTTCCTGTGGCAGGGCCGGCGGCGGCACGGCTGAGGGTGAGGGTGCCGTCGCGGGCATCGACCTGCCAGCCACGTGGACGCAGCTGGTTGCGGAATTGCTCGATCTGGTCCGGGTTCCAGCCGGCGGCCGACAGCGTGAGGCGGCCGGGTTCATAGCGCAGGTTGTCGACTGGCGGGCGGTCGCCGGGCCAGGCGTTGGCGGCGGCTTGCAGCATGGGCTCGAGGTCGGTTTCGCCCGGGATGCCGGCGGCGGCGCGCAGGGTGTCGGTTTCGCGGCGCATCTGCACCGGGGCATCGAGCACGGCCGAGCCCACGTGCGGGTGGGCCTGCTTCAGCAGTGTGACCATCGCATCACGCTTGGCCTTGATGGTGCGGCTCTGGTGCCCGGCCCACAGATTGAGGCCGATCAGCTGCAGGACGACAAGTGTGGCGAGGCCATAGCGCGCCGGCTTCCAGGCCGGCGTGAGGAACTGACGCCAGAGGTCGCGCAGGGCACGGGTGCCGCGGTTCTTGCGGGCGAGGGTGAACTGGCGCAGGTTCCACAACGACCGCGAAGCTTGCAGGGCGCGCTGCGGCCAGTCCATCACCGTCATCGGCACGCCGAGCCAGCGTTCGGCGGCAGCCGCAGTGGCCGGCGTGGCGCTCCAGCGCGCACCCTCGGGCAGCGGGTTGGGCAGCAGCGAGCGGGCGAGCGTGCCCTGCAGGTTCATCTGCACCACGCCGTCGGGGTGGGCCCATGTCAGCGTGGCGCCTTGGGACGGGTCGCCCAGCTCGGCGAAGTGGCCGGATGGTGGCTCGTCGGGCCACGACATGGGCACGACGCGGTCGATGAAGATGTTGGCCTTTTCCAGCGTGGCCAGCTCGGCGGTCAGCCAGGCCCGGTCGACGACCGCGACCCAGGTCGGCTCACCGGCGGTGGCGCCGGGGGCCACGGCGATGTGCACGCTGGAGGCTTCTTCCAGCAGGGAGTCTTCCAGCACGCCCACCAGCGCCGCGGGCAGCCGGGCGGCGGGCGCTTTGGGCAGCGTGATGCGGTGCCAGCTGACGTCGGCATCGGCCAGCACGGCTACCGCACTTGCAGCCTTGGGCATCAGGGCCACCGGCGCACGGCCTTGGGCCGACATGGCCAGGCCATCCGGGCTCAGCACATAGGCGTATTCGGTGCTCAGGCTGCTTTCCGGTACAGGCGCGGGTTCGCGGGCCTGCAGGCGCGGGCGCGGCGGGATCTGGACGACGAGCGTGCTCATACAGGGTGCGAGAGTAACGGAAATAGAACTGCACGACCGTACAAACCTACCCGAATCAACAGCTTGCGACGCTTTGTTGTAGTGATTCCTGCAACTGTCATTCAGCGCTCGCGATCGGTCGAGTTGATGCGTTCGGTGCTGAGCACGGTGATGGTCCGCTGGTTGCGTTCGACAAGAGAACGTTGTTCGAGCACACGGTCGTTCAGGCGCAAGCGGCCGCGTACTTCGAAGTAGCGGGTGGCGATGTCCACCTTGCCCATCTTGTCTGCGGCCGTGCCGGGCAATTGCGCCAGCAGGTCCTGCTGTTTCTTGAACGGGGTGCGCTGCCGGTATTGGATCAGGCGTTCGGCGTCACCGATGTTGAGGCCGGGAATGACCGCGGCGATGACTTCCCGCGAGGCGGTGTTGACGTTGATCGGCGTCTCGGTCGGCAGCAGCACGACATAGGGCTCCAGCCGCTGCAGCGCCTGGGCATCGATGCCGAGCCAGGTGAGCTGCGAGATGCGCTTTGGCGCCAGGGGCGGGTTGGCGACGGCGGTGGGCGAACCGGGGGGCACGTAGGCCGCTTTCATGCCGGTGGCGAGCGTGTCGGCCACGCTGACCGCGATGTTCACGTTCTCGCACAGGCGGCGCAGCGCGTTGAGGTCGTCCGCCGAGACCTCGAACTTCGCGTCGATCAGGTTGCGCAGGTTGAAGCGCGATTGGGCGTCGGTGATCGAGCCGGAGAGAAAGGCCTCGGGCCCGTCGTCGGCGTTGTTGTCTTTGTCGGAGGCGAGGAAGGTCGAAAGCCGCGCTTCGGCGAGCGGCACGGCCCACGGCTCGCCGAGGTGGTCGACCTGCCCGGCCGAGGGGCGGGCGTCTTCTTTCAGGATGAGCCCGGCCCAGTCGAGCGCGCCGGAGAGGATCCACGCCGACTGCGCACGCGAGCGCTCGGCGGTTTCGACCTGCACCGCGCGCCACTGTTGCCACACCATCGATACGGCCAGTGTGGCGACGAGCGTCACAATGATCATCGCCAGCAGCAGCGCGGCGCCGCGTTGCTGGCGAGGTGGGGTGCGGCGAGTGCGCTTCATTGCGGGCCGAGCGCGATGTCTCGCGTGATGCTGCCGGTGAAGCCGCTGCCTTCGGTAAAGCTCAGCACGATGCGCAGCGCCTTCAGCGGGTCGGTCGCGACGGGCGCCGACGCTGCGCCCACAGGCGGTGTGGCCCCGACGGTGTTGCTGTTGCCAGCGCTCGACTGGCAGTTGCTCCATGCGTTGTCGCGGAAGCAGTAGGCCTGCCATTCGGAGATGCCGGTGACGGTCCGCAGCTGGCCCGACTCGTTGCCGATGAACTGCTGGCTGGTCATCCACTGGTCTTGCAGGGCTTGCGTGGTGGTCACCGGGTTGCCGGCCCAACGCAGCCAGGTGCCGCCTCGCAGCGACCACACCACCAGCTGCAGGCCGGTCTCGGCACGGCGGGTGAGGCGCAGCGAGATGCCGTCGAAGGAGGGCATGGGTTGTGGCAGGGTGCCGCTGTCCTGCATGGCTTCGAGGTCTTGCTGGAACTGCGCGAGCACGGTGTTCAGCTTGAGCAGCTTTTCCATCCGGTCCTGGCTCGAATTGCGGGTGTTGACGATGCTGTCCACACCCTGCCAGGCCATGACGGCGAGGATCGCCATGATGAACATCGCGACCAGCACTTCCACCAGCGTGAAGCCGGCTTGCCGGGGGCGTGGGCGGTGCGCGCGGTACACGCTTCAGCGCCCCAGCACGGTGGAGATCGTCAACACCGGCTGGCCCGCCTCGGTGAAGACCTGCGCATCGGCGCGCAGAAAGTTGGGGTTGGGCGTGCGCTTGGACACCAGCTTGCCTTTGTAGAGCGCACCCATCTGCTCGCACTGGAACTCGAACTCGGTCGGCACCTGGAAGAAACGGGTCAACCGCAGCTCGGTGAGCTGGTTTTCGGCACACCATTGCGCGGCAGTCACTTCGACGATGCGCTGCGAGTTGTCGGCCAGCGCACCGGCTGCCTTGATGCCTGCACCGAGCGTCACCGCGACGATCGCCAGGGCGACCATCACCTCGATCAGGGTGAACCCGGTGTTGCAGCGGCGCGTCATGGTGGGGTGCCTGTGCTGTCGTTGTCGACCACCGCGAAGGGGCCGAGGCCGTCGGTGGCCAGCGCCAGGCGCTGATTTTCCAGTCTGAGCACGATGCGTTGCGGCGGGATGAAAGGCTCCGGGCCGAGCGTGATGGCCTGTGCGCCGACGATCTCGGCCGAGACCCCTTCGCCCATCCAGTGCTCGGGAAATTCGCCGGGGTTGGTCAGGCCCTTGAACGCAAAGCCTTCGGTCTGCGCTTCCTGGCGCGGCTCCCAGCGTACGGCGATGCCCGAGGCGCGCGACTCGGCGCGTGCCGATTCGAGCAAGGCCACCAGGCGTGCAGCCTCGTTCTCGAGTTGGGTGCTGGCCGGGTCTCGAAGCGACAGGCTGATGAGGCCGGCGGCGATGGCAATCAGCGAGATCACCACCATCAGTTCGATCAGGGTGAAGCCGCGGGCCCCCCTGATGCGGGCTTTACTGCCAGGAGCCGATCTCGGCGTCCTTGCCTTCGCCGCCGACCTGACCGTCGGCACCAAAGCTGTAGACATCGATCTCGCCTTTCACGCCGGGGTTGGCGTATTGGTACGGACGACCCCAGGGATCGTTCTGGAGCTTGGGAAGGTAAGGCCGCCAGTTGGGCGGCATCGCGCCGGTGGTGGGCTTGGTGACGAGTGCCTGCAGGCCTTGTTCGCTCGTGGGGTAACGCTGGTTGTCGAGCTTGTAGAGCTTGAGCGCTTGCATGATGTTGCCGACATCGGTGCGCGCTGCGGTCACGCGGGCGTCATCGGCGCGGTCGAGCACGTTGGGTGCGATCAGCGCAGCCAGCACGCCGATGATCACGAGCACCACCATCAGTTCGATGAGGGTGAAACCACGTGAGCGGTGTGGCGAGTGTGATGAAGCGGATGAATTCATGTCTGGCACGGATGGCTTGCAAACAGGGCGTTGAATCATAATCGTCCGATGATGGCGCGATTGTCAGCTTTCGTGATCTGGGCTTTGGTGGCTGCGGCCCTCGTGTTCTGGGGCATGCGCCTCGTGGTGAAGGCCGAGCCGGTGCCGCTCAACGCGGCGGTCGTCGGTGAAAGTACCAGTGCTCGAGGCGACCTCTCGCGTCTCTTTGGTGCTGAACCGGTGGCGCAAGTTGCAGCCGCTCCGGCGGCGAGCACCCGTTTCCGCCTGCTCGGGGTGATGGCGGCAAAGGCTGCACCCGAAGGCATGACACCCGGTGTGGCGCTGATCTCGATCGACGGCAAGCCGGCGCGTGCGTTCATCGCCGGGGCGCGCATCGAAGACCAGCTCGTGCTGCAGAACGTGAGCCTGCGCACGGCCTCCATCGGGGTCGACAAAGGCCCGACGTCCTTCGTGCTCGAGCTGCCGGCCCTGCCGCCGCCTGCGACGGGCACCCTCCCGCGGGCGGCGATGGACTCGTCCGGTCTCGCGCCCACACCGGCGCCGCTGGGCCCTCCGATTTCGGTGCCGGGGATTCCGGCGCCCGGTGCGCAGCAACCGCCCGCCATGGCGCCGCGGCAGGCGCCGTCGCGTGGCGTCCCCAACAACGCGCGTTGAGTCGACCGGCTCCGCGCTGCCGGGTGTCGCGTCAGAGCTTTCCTGGCACTGAGGTCGGCATGTCCGCGGGTTGAGACGGCCCGGCGTCTTCGCCTTCGGCCACTTCGGTCAGTAGCGCGGCTGAACTCAACAGAAGCGGGAAGGACAGTGTGGCGCCGGTGCCGTCGGTGCTTTCCATACCGAGTTCCAGCAAGGCCACGGCCCGGAACAAGCCGAGCGCTGCGCTCAGGCCAGGATGGCCATGGCTGCGCGAGAACACACAGTATTCAGTGACGGTGGGGGCGATGCGCGCTGCCACCATCAACGCGGCGCAGGCGGGCATGCCGTCGACCATGATCAGGCGTCGCTTGCTCGATGCGACGAGCATCACGCCGACCATCATCGCGATCTCGAAGCCGCCATACGCCGCCAGGACTTCCACCGGATCGCTCAGATCGCGGTGCCGTACCTGAGCCGCCTGTAGAACCATCATCAGGCGTGCCTCGTCCTCCGGTTGCATCGCTGGCGTGACCACGAGGTTGTGCACCGGCTCGTTGGCCAGCGCAGACAGCACCAGGGCGGCGCTCTCGTGTGCACCCACGCCGATGCCGGCACAGGCTATGAGGTTGCCCGTCATCGCGTCGGCGATCTCCATGCCGGCGCGGATGGCAGCGTGGGCCTGGTCGAGCGTCATCGCCATGTTGACCCGGCAGTTGCGGGTACCGTGGGCGATCTTGCGCGACATCAGCCGTGGGTGCGGGGCCACGGTCTCGGCCACGCCGCAGTCGACGACGTTGAGGTCCATGCCCTGGATGCGTGCAAACACCGCTACCGGCAGCTGAGAGGTGAGCAGGCCTTGCACCAGCTTGGCGGTGGATGCCTGGTTCGATGCCCCGACCCCGTCGACGGCGAGTCCGTGGTCGGATGCAAACAGCGCGATCTGCGGCGCGCGGAAACGCGGCTTGAGGGAGTTCTGCACCAGGCCCAAGCGAATGGCCAGTGGCTCCAGTTCGCCCAGCTGGCCCATCGTGTCGCTGCGCCGCTTCAGCTTGTCGCGCAGCGCCCGCTCGAGGAGCGGGTTGGCGGTGGGGGCGATGAGCGATCGGCTGACGGGCATGGCGAGGTCGGCGGAAAGTCGATGCGGCCGGAAGGGTTTTGACGTGATTGTGAGGCTTCAGCGCAGGAACAAGCGGTAGGCCGGGTTGTCGGTCTCGTCGACCCATGGATAGGCCAGCCCTTGCAGGAAATCTTTGAAGGCCTTCTTGTCGCTGCGCGGCACCTGGATGCCCACGAGGATGCGGCCGTAGTCCGCGCCCTGGTTGCGGTAGTGGAAGAGGCTGATGTTCCAGCTGGGGTGCATGCTCGAAAGGAACTGCATCAAGGCCCCGGGGCGTTCGGGGAAGACGAAGCGGTAGAGCCGTTCGTCGCGTGCGAGTTCACTGCGGCCCCCCACCATGTGGCGCAGGTGCTGCTTGGCGAGTTCGTCATGGGTCAGGTCGACCGTCGCGAAGCCGTGCCGGGCGAAGTTCCTGGTGAGCTTTTCGGATTCGCCGCGGTTGCTGGTGGCCAGGCCGACGAACACATGCGCCTGGCGCTCGTCGGAGATGCGGTAGTTGAACTCGGTGACGCTGCGCGGGCCGATCAGTTCGCAGAAGCGCTTGAAGCTGCCGCGCTCCTCGGGGATGGTGACGGCGAACACGGCCTCCCGCTCCTCGCCCACCTCGGCACGCTCGGCGACGAAGCGCAGGCGGTCGAAGTTCATGTTGGCGCCGCAGGTGATGGCGACCAAGGTCTTGCCCTTGAGCTTGTGCGTTTCGACGTATTGTTTGACAGCGGCGACGCCCAGCGCACCGGCCGGCTCCAGGATGCTGCGGGTGTCCTGGAACACGTCCTTGATGGCGGCGCAGACGGCATCGGTGTCGACCACCACATAGTCGTCGACCAGCGCGCGGGTGATGCGGAAGGTTTCTTCGCCGACGAGCTTGACAGCCGTGCCGTCGGAAAAGAGGCCGACGTCGGACAACTGCACGCGCTTGCCGGCTCTCACCGAGCGCACCATCGCGTCGGAATCGGTGGTCTGCACGCCGATCACCTTGATCTCCGGTCGCACAGACTTGATGTACGCCGCCACACCCGAGATCAGCCCGCCGCCGCCGATGGCGACGAAGACCGCGTCGATTGGTGTCTGCAGCTGGCGCAGGATCTCCACCGCGATCGTGCCCTGGCCGGCGATCACGTCCGGGTCGTCGAAGGGGTGTACGAAGGTCAGGCCCTGCTTGCGCTCGAGTTCGAGGGCGTGCAGGTAGGCGTCTGAGTAGCTCTCGCCATGCAGCACCACTTCGCCGCCAAGGGCGCGTACGGCGTCGATCTTCAGCTTCGGCGTGGTCACCGGCATCACGATCAGCGCCTTGCAACCCAGCCGGTGTGCGCCCAGCGCCACGCCCTGGGCGTGGTTGCCGGCAGAAGCGCAGATCACACCGCGTTTGAGCTGTACGGCGCTCAGGCCCGACATCTTGTTGTACGCCCCGCGCAGCTTGAAGCTGAAGACGGGCTGTGTGTCTTCACGCTTGAGCCAGACCTGGTTGCCGAGCCGGCGCGACAGGTTTTTGGCAGGTTCCAGCGCGGACTCGATGGCCACGTCGTAGACGCGGGCCGTGAGGATCTTTTGCAGGTAGCCGGCCAGCCCGATGTCGTCCTTGGGAGCCTTGGCTCGGCGTTTGGACGGGTTGCGAACGGGGCCGGTCATGGCTGCTCCTGAGATGCGGCGAGGGACGAAAGGGCGCCGGATCATAAGACAGGGCGTCCCGCTGGGACGCGGACAGAAAAAAGCCCAAGGCATTGCTGCCTTGGGCTGAATCCACCAATGGAGGAGGTGGAGGAGACAAACGGTGATGTGCGCCTTGCGGTACAGGGTTCACATCGATGGACGGCAGTGTACCCGTGTGCATGTTGCGCCGCAATAAATTTCCTCCACCCAAACGGGTGAGGCACCGGGCCGCACAATCTGCGGTTTTGGCGTTTGCGAATAGCAGGATTCAGCATGGAATGCACGATCAATTGGGTGGCATCCGGCGGCATGACCTTCATGGCCGAGACCGGCAGTGGTCATGTGCTGACCATGGACGGTGCGCCTGAAGGCGGCGGGCGCAACCTCGCGCCGCGGCCGATGGAAACGGTGTTGGCGGGAACGGGTGCCTGTGCCGCCTATGACGTGGTGCTGATTCTCAAGCGCGGGCGGCATGACGTACGCGGCTGCCAGGCCAAGCTCACCTCCGAACGGGCCCAGACCGACCCCAAGGTGTTCACGCGCATCAACATGCACTTCGTCCTCACCGGCAAGGCCTTGCCCGAAGCTGCGGTGCAGCGCGCCATCCAGATGTCGCACGAGAAGTACTGCTCGGCGAGCGCGATGCTCGCCAAGACGGCCGAGATCACGACAAGCTACGAGATCGTGGAGGCCTGAGCTTTTCGCGCCAGCGCTCGGACTCAGAAGCGCTCGGACTCAGAAGTAGTGCGCCGTCGTCGTCATGACCTTGGCAGCGGCGCGCATGGCCCAACGCACGGGCGCCGGCAACTCCACCGCGCCGGCCTGCTGAGCTTGTGCGCCATGCTGGGCTTCGTCGACCTTCATCTGTTCGACGATCGCGCGTGATGCGGTGTCGGCAGCGGGCAGGCGGTCGAGGTGCGAGGCGAGGTGCTGTTCGACCTGTGCTTCGGTTTCGACCACGAAGCCCAGGCTGGTGCCGTCGCCGATCCGGCCCGCGATGAGGCCGATGCCGAAGGCACCGGCGTACCACAATGGATTGAGCAGGCTGGGCCTCGCGTTAAGTTCGCGCAATCGTTGCTGTGTCCACGCGAGGTGGTCGGTTTCCTCGCGAGCGGCTTGGCGAAAGCCCTCACGCAATGCGGGGTTGCGGGTGGCCACCAGTTGAGCGTTGTACAGGGCCTGTGCGCAGATTTCGCCAACGTGGTTCACGCGCATCAGCGATGCGGACAGCCTCGACTCTTCTGCACTCAATGTCTCAGGGTTTTCCTTGGGCCCTGGTCTCGGGCGTGTCGACACGTAGGACCCGGACAGAGTTCGCAACGCGTTGTCGGCGGCGTTGATCCAGTTGTCGATCGGAGAAAGAGGTCGAGCTGTCTGTGAACGCGTCATGACCCCGAGATTACCCTAGGCAAAGCGATGATTTCCGCGCCTTTTTTGATGTGGATTCATGGGTGATTCCATGGTGTTTTCGGGCTCTTTTTTTCTCGTTGTGCGCGGACAACATTTGAGTTCCTTTTGCGGTTGTCACGCTTTGCATCGATTGGGCCCTCTGGTGGAATACGCCAACTTCCGCTGAGGAGTTCGGCCCGGTGCACCCAAGAGGGAGAGACCGGGACCACTTGTGTTCAACCTAGGAGATAGTCGCAATGAAAAAATCTCTTCTCGCTCTCGCAGTGCTGGGCGCGTTCGCTGGCGTTGCGTCGGCACAGTCGTCGGTCACCATCTACGGTATCGTCGATCAAAGCGTCGCCAAGGGTAATGGCGGTACTGCTGGTGGTGCTGCCGCCCAGTGGGGTACCGGCGCCAGCAGCGATGTTTGGCAAGTGCGTGATGGTGGCCCTGGCTCGCGTCTCGGTTTCCGCGGTAATGAGGATCTGGGCGGCGGTCTGTCGGCTCAGTTCTTGATCGAGCACCGTTTCTCGCCCGACACCGGCAACACGAACACTGGCACTCAGGCCGCTGCTGCCTCGACGTTCTGGTTCGGTGGTTCGTATGTCCAATTGACCAGCAAAGCGGCCGGCAGCGTGTACTTCGGCCGTTGGTACTCGCCGGCCTTCTGGGTCAGCTTGAAGACCGACCCGTTTGGCTATGGTGGCATCGCTCAGGTTGGCGCTCTGACCTTTGCAAACTACTCGAACCCGTCGGCTGTGGGTCTCGGCGCTCGCACGACCAACACCGTTGGCTATAAGACCCCGAACTGGGGTGGCTTCACCGCGAACGTTGCCGTTGGTCTTGCTGAAGGCACGACCGTTGGTCGCGATGTTGGCGTGAACGTAGAGTTCACCTCTGGCCCGATCTACGCAGGCCTTGCCTATGACGAGGTCTCGGGCGGCCCGACCACTTTCAGCGCCACGACGGGTGCTGTTGACGGCAACTCGCTCATCGTTGCGGGCTTTGCCTACAACTTCGGCTTCATCCGCCCGATGGTGTCGTACGCAATGAGCGAAACCCGCACCAACAGCCTGGTGGACACTGATGCACTGTCGTTCGGCCTGACGGCTCCTGCCGGCCCTGGCCTGATCAAGGCGCACTACACCATGCGCAACACCGACGCCGCCCCGCTCGCGGGCGTGCCGTCCGACGTCAAGCTGAAGAAGTTCGGTATTGGCTACGACTACTTCCTGAGCAAGCGCACCAAGGTCTACCTCGACTACGCGCAAGTCAAGGAAACCTCGCTGACCAACAACAGCGCTTTCGCGCTGGGCGTGCGTCACGACTTCTGATTCAAGTTCCCTGCGTTGTCGACGCAGGCTTGACTCGCAAGGCCACCTTCGGGTGGCCTTTTTCTTGGTCATTGCAGATCGATGGCCGTCTCGTTGTACAACCCTGTCGACATGCTCGTCTTCGTCCTCCGCCGTCTTGCACAAGCGATCGCCGTCATGCTCGCCGTGGCGTTCATGGCGTTCATGCTGTTCCAGTACGTAGGCGACCCGGTGACCCATTTGCTGGGGCAAGACGCGACGCCGGCGCAGCGCGAGCAACTGCGCGCTGACCTCGGGCTCGACCAGCCCTTCCCGGTGCAGTTCGCACGCTTTGTCGGCAATGCGGTGCAGGGGGAATTCGGCCTCAGCCTGCGGCAGGGGCAGAAGGTGTCGACCTTGTTGCTCGAGCGTTTCCCCGCAACGCTTGAGCTTGCTTCGGTGGCGGCGTTGATGGCGCTTTCGGTCGGCATTCCGATGGGCGTCTACGCGGCACTCAAACGCGGCACGGTGATGTCGCAGATCCTGATGACGGTGTCGCTGCTCGGTGTGTCGTTGCCGACCTTCCTCATCGGCATCCTGCTGATCCTCGTCTTCGCCGTGCAGCTTCAGTGGTTGCCGAGCTTCGGCCGTGGCGAGGTGATTTCGCTTGGGCCGTGGACCACCGGGCTGGCCACGCTCGATGGCTGGAAGCATCTGGTGCTCCCCGCCACCACCCTCGCGGTCTTTCAGCTCACGCTCATCATGAGATTGGTGCGCGCCGAGATGCTCGAAGTGTTGCGCTCCGACTTCATCCGCTTTGCGCGAGCGCGCGGCTTGCCCGATCGGCTGGTGTATTTCGGTCACGCCCTCAAGAACACGCTGGTGCCGGTCATCACGATCACTGGCTTGCAGCTGGGCTCGCTGATTGCTTTCTCGATCATTACCGAGCAGGTGTTCCAATGGCCTGGGATGGGCCTGCTGTTCATCCAGGCGGTGGCCTTTGCAGACGTGCCTGTGATGGCGGCGTACCTGTGCCTCATCGCGCTCGTGTTCGTCTGCATCAATTTGGTGGTGGACCTGCTGTACTTCATGGTGGACCCGCGCTTGCGAGCAGACACCTCAAGCGTCGGCAAGTCGATGTGATTGGTATCGGAGGACGTGCAATGAACCCTTCTCACCTTGTCTCGATCATCCTCGGCCTGGCGTTGGCGGCGGGTGCTGCACAGGCCGTGACCTTGCGCGTGGCCAACCAGGGCGATGCGCTGTCGATGGACCCGCACTCCCTCAACGAGTCGCTGCAGCTCACCTTCACCGGCAACGTCTACGAGCCTTTGGTGGCACGCGACAAGCAACTGGGCCTGGCGCCAGGCCTCGCGACCCGATGGACGCAACCGAAGCCGAACGTCTGGCGCTTCGAGTTGCGGCGCGGCGTCAAATTCCACGACGGCACACCGTTCACCGCAGACGACGTGGTCTTCTCCCTCGGCCGCGCCGGCCCGGGTTCCGACATGCAGGGCTACACCAACACCTTCAAAGAGGTGCGCAAGCTCGACGAGCACACGGTGGAAATCGAAACCCAAGCCCCGTTTCCCATCCTGCCCGACGTGCTCACCCAGGTCTACGTGATGAGCAAGAAATGGTGCGAGGACAACAAGGCGCAGGCGCCTGTCGATCGCCGCAAGGGCATCGAAAATGCCGCGAGCTTCAAGGCCAATGGCACCGGGCCCTTCCGCCTCAAGGAGCGCCAGCCGGGTGCACGCACCGTGCTTGTCCGCCACGGCGCCTACTGGGACAAGATCGAAAGCAACGTGACGGAGGTGGTCTTCACCCCCATCGGCAACGCCGCCACCCGTGTGGCCGCCTTGCTCTCCGGCGAGGTGGATGTGATCGAGCCGGTGCCGCTGCAAGACGTCGAGCGCATCAAGGCCTCGCCCAAGCTCAAGGTGATGCAGGGCCCCGAGCTGCGCACCATCTTCCTCGGCATGGACCAGAAGCGCGACGAACTGCTCTTCTCCAATGTGAAGGGCAAGAACCCGTTCAAGGACAAGCGTGTGCGCCAGGCCTTCTACCAGGCCATCGACATTGAGACGATCAAGAGTCGCGTGATGCGCGGCGCGGCGCTGCCGACCGGCCTGATGGTCGGGCCCGGCATCCGCGGTTTCTCGCCCGAGCAGAACAAGCGTCTGCCCTACGACCCCGAGGCCGCGAAGAAACTGCTCGCCGAAGCCGGCTATCCGGGTGGTTTCGAGGTGGCGCTCAACTGCCCCAACGACCGCTATGTGAACGACGCCGACATCTGCCAGGCCGTGGCCGCCAACCTCGCGCGCATCGGCGTGAAGGTCGGCCTGCAGACGGAAACCAAGGTCACCTATTTCCCGAAGATCCTGCGTCGCGACACCAGTTTCTACCTGCTCGGGTGGACGCCCAGCACGTACGACTCGCACAACGCGCTCTCGGCCCTGATGGCCACGCCCACCGAAAAAGGGCAGGGCCAGTTCAACCTCGGCGCCTACAGCAACCCAAAAGTCGACGAGTTGACGCTCAAGATCCAGAGCGAGACCGACCAGGCCAGGCGCAACGCGCTGATCAAAGAGGCGTTCGACCTGCACACCGCCGACATCGGCCATCTGCCGCTTCACCAGCAGTCGCTCGCCTGGGCGATGAAGAAGAGCGTCACCCTCGTGCAGCTGGCCGACAACTTCATGCCCTACAAATGGGTGACGCTGGACGACAAGGCCAAATGAGCGGGGCAGCCGAGTGAGCGAGAACGCCACGTGAGCGCCGTGATCGCAGGGCGGTTCTTCGACAGCGACGTCTGGCACAGCTTCACGCGCTCGCCGTCGGCCATGGCGGCGGCGGCGGTGGCGTTCGTGTGCGTCTTCTGCGCTGCGTTTGCCGGCTGGGTGGCGCCGCATAACCCGATGGACCTGGCGAGCCTGGAACTTGCCGATGCGTTGTTGCCTCCTGCGTGGCTCCCAGACGGGCGTGTGCGCTACCTGCTCGGCACCGACGCACAAGGCCGCGACATCCTCTCGGCACTGATGTACGGCACCCGCATCTCGCTGATGGTGGGTGTGGCCTCGGTGATCGTCTCGGTGCTGATCGGTGTCTCGCTCGGGCTCATCGCCGGCTACGCGGGCGGCAAGACCGATGCGCTCATCATGCGGGTGTGCGATGTGATGTTGTCCTTCCCCGCCATCCTGGTGGCGCTGCTGGTCGATGGGGTCGGGCGTGCCATGTTTCCGAGCGCACATGACAGCCTCGCCTTCGCTGTGCTGATCGTGGCGATATCGCTGACCGGCTGGGTGCAGTACGCGCGAACCGTGCGCGGGTCGACGCTGGTCGAGCGCAACAAGGAATACGTGCAGGCTGCCCGCGTGATCGGCGTGCCGCCGCTGCGCTTGATACGGCGGCACGTGCTGCCCAACGTGCTGGGCCCGGTCACCGTGCTTGCGACGATCCAGGTGGCCACCGCCATCCTCATCGAGGCGACGCTGTCGTTCCTCGGCGTGGGCATGCCTGTCACTTCGCCTTCGCTCGGCACCCTGATCCGCGTGGGCAACGATTTCCTGATGTCGGGCGAGTGGTGGATCACCATCTTCCCCGGGGCGATGCTGGTGTTGATCGCCCTCAGCATCAACCTGCTCGGCGACTGGCTGCGCGATGCCCTCAACCCCCGTTTGCGCTGACGCATGAGTTCCCCGGCGTTGCTCGAAGTCGATCGTCTGCGTGTGGAGTTTCCGTCGCGCCGCGGCACGCTGGTCGCGCTCGACGAGGTGTCGTTCAGCATCGCGCCGGGCGAAGTGCTCGGTGTGGTGGGTGAGTCGGGCGCCGGCAAGTCGCTGACGGGCGCGGCCATCATCGGGCTGATCGAGCCGCCGGGTCACATCGCGGGTGGCGAGATCCGGTTCGACGGACGGCGCATCGACCGGTTGCCGCACGACGAGATGCGCAAGCTGCGGGGCCGCCACATCGGCGCCATCTTCCAGGACCCGCTGACCTCGCTCAACCCGCTCTACACCGTCGGGCGCCAGCTGACCGAAACCATCCGCGTGCATCTGCCGATGAACGAAGCGCAGGCGCGCGAACGCGCGATCTCGCTGCTGCGCGAGACCGGGATTCCGGCGCCCGAGCAGCGTTTCGACCACTACCCGCACCAGTTCTCGGGCGGCATGCGGCAGCGCGTGGTCATCGCGCTCGCGCTGGCCGCGCAGCCGCTGCTGGTGGTGGCCGATGAGCCGACGACCGCGCTCGATGTGTCGGTGCAGGCGCAGGTGATCGCGCTGCTCAAGCGCGTCTGCAAGGAACACGGTGCCGCGGTCATGCTCATCACCCACGACATGGGCGTGATCGCCGAGACCTGCGACCGGGTGGCGGTGATGTATGCCGGCCGTGTGGTCGAACTGGGGCCGGTGCAGTCGGTGATCCATGCACCGGCGCATCCGTACACCGTGGGCCTGATGGGCGCGATCCCCGCGCTCGATCGCGACCGCGATCGGCTGGTGCAGATCGACGGCGCAATGCCCCGGCTCGATGCGATCCCAGGTGGCTGTGCTTTCCACACGCGGTGCCCGCGCGTGATGCCGCGCTGTCGTGAAGAGCGGCCGGTGCTGCTGGCGGCCGGCGCATCGCAGGCGGCCTGCTGGTTGCACGACCGGAGTGCCGCTGCATGAGCGTGCCGGGCCGCTCCCAAGCGCGAATCCCGGAGCGCTCTGCGCGGAGGGTAGTCCAATGAGCGCGCTCGTCGAGACACGCCAGCTCAGCAAGCGCTTTGATGTGTCGGCGCCGTGGCTCAACCGTGTGATCGAACGCCGGCCGCGCCAGTGGGTGCATGCGGTCGACGGTGTGAGCTTCTCGATCGAACGGGGCCGCACGCTGGCGCTCGTGGGCGAATCCGGCTGTGGCAAGAGCACCGTGGCGCGCTTGTTGGTGGGGCTGCATCGCCCGACCGGCGGCGAGGTGGTCTTCGATGGGCAGGACATCGCGCCGGTGCTGGCCGGGCGGCAGGCGCTGCCGCTGCGGCGCCGCATGCAGATGATCTTCCAGGACCCCTACGCCAGCCTCAACCCACGCTGGACGGTGCGCGACATCGTGGCCGAGGCGCTGACGGAGCATCGCCTCGTGGCGGGGCTGTCGGCGCTGAACGATCGGGTGGCCGAGCTGCTGGGCGCGGTCGGGCTCGTGGCGGCCGACATGCATAAGTATCCGCACCAGTTCTCGGGCGGGCAGCGCCAGCGTGTCTCGATCGCGCGGGCGCTGGCCACGCAGCCCGAGTTCCTGGTGTGCGACGAGCCGACATCGGCGCTCGATGTCTCGGTGCAGGCGCAGGTGCTCAACCTGATGAAGGACCTGCAGCAGCGGCATGGCCTCACCTATCTCTTCATCTCGCACAACCTCGCGGTGGTGCGGCACGTGAGTGATGCGGTGGGGGTGATGTACCTCGGGCGCCTCGTCGAAGTGGCGGAGAAGTCGAAGATCTTCAGCGCACCGCGCCACCCGTACACCCGCATGCTGATCGATGCGATTCCAGACATCGGCATGACGGGGCGGGCTCGCACGCCGGTGCAGGGCGAAGTGCCCAACCCGCTGGCCCCGCCGACGGGCTGTTCATTCCACCCGCGCTGCCCGCATGCGAACGAGCGCTGCCGGGTGGAGCGGCCGGCGCTGCTCGGGTTTCAGGGCATCCAGGTGGCTTGCCACGCGGTCGAGGAAGGCCGCATCTGAGACCGGCTCAGCGCGGCGCCGATGCAGCCGGGGCGCTGGCGGCGGGCGCTGCCACCGGCGCCTTCGGCAAGGTCAACGGACCCTTCTGGCCGCAAGCCGACAGCAGCATCAGCACCGCCAAAGGGCCTACTGCGACCTGACAGACGGCACGCGCCGCTAAACTGACTTTCCTGCCCGCCATTGCGCTGAACTCCTTGTGACCATGTCCGTTGAACTCGTGCCCACCCCGCTCACCGATGCTCAGTTCCACGCGCTGGCCGGTGCCGTGCTGTCGTCGATCGAAACCACGGTCGACGCGTGGCTGCAAGACGATGTGGTCGACATCGACACACATCGTACCGGGGGCCTGCTCGAGCTGAGCCTGCCCAACGGCAGCAAGCTCATCGTCAACACTCAGCCGCCGCTGCATGAGCTGTGGCTGGCCGCGCGCTCGGGGGGTTACCACTTCAAGCACGTCAACGGCCAGTGGCTCGACACGCGCGAGGGCCACGAGTTCTTTGCGCTGCTGTCGACGTGTGCCAGCGAGCAGGCGGGCGTGGCGCTGCGGTTCGTGCCGCCGGAGGCGTGAACTTGCCGTGGCGCTGGAGCCAGCGCTTGAAGAGATCGAGGATGCTCTTCTTTTCTTCCTCGGTCGGTGCGGTGGGCAGCTTGTCGTCCAGGCCCAGGCTGCTCACGCCCTTGCCGTGGGTGAATTCGTCGTAGTACCACTCACCGCCCAGGTTGACCACACCTTCGGGTGCGGAGACTTCTGCCACCGGCACGCCCTTGAGCGCCTGGGACATGTAGTCGATCCATACCGGCAGCGAAAGGCCACCGCCGGTTTCGCGGTCGCCAAGCTTGCGGGGCGTGTCATAACCGATCCAGACCACCGCCACCACTTCCCGCTGGTAGCCGGCGAACCAGGCGTCCATCGAATCGTTGGTGGTGCCGGTCTTGCCGTAAATGTCGGGGCGCTTGAGGGTGCCTTGCGCACGCGCCGCGGTGCCGGATCGTGTGACTTCCTGGAGCAGGCTCGTCATCACGAAGGCGTTGCGGGCGTCTAGCGTGCGGGTGCTCTCGTCGAGCGACTGCGGCTTGGCCTCGTTCAGGGTGCGGCCCTTGTTGTCGGTGATCTTGCTGATGAGGTAGGGGTTGAGCCGATAGCCGCCATTGGCGAACACGCCATAGGCCGAGGCCATCTGCAGCGGCGTCACCGAGCCTGCGCCGAGCGCCATCGTCAGGTAGGCGGGGTGCTTCTCGGCTTCGAAGCCAAAGCGGGTCACCCATTCCTGCGCGTAAGCCGGGGTGATGGACTGCAGGATGCGGATCGACACCATGTTCTTCGACTTGGCGAGGCCGCGGCGCATCGACATCGGGCCGTCGAAGGTGCCGTCGTAGTTTTTGGGCTCCCAGGGCTGGCTGCCAGTGGTCACGGCGTCGAAGAAGAGCGGCGCGTCGTTAATGACGGTGGCTGGGGTGAACCCCTTTTCCAGCGAGGCCGAGTAGATGAACGGCTTGAAGCTGGAGCCGGGTTGCCGCCAGGCCTGGATCGCGTGGTTGAACTTGTTCTTGGCGTAGTCGAAGCCACCGACCATGGCACGCACGGCGCCCGTGCGCGGATCGAGCGAGACGAAGGCGCCTTCAACCTCGGGCAACTGGGTGACGGACCAGTCGCCCTTGGGGCCCTTGACCAGGCGGATCACCGCGCCGCGGCGGATCTGAGTCTTGGGGTTGCCCTTCTCGGCGAGGCCGGACGTGACGGGCTTGAGCCCGTCGCCCGTCACCGTGATCGTCTCGCCGTTCTGCAGCACGGCGACCACCTTGCGCGGGCCGGCTTCCAGGGCGACGCCGGCGCGCAGTTCGTCGTTGTCGGGGTGGTCGTCGAGCGCTTCGGCGACGCGGGCGTCGAGGTCCTTGGCATTGGCCGGCAGGTCGACGTAGGCCTCGGGCCCTCGGTACACCTGGCGCCGCTCATAGTCGAGGATGCCCTTGCGCAACGCGCGGTAGGCAGCCATCTGCTCGGCGGCATTGATCGTCAGGTAGACGTTGAGGCCACGCGTGTAGGCCTCGTCGCCGTACTGGCTGAAGATCATCTGCCGGGCGGCCTCGGCCACGTACTCGGCGTGGACGGCCACTTCGGACGGCGTACGGTAGCGCAGCGTCTGGCTGCGAGCGGCTTCATGCTGCTCGGGCGTGATGAAGCCGTTTTCCAGCATGCGGTCGATGATGTACTGCTGGCGAACCGTGGCCCGGCGTGGGTTGGTGATGGGGTTGTAGGCGGAAGGCGCTTTGGGCAGGCCGGCGAGCATGGCGGCCTCGGCGACGGTGATGTCCTTGAGCGGCTTGCCGAAATAGATCTCACTGGCCGCCGCAAAACCGTAGGCGCGCTGGCCGAGGAAGATCTGGTTCATGTAGACCTCGAGGATCTGCTCCTTGGTCAGCATGCTTTCGATCTTCAGCGCCAGCAGCACTTCGTAGATCTTGCGGGTGAACGTCTTCTCGGTGGAGAGGTAGAAGTTGCGCGCCACCTGCATCGTGATCGTTGATGCACCCTGGCTGCGGGATTCCGCAAACTGCGCCACAGCCGCGCGCAGCACGCCCTTGTAGTCAACGCCGCTGTGCTGATAGAAGCGCGCGTCTTCAATCGCGAGCACTGCCTGCTGCATCACCTTGGGGACTTGGCCGATGGGTGTGAAGTTGCGGCGCTCTTCACCGAATTCGCCGAGCAGCACGCCGTCCGATGTGTACACCCGCATCGGCAGCTTGGGGCGGTAGTCCACCAGGCCGCTGATCTCGGGCAGGTTGGGGTAGGCCACGGCGAGGGCCAGGCCCGCCAGCATCAGCCCCATCAGGGCCAGCGCCGCCACACCCCCGACCGACCAGGCGGCTGCCTTGGCCAACCAGCGTGCCCACGGCGGCATTGACGCAAAACGGCTCGATGGGCTGGCGTCTGGTCGATCGGTCTCGCTCATGGAACTCCAACGAAGTGGGGGCTGATTATAGGAATCGACCCCCTGCCGACCGGAGGTGTGAACTGCTTCTCAAATTAGCGACAAAACGCGCTCAGGGTTGACCCGAGGCTGCCGTTTTTTGACAGTGTTTTGCGTCAGAGTTTCGCAACGAGCCGAGGTTGTGAAAATTGGAAATTTCTTTGTTGTACAAAGACTTTACTGCTAGCATTGAAGTAACTTCTTAACAATCCAGCGCCCATTTTTGAGCGCGTTGGGAGAGGGTCTCGTGAGCTTCCTAGACTTGTTGTTGGGCCGTAAGCATCCACCGATGATCGGCTTGGACATCAGCTCGTCCAGCGTCAAGCTGGTGGAGTTGGGGCAGAGCGCCTCTGGTGAGTACGTACTCGAGCGTTTCGCGGCGGAGCCCTTCGAAAAGGGCTGGATCGCCGACGGGCAGATCGAGAAATTCGACGAAGTGGCTGAAGCTGTTCGCCGCGTGGTGACCAAGAGCGGTACCAAAACGCGGCAGGTGATCATGGCCATGCCGCAGTCGGCCGTGATCACCAAGAAGATCATGTTGCCGGCCGGCCTGCGCGAAGAAGAGCTGGAGCTTCAGGTCGAGTCCGAGGCCAACCAATACATTCCCTTCTCGCTCGATGAAGTCAGCCTTGACTTCTCGGTGATCGGCCCGAGCCCGACTTCGGTCGGCGACGTCGAGGTGCTGATCGCGGCGTCACGCAAAGACCGTGTGCAGGACCGTCAGGGCCTGGCCGAAGCCGCTGGCCTCAAGCCTGTGGTGCTCGACATCGAGTCTCACGCATCCCGCTTGGCCATGAGCCGTCTGATCGAAGCCTTGCCGAACGAAGGCAAGGATGCATTGGTCGCGTTGTTCGAAATCGGTGCCGACACGACGAGTCTCAAGGTGCTGCGCGACGACGAGATGCTCTACGACCGCGATCAGGCGTTTGGCGGTGCTCAGCTGACGCAGCTCATTTCGCGCCAGTACGGCTTCTCGTTCGAAGAGGCTGAGCAGAAGAAGCTGGCGTCCGACCTGCCCGAGGACTATGAAACGTCCATCCTGGCCCCGTTCGTCGACAGCCTGTCGCAAGAGATCGGTCGCGCATTGCAGTACTTCTTCACCAGCACGCCGCACCACAAGGTTCACTACGTGATGCTGGCCGGCGGGACGGCGACCTTGCCGGGCCTCAAGGACCGCGTGACCGAACTCACCGGTTTCGCGTCGATGGTGGTGAACCCCTTCGACAACATGAAGCTCGGGTCTGCCGTGCGTGAAAGCAAGCTGCGCCGCGAGGCACCGTCGTACCTGACGGCCTGCGGCCTCGCGATGCGGAGGTTCCTGCAGTGATCTTGATCAACCTGCTCCCGCATCGGGAAGAAAAACGCAAGCGCCGCAAAGCGGCGTTCTTTGTCGGGTTGGGGTTGGCTGCGGCGGCGGGCTTGCTGGTGGTGGGGCTGTGGTACCTCGTGCTGCAGCAGATGACCGTCAGCCAGCAGGAACGCAACCAGTTCCTGACGACCAAGATCAAGGAACTCGAGGTCCAGATCAAGGACATCGCGAATCTGCGCTCGGAAATCGAGGCCCTCAAGGCGCGGCAGAAGGCGGTGGAAGACCTGCAGATCGACCGCAACGTGCCGGTGCATGTGCTCAACGAGCTTGTGAAGCAGACGCCCGAAGGCATCTACTACCGCACCATCAAGCAGGACGGCCAGGTGCTCAGCCTTGCTGGCGTGGCGCAGACAAACGAACGGGTTTCTGAGTTGTTGCGCAATACCGGCAACAACTCGGAGTGGCTGATGCGTCCGGAGCTTGTCGAAATCAAGGCGGCTACCGTGCAAGCGGCTGGCGGACGAGAGCAGAAGCGTCTTTACGATTTCGCGATGCGCATCAGCATCAAACGTCCCCAGGACGCTGCTGCGGCAGCCGCGGCGGCTTCAGGCGTTGTTGTGCCCCAGGCAGCCAGTGCAGCTGCGACTGCGAAGCCGCCGAAACCCTGAAGGCCTAGATACGTCATGGCAACACAAGGCAAGTCTCTTAATGTCGACCTGAACTCCGTGTTCGGAGCGGCGGCGTCTCAGTTTCGCGGGCTGAACCCCAATGAGCCCGGTCAGTGGCCGATGCTGCCCAAGGTGGCTGTGTGGATTGCACTCGCCGTCTTCATGGTGGTGGTGGGGTGGTTCCTGCTTCTGTCCACTGCCGCGGATGAGCTGGAGGCCGAGCGCAACAAGGAGCCTACGCTCAAGCAGGACTATCGGGGCAAGCTGGCTCAGGCCGTGAACCTCGAAGAGCTTCGCAAGCAGAAGCTGCAGGTCGAGGAATACGTCACCCAGCTGGAGAAGCAGCTTCCCGGCAAGGCCGAGATGGATGCGCTGCTGTCGGACATCAACCAGGCGGGACTCGGCCGTGGTCTGCAATTCGAGTTGTTCCGCCCGGGCCAGGTTGTGGTGAAGGACTACTACGCCGAACTGCCCATCTCGGTGCGTGTCTCGGGCCGTTATCACGACATTGGCAACTTCGCGGCCGACGTGGCCAACCTCTCTCGCATCGTGACGCTCCACGGGCTGAGCATCGGCGCTGCGCGGGAGGCCGGTGGCAAGGACGGTGGGGCTCTGGCTTGCTCGCCATGGAAGCGACGGCACGAACCTATCGCTATCTCGACAGCAACGAAATCGCAGAGCAGAGAGCTGCGGCTGCGAAGGCGAAAGCGGGGGCCAAGAAATGAAGCCCCTTCTGATGCGCTTGGCTCGTGTGACGCTGATGGTCGTGCCGGCCGCCGTGGTACTGACCGCATGCACGGGGGCTCAGGACGAGTTGCAGCAATGGATCGAGCAGCAGCGCCGCGAGGTGAAGCCTAACGTCCCACCTCTGTCCGCTCCGAAGAAATTCATTCCACAGCCCTACCTGGCTGGTAATGCAGTGGAGCCGTTCAGCGCTCAGAAGCTGACGGTTGCCATCAAACAGGAAGCCCGCCAGTCCAATTCGCTGCTTGCCGCGGAGATCAATCGGCGCAAGGAGCCGTTGGAGGCTTACCCGGTCGACAGCATGAGCATGGTCGGCAGTGTGACCAAGCAGGGGCGCCCCTACGCACTGCTGAGGGTCGACAACCTGTTGTACCAGGTCAAGACGGGCGACTATCTCGGCCAGAACTACGGAAAGATCACCAAGATCACTGAGACCGATATCTCGTTCCGCGAGATTGTTCAAGACGCAGCAGGCGAATGGATCGAGCGCACCAGCTCCCTTCAACTTCAGGAGAAGGCGCGATGAAGAACATGCAGGAGATACAGATCATGGGGAAATTGCGGGCTGGACTCTATGCGCTCGCGTTGTTCTTCGGCGCTTCAGCGGCTACGCATGCGCAGAACGCGATCCAGTCGATCAACAGCGCTCAGCAGGCCGGGTCAGAGGTGGTGCGGATCGAATTGTCGGAGCCGCTGACAGCGGTGCCGTCGGGGTTCACGGTGCAGACGCCTCCTCGCATTGCGCTTGATTTGCCGAATGTCGGCAATGCACTTGGGCGATCGAACATCGAGGTCAATCAGGGCAACCTTCGCTCGGTGAACGTGGCGCAGGCCGGAGATCGCACGCGATTGGTGTTGAACCTCAAGCAGCCTGCGAACTATCGCGCACAGCTCCAGGGCAAGGTGCTGCTCGTCGTCATGGAAAGCACGGCATCGCCGTCGACGTCTGGTGCGACGACGACCAGCGAGCCGGTGCATTTCGCTGAAAGCCAGAATCCATCACAGCTCCCGTTGAAGGGCATCGACTTCCGTCGTGGACAAGACGGTTCGGGTCGTGTCGTGGTGGACCTGTCCAACAACCAGGTTGGTGTCGACATCCGCCAGCAGGGGCAGAGTCTGGTTGTGGAGTTCCTTCGCTCAAGCCTGCCCGAGAGCCTGCGCAAGCGTCTTGATGTCACAGATTTCGGAACCCCGGTCCAATCCATCTCGGCGTTTCAGTCTGGTGATCGCGTGCGTCTGGTCGTTGAGCCGCGTGGCACATGGGAACACAGCGCGTATCAAACGGACAACCAGTTTGTCCTCGAGGTTCGCACCCAGAAGGTTGACCCGAACAAGCTTGTGCAGGGGCCTGGCTATGCCGGAGAGAAGCTGTCTCTCAACTTCCAGAACATCGAGGTTCGCGCATTGCTGCAAGTCATTGCCGACTTCACCAACTTCAATGTCGTGACCAGCGACACCGTCACGGGCAGCGTGACCCTGCGGTTGAAGGATGTGCCGTGGGATCAAGCGCTGGACATCATTCTGCAGGCCAAAGGTCTGGGGTTGCGCAAATCGGGCAACGTGATTCTGATCGCGCCAAAAGATGAGTTGGCTGCCAAGGAAAAAGTGGAACTTGAGGCCAAGGCGCAAATCGCCAGTCTGGAACCCCTGCGTACACAGTCGTTTCAGCTGAACTACACCAAGGCTGAAGATGTGGCCAAGGGCCTGGCCGGCCAAAGCGGTGGAGGCGGTGGTGGCGCGGCTGCCCGTATCCTTTCGGCCCGTGGCAGCGTGATCGCCGAGTCGCGTACCAATCAGCTGTTCATCACGGACATCCCGTCTAAGCTTGAAGAGATTCAAGCCATGATCGCCAAGATCGACATTCCGGTTCGTCAGGTTCTGATCGAGGCCCGCATCGTGGAAGCCGGCGATACATTCGGTCGCTCCTTGGGCGTGAAGCTTGGTTCGACAGATTTGCGTGGCTTGCGTGGTGGTGTGGCAGGCTACGGTACGCCAGAGATGAGTGTAGGCATCGGCGGCAACATGAATGCCATTGGTCTGCAGACCGGCCAGGTGAGTGGAACCACGATTCCGTTCAATGACACTCAGTTCATCAATCTTCCGGCTGTCGGACAAAACAACTACAGCGCGGCAACGTTTGCGGTGTCGCTCTTCAGTGCGGCTGCGAATCGGTTCCTGAACCTTGAGATTTCGGCGCTGGAAGCTGATGGCAAGGGCAAGGTAGTCTCCAGTCCGCGCGTCATCACTGCCGACCAAGTGAAGGCTTTGATCGAGCAGGGTGAAGAACTACCCTATCAAATGGCCACGTCCAGCGGTGCGACCGCCTTGCAGTTCCGCAAAGCCAATTTGAAGCTGGAAGTGACACCGCAGATCACCCCGGAAGGCAATGTGATCCTGGACGTAGATGTCAACAAGGACAGCGTCGGCCGCAACACCGCTGCCGGCTTCGCCATCGACACAAAGCACGTGCGGACCCAGATCCTCGTCGAGAACGGCGGAACCGTGGTCATTGGCGGAATCTTCACGCAAAACGAACGCGATGACGTGACCAAAGTGCCGCTGCTCGGCGATATTCCGGTGCTTGGCAACTTGTTCAAAACCAAGACGCGGACGACCGCCAAGACGGAATTACTCGTGTTCCTCACACCAAAGGTCATCACCGACCGTACCGCAGCGCGTTGAAATTCTGGACAAAGGTGACAGAGATGAGATTGAGAACCAAAAAGCTCGTTCTAGCTTCCGTGGCAGGTGCGGCGCTGATGTCGGCGTGTGGCGGGAGTTCTGACGACACGGCAGGGCAGATCGGGTCATCGTTTCAGGTGAGTCCGGATGAAGCCGGTGTCGCCACGGGAACTGCCGCCTGTCCCGCGGCCAACACAAAGGTCGCTGACGTCGCGATCATCGGGGGAACGGCTCCTTATCGAGTTCTCAGCCCCAACCACCAGGACATTACCTTCGGACCCGCTGGCAGTACGGCACCGACAAGCCAAGGCGAGTTCGTTGTGGCGAACCGGAACCAGCAGTTCGCGGTTTTCGCAACCGGCTGCCTGGAAATGACGGTGACCGTGATGGACGATCTGCGACGCGTCGCGACGGTCACGGTGACGGCTGCATCCGGTTCTGGTAGCTAGTGGCGCATAGCAATCCGTCGCCTTGCGGGCCTGCTGCTGAATGAACGTCGTTGCGAGCCCCGCCGGGCTCGCTCTCGCTTTGGTCGGCATGCCGGGTGGCGGTAAGTCCACCGTCGGGCGACAACTGGCGAAGCGCCTGGGTTGGCCCTTCTTTGACTCCGACTCGGTACTCGAAAAGCGCCTCGGCACCTCGATTCGCGCGTACTTCGAGCAAAGAGGCGAGGCGGCATTCCGGGACATCGAGGCGGCCGTCATCGACGAACTGACGGCCGCTCCGCACACTGTCATTGCGACCGGCGGTGGTGCCGTCCTCAGGGCCGAAAACCGGCAGCGGCTGCATGACCGATGCCGCGTGGTCTATCTGCGCTCTTCACCAGAGGAACTGCATCGGCGGCTGCGCCATGACACGTCCCGGCCGCTTTTGCAGGTGGCCGATCCGCTTGCTCGATTGCGCGAGCTTTATGCACAGCGTGACCCGTTGTACCGCGAGACCGCTCATTACGTTGTCGAAACCGGGCGTCCGTCCGTCGGCGCCTTGGTGAACACCGTGTTGATGCAGCTCGAGTTGGCGGGGGAGATCGATTCGGCGCAAGCCCCTTCCCCTGTGGACCCCCGCCTCGAATCGCCGCCGAGTGGCTGAAAAGGCGCCGGTACACTTGCCTGCATGGTTGCTACAACAGAGCGTGTCGGCATTGAGCTTGCCGATCGAAGCTACGACATCCTGATTGGCGCCGGCCTGCTGAGCGCAGCAGACAGCCTTGAGGGTCTGCCTGCTGCTGCCACCGCGGTCGTCGTCACGAATCCCACGGTTTCCGCGCTGTATGCCAAGTTCGTCTCGAGCTTGCTCAGCCGCAAGTACAAGAACATCCTGTGGGTCGAGCTTCCCGATGGCGAGGCCTACAAGGACTGGAACTCGCTCAACCGCATCTTCGATGCCTTGCTTGTAGCTGGCTGCGACCGCAAGACGCTGATCTTTGCGCTAGGAGGCGGCGTGGTTGGAGACATCGCCGGCTTTGCCGCTGCCTGCTACATGCGCGGCGTGCCGTTCGTGCAGATTCCCACCACGCTGCTCGCGCAGGTCGATTCGTCGGTGGGGGGCAAGACCGCGATCAACCATCCGCTGGGCAAGAACATGATTGGCGCGTTCTACCAGCCCTTGCGTGTCATCGCAGACCTCGACACGCTGGACACGCTGCCTGAACGAGAACTCTCCGCAGGCCTGGCAGAGATCATCAAGTACGGCCCCATCGCGGACGACGCGTTTCTGGATTGGATCGACGGGAACCTCGATGCACTGCTTGCACGCGACAAGCGCGCGCTGGCGCATGCCGTGAAACGTTCCTGCGAAATCAAGGCGTCTGTCGTCGGCCAGGACGAACGCGAATCAGGCCTTCGCGCCATTCTCAACTTCGGGCACACCTTCGGGCACGCCATCGAGGCAGGCCTGGGGTACGGTGAGTGGCTGCACGGCGAGGCGGTAGGTTGCGGCATGGTGATGGCGATTGATCTGTCGCATCGGCTCGGTCTGGTCGACGCAGCGTATGCGCGGCGTCTGACGCGCCTCATCGAACGTGCGCGCCTGCCGATCCGTGGGCCGGCGCTGGGCATCGATCGCTACCTGGAGCTGATGCGTGTCGACAAGAAGGCCGAGGCCGGCGAGATCCGCTTCGTTGTGATCGAAGCGCCCGGTCGCGCAGCCGTGCGGCCTGCGCCTGACGCGATGGTGCGCGACGTGATCGCCGCGCACACGGTTTGATCTCCGGCGCGTTTGCTGCGCATGCTCAAGCCCTATGCGTGTGATCCGGCCCGGACGCGCGGCCGGCGCCATCCGGAGGCCGCAGCCCCCACCCGCAGCGACTACCAGCGCGACCGCGACCGCATCGTGCACAGCACGGCCTTCCGTCGACTGGTCTACAAGACCCAGGTCTTCCTCAACCACGAAGGGGATCTCTTTCGCACGCGGCTGACGCACTCGCTCGAGGTTGCGCAGCTCGGTCGCTCGATTGCGCGCACATTGGGGCTGAATGAAGATCTGGTGGAGGCCATCGCGCTTGCGCACGATCTGGGCCACACTCCTTTTGGCCATGCCGGCCAGGATGCGCTGGACGATTGCCTGCGCGGCGCCGACCCCGGCGGGGGTGGCTTCGAACACAACCTCCAGAGCCTTCGTGTAGTGGACGCGCTGGAAGAGCGCTATCCCGATTTCGACGGCCTCAACCTCACCTTTGAGACGCGCGAGGGCATCCTCAAACACTGTTCCCTGCGGCACGCCAAAGCGTTGGTGGCGGCCGAGCCGGACGGCGTGGCGCGCCGCTTTGTCGAGCGCACCCAGCCCAGCCTCGAAGCGCAGTTGTGCAACATCGCTGATGAAATCGCCTACAACGCGCACGACGTCGACGACGGGGTACGCTCCGGCCTGATCGACATGGAGCAGCTCGAAGAGGTGCCGCTGTTTGCGCGTTTCCGGCGCGAGGCTGTGGCACATCATCCTCAGCTGGTGGGGCGCCGCCTGCTGTTCGAGACCATCCGGCGCATGTTGTCCAACCAGGTCTATGACGTGCTGAGCGCCACTGCCCAGGCGCTCGCCACGACCGCGCCGGCAAGCGTCGACGAAGTGCGGCGCTCGCCTCCGTTGGTGTGCTTTGGCGACCTGATGGCGCAGGAAAGCCTGGCACTGAAGCGCTTCCTGCGCGCCAACCTGTACCGGCATCCGAAGGTGGTGGCCACTACCGACAGCGCGAAGCTGGTCATCCGCGACCTCTTCGAGGCGTATCGGAGCGACCCGGCCGAATCGGCAACGGGCCGTTTCGCGCCCACGCCGCGCGGCATCGCCGACTACATCGCCGGCATGACCGACCGGTACGCCCTCAAGGAACACGAGCGCCTCACCGGCCGGCGCCTCTTCGACTGAGTCCATGGCCCGGTTGCCGCGTTTGTGCATCCCTGGCTGGCCGCATTTGCTCGTGCAGCGCGGGCATGACCGTCGGCCGGTGTTTGTCGACGACGTCGACCGCGCGCTCTACCGCGACCTGCTGCAGGAGGCGGCCGCCCGGCTTGGCATCCACATCCACGCCTATGCGCTGCTGGACGACGAGGTGCGCCTGCTGGCCACACCGGCTTCGGCAGACGGCCTGAGCAAGCTGGTCCAGGCGATTGGGCGCCGCTATGTGATCCGCTTCAACCGTCGGCATGCACGCACCGGTGGCTTGTGGGAGGGGCGCTTCCGGGCGACCGTGGTCGAACCGGAACAGCACTTGCTTTCCAGCATGCTGTTCGTCGAGGGAGCCGTCGGTGGTGCGTCAATGGGGCAGCCGCCTCCGGCCTGGTCGAGTGCATCACACCACCTTGGGGCGAACGTCGACGCGACCATCACCGAACCGGCTCAGTATTGGGCACTGGGCAATACCCCGTTCGAACGCGAAGCGGGTTATCGGAGTCTCTATCAGCAAGCGCTCACTGAGGCCCAGGTTGCCGAGATCGTTGCGGCCCTGAATGCAGGTTGGCCGCTCGGGGGCTCGCGCTTTCGTCAGTCGTTGGAGCATGCGACGACGCGTCGCTTGGCACCGCTGCCAAGGGGTCGACCTCGAAAATCTATCTGACCCTATTTTTCTGGTCACCCCTCCTTGGCAGCAAATAAATAGGGCCAGACCCCATTTATTTTGATTGAATCCCCTGCTGCGCCGCAGTATTCTCCGGGCATCCCCCGTTTCGAGATGGAGTGCGCCATGAACCAGGCCGCCAAGGGTGTTCCTACCCCTGCAGAACTTCAAGACAGCGCCGAGCACGGCCTGTACAACCCGGCCAACGAGCATGACGCCTGCGGTGTCGGCTTCGTCGCCCACATCAAGGGCCAGAAGGCTCACCACATCGTCGAGCAGGGCCTCAAGATCCTCGAGAACCTCGACCACCGGGGTGCCGTTGGTGCCGACAAGCTGATGGGCGACGGCGCGGGCATCCTGATCCAGATTCCCGACGAGTTCTACCGCAGCGAGATGGCCGCCAAGGGCGTGGAACTGCCGCCGCCGGGCGAATACGGCGTCGGCATGATCTTCCTGCCCAAGGAGCACGCTTCTCGCCTCGCCTGCGAGCAGGCGCTGGAACGCGCCATCAAGGTCGAAGGGCAGGTGTTGCTTGGCTGGCGCGACGTGCCGGTCGACACCGACATGCCGATGTCGCCGACCGTGCGCCAGAAGGAGCCGATCATCCGCCAGGTCTTCATCGGCCGCGGCCCCGACGTGATCGTGCCCGATGCGCTCGAGCGCAAGCTGTACGTGATCCGCAAGACTGCGTCGAGCGCCATCCAGCGCCTGAAGCTCACGCACAGCCACGAGTACTACGTGCCCAGCATGAGCTGCCGCACCATCATCTACAAGGGCCTGCTGCTGGCCGACCAGGTCGGCAAGTACTACAAGGACCTGCAAGACCCGCGCGTGACTTCGGCACTCGCGCTCGTGCACCAGCGCTTCTCCACCAACACCTTCCCCGAGTGGCCGCTCGCCCACCCGTACCGCATGGTCGCCCACAACGGCGAGATCAACACGGTCAAGGGCAACTTCAACTGGATGCGCGCCCGCGAAGGCGTGATGAAGTCGCCGGTGCTGGGTGACGACCTGCAGAAGCTCTACCCGATCAGCTTCGAAGGCCAGTCCGACACCGCCACCTTCGACAACGCGCTGGAGCTGCTCACGATGAGCGGCTATTCGCTTGCGCACGCCGCGATGATGATGATCCCCGAGGCGTGGGAACAGCACACCACGATGGACGAGCGCCGTCGCGCGTTCTACGAATACCACGCCGCCATGCTGGAGCCGTGGGACGGCCCGGCCTCGATGGTCTTCACCGACGGCCGCCAGATCGGCGCCACGCTCGACCGCAACGGCTTGCGCCCCTCGCGCTACATCGTGACCGACGACGACCTTGTCGTCATGGCCTCGGAGTCTGGCGTGCTGCCGATGATCCCCGAGAACAAGATCGTCAAGAAGTGGCGCTTGCAGCCGGGCAAGATGTTCCTGATCGACTTCGAGCAGGGCCGCATCATCGAAGACGAGGAACTGAAGAACCAGTTCGCGCTGGCCAAGCCCTACCGCCAGTGGATCGAGAACGTGCGCGTGCGCCTCGACTCGATCGAAGCCATCGGCACCGCATCCGAATTCAGCGAATCGCTGCTCGACCGCCAGCAGGCCTTCGGCTACACGCAGGAAGACATCAAGTTTCTGATGAGCCCGATGGCGCAGGCTGGCGAAGAAGGCACCGGCTCGATGGGCAACGACTCGCCGCTCGCGGTGCTGTCGGACAAGAACAAGCCGCTCTACAACTACTTCAAGCAGCTGTTCGCGCAAGTCACCAACCCGCCGATCGACCCGATCCGCGAAGCGGTGGTGATGTCGCTCGTGTCCTTCATCGGCCCCAAGCCCAACCTGCTCGACATCAACGCGGTCAACCCACCGATGCGGCTCGAGGTTTCGCAGCCGGTGCTCGACTTCGCCGACATGGCCCGCCTGCGCGAGATCGAGAAGACGACCAACGGCAAGTTCAAGAGCTACGAACTCAACATCACCTACCCGTTGTCGTGGGGTGACGAGGGCGTGGAAGCCAAGCTCGCCTCGCTGTGCGCCGAGAGCGTGGACGCGATCAAGAGCGGCCACAACATCCTCATCATCAGCGACCGTCGCATGGACCGCCACAACGTCGCGATCCCGGCACTGCTCGCGCTCTCCGCCGTGCACCAGCACCTGGTGCGCGAGGGCCTGCGCACGACCGCCGGCCTCGTGGTCGAGACGGGCTCGGCGCGCGAAGTGCACCACTTCGCCGTGCTCGCGGGCTACGGCGCCGAAGCCGTGCACCCGTACCTCGCGATGGAGACGCTCACCTCGCTGCACAAGGAACTGCCGGGCGACCTGTCGGCCGACAAGGCCATCTACAACTATGTGAAGGCGATCGGCAAGGGCCTGTCGAAGATCATGTCGAAGATGGGCGTGTCGACCTACATGTCGTACTGCGGTGCCCAGCTCTTCGAGGCCATCGGCCTCGAGAAGTCGCTGATCGACAAGTACTTCCGCGGCACTGCCAGCCAGGTCGGCGGCATCGACGTGTTCGATGTGGCCGAGGAAGGCATCCGCATGCACAAGGCCGCCTTCGGCGACGATCCGGTGCTCGCCGGCATGCTGGACGCCGGCGGTGAATACGCCTGGCGCACCCGCGGCGAAGAGCACATGTGGACGCCGGACGCGATCGCCAAGCTGCAGCACAGCACGCGCGCCAACCGCTACGACACCTACAAGGAATACGCCCAGATCATCAACGACCAGTCGCGTCGTCACATGACCCTGCGCGGCCTGTTCGAGTTCAAGATCGACCAGAGCAAGGCCATTCCGCTCGACGAGGTGGAGCCCGCGGCCGAGATCGTCAAGCGCTTCGCCACGGGTGCGATGTCGCTCGGCTCGATCTCGACCGAAGCGCACGCGACGCTCGCGGTGGCGATGAACCGCATCGGCGGCAAGAGCAACACCGGCGAAGGGGGTGAAGACCCGGCGCGTTATCGCAATGGACTCAAGGGCATCAAGATCACCGACGGCACCAAGCTGTCCGATGTGGTGGGTGCGAAGGTCGTCGAGGCCGACTACGAACTGAAGGCCGGCGACTCGCTGCGCTCGAAGATCAAGCAGGTGGCCTCGGGCCGCTTCGGCGTCACCACCGAGTACCTCGCGTCGGCCGACCAGATCCAGATCAAGATGGCCCAAGGCGCGAAGCCGGGCGAGGGCGGCCAGTTGCCGGGCGGCAAGGTGTCCGAGTACATCGGCTTCCTGCGCTACTCGGTGCCGGGCGTGGGTCTCATCAGCCCGCCGCCGCACCACGACATCTACTCCATCGAAGACCTGGCGCAGCTGATCCACGACCTGAAGAACGCCAACCCGCGTGCCGACATCAGCGTGAAGCTGGTGTCCGAAGTGGGCGTGGGCACCATCGCGACCGGCGTCGCCAAGGCCAAGGCCGACCACATCGTGATCGCGGGCCATGACGGCGGAACGGGTGCATCGCCCTGGTCGTCGATCAAGCACGCTGGCACGCCGTGGGAACTGGGCCTTGCCGAGACGCAGCAGACGCTGGTGCTCAACCGCCTGCGCGGCCGTGTGCGCGTGCAGGCCGATGGCCAGATGAAGACCGGCCGCGACGTCGTGATCGGCGCGCTCTTGGGCGCCGATGAATTCGGCTTCGCCACCGCGCCGCTGGTGGTCGAGGGCTGCATCATGATGCGCAAGTGCCACCTCAACACCTGCCCGGTGGGTGTGGCCACGCAAGACCCGGTGCTGCGCGCCAAGTTCCAGGGCCGCCCCGAGCACGTGGTGAACTACTTCTTCTTTGTCGCCGAAGAAGCGCGCCAGATCATGGCGCAGCTGGGCATCCGCAAGTTCGACGAACTGATCGGCCGCGCCGACCTGCTCGACACGAAGAAGGGCATCTCGCACTGGAAGGCCAAGGGCCTGGACTTCAGCCGCATCTTCCACCTGCCGGCGGCGCCTGTCGAAGTGGCACGCCGCCACGTCGAAACGCAAGACCACGGACTGGCGCGCGCACTCGACGTCAAGCTGATCGAGAAGTGCAAGCCCGCCATCGAACGTGGCGAGAAGGTGCAGATCATCGAGCAGGCGCGCAACGTAAACCGCACCGTGGGCGCGATGCTGTCGGGTGAACTGGTGCGCCATCGCCCCGAAGGGCTGCCCGACGAGACGGTGTTCATCCAGACCGAAGGCACGGGTGGGCAGAGCTTCGGCGCGTTCCTCGCCAAGGGCATCACGCTGTACCTCATCGGCGATGCGAACGACTACACCGGCAAGGGCCTGTCGGGTGGGCGTGTGGTCGTGCGTCCGAGCATCGACTTCCGCGGCGATGCTGCTCGCAACATCATCGTCGGCAACACCGTGCTCTACGGTGCGACGAGCGGTGAGGCCTTCTTCCGTGGCGTGGGTGGAGAGCGTTTCGCGGTGCGCCTGTCGGGCGCGACGGCGGTCGTCGAAGGCACCGGCGACCACGGCTGCGAATACATGACCGGCGGTACCGTGGCCGTGCTCGGCAAGACCGGCCGCAACTTCGCGGCCGGCATGAGCGGCGGCGTGGCCTACGTGTACGACGAAGACGGCCAGTTCGCCACGCGCTGCAACACCTCGATGGTGTCGCTCGAAAAGGTGGTACCGGCGGCCGAGCAGGAGGCAGCGTCCGACAAGTCGGTGTGGCACCGTGGCGAGACCGACGAGGCCATCCTCAAGAAGCTGCTCAACGACCACCACCGCTGGACGGGCAGCCTGCGCGCACGCGAAATCCTCGACCAATGGGCCGAGGCCCGCGGCAAGTTCGTGAAGGTCTTCCCGAACGAATACAAGCGCGCACTGGGCGAGATGAGCGCGGCCAAGGAGGCGGGCGACACCATTGCCCGCGCCAAGGCCAACGACGCCAAGTCCGGCGGCAAGAGCCGCGCGAAGGCTTGAGGCCTCAGTAGCAATCCGAACGAGACACGATCATGGGAAAAGTCACCGGCTTCATGGAATACGAGCGTCTGGAAGAGGGCTACGAGCCCGTCCAGAAGCGCCTGAAGAACTACAAGGAATTCGTCATTGGCTTGAAGGAAGACGAGGCGAAGGTCCAGAGCGCGCGCTGCATGGACTGCGGCACGCCGTTCTGCAACAGCGGCTGCCCGGTCAACAACATCATTCCGGACTTCAACGATCTCGTGTACCGCGGTGACTGGGCCAATGCCTGGGCGGTGCTCGACTCCACCAACAACTTTCCCGAGTTCACTGGCCGCATTTGCCCTGCACCCTGCGAGGCGGCGTGCACGCTGAACGTGAACGACGATGCGGTGGGCATCAAGAGCATCGAGCACGCGATCATCGACCGCGCCTGGGCCGAGGGCTGGGTGCAGCCGCGCTTGCCGAAGGCGAAGACAGGCAAGAAGGTCGCCGTCGTCGGCTCCGGCCCGGCAGGCCTCGCCGCTGCCCAGCAACTCGCGCGAGCCGGCCACGACGTGACCGTCTTCGAGAAGAACGACCGCCTGGGTGGCCTGCTGCGCTATGGCATCCCCGACTTCAAGATGGAGAAGTCGCACATCGACCGCCGCGTGGCGCAGATGGAAAAGGAAGGCGTGGTCTTCAGGACCGGCGTGCTGGTGGGCAAGCTGCCCGAGGGCAGCAAGGTCACCAACTGGGCCAAGGAGACGATCTCGGCCGAAGAGCTGAAGCAGCAATTCGACGCCGTGCTGCTGGCCGGTGGTGCTGAGCAGTCACGTGACCTGCCCGTACCCGGCCGCGATCTCGACGGCGTGCATTTCGCGATGGAGTTCCTGCCGCAGCAGAACAAGGTCAATGCCGGCGACAAGTTGAAAGACCAACTGCGCGCCGACGGCAAGCACGTCGTCGTGATCGGCGGCGGCGACACCGGCAGCGACTGCGTGGGCACCAGCAACCGCCATGGCGCGAAGAGCGTCACTCAGTTCGAGCTGATGCCCATGCCGCCCGAGCAGGAAGACAAGCCGCTCGTGTGGCCGTATTGGCCAATCAAGCTGCGCACCAGCTCCAGCCACGAAGAAGGCTGCGAACGCGAGTTCGCGATCGCCACCAAGGAATTCATCGGTGGCGAAGGCAAGGACAAGGGCAAGGTCAAGGCGCTGAAGGCTGTGCGTGTGGAATGGCAGGGCGGCAAGATGATCGAGGTGGCCGGCTCCGAGCAGATCATCCCGGCCGACCTGGTGCTGCTGGCGATGGGTTTCGTGAACCCGGTGGCCAGCATGCTCGAGTGCTTCGGGGTCGACAAGGATGCGCGGGGCAACGCCAAGGCCTCGACCGATTTCACCGGCGGCTATGTGACCAACGTGCCGAAGGTGTTTGCAGCGGGCGATGTGCGCCGCGGGCAGTCGCTGGTCGTGTGGGCCATCCGCGAAGGGCGCCAGGCGGCGCGGGCGGTGGATGAGTTTCTGATGGGGGTGAGTGATCTGCCGCGGTGACGCAGCGTCTGACCGAATGAAAAGGCGGGCCGACTGGCCCGCCTTTTTCTTTATGCACCGCAAGCCTGCGGTGCTCTTGAACCCTTCCCGGTCAGTTGCTCGGGCTTTGGATCTCGCGCCAGTTCAACCGCTTTGACGGCATCCCAGGAGGCGGTGCGCTTCGTGCCTGGCTCAAGCCGCCGCGGTCGTCACCGAAGATGATCTGGCGCCGACCGTTCACGCTCAGGTCCTTGATGTCGGTCACGTTGGTGGCGACCTGGATGAAGGGCAGACGCTCTGCGGTCACACTCGACAGGAGAAGCGATTGCGCATTGGCGAAGTCCACACCGATGAGGCGACTGGTGCCCGTGGGGCTGCAAGGGTCGTTGACCAGTGCGATGGCCACAAAGGTGACCGTGCCGTAGAAGCTCGTCGGGCGACTGACCACGCGGTACGCAGGGCCGGATGCGGTTGCAGCGTCCAGGTCGTTGATGTTGAGGTACCAGCCGCGACGTGTCGAGAAGTCGATGTTCAGCGGCATGAGCGTGTCGTTGGTACGCACGAGATTGGACTTGGTGACCGCCGTGCCGATGGCCGCGAAGCCGCCAAAGTTGCCGGTGCCATCGGTGATCGCATAGAACGTCTGCCGCTGGGTCGAGCCGATGTCATCGGTGTGGAGCAACTTGCCGGAGCCGACCATCACGAAGCGCCGGTTGGTGCGAGGGTCCGCCTCAATCACGGGCCGCGCCGTGATGGGCTGGCGCACGCCGTCGTCATCGGTTGCGATTGCGAAAAGCTGCGGTTCCGGATAGTCCCCCGTCAGGCCAGTCAGGTCCATGCGCCAGATGTTTCCGTCCAGATCGGCGGCGTAAAGCGTGTCCATCGCGTTGTCGGCATAGGACTCGACATAGCCGTTGATCTGCGCCAGCCCGTTGCTGGGGGTAGGGGTGCGCCGCTTTTCCAGCATCTCCCCCGTGCGCGGATTCAGGATGTAGATGTAGCCGTAGTCGCTACCGTTGTTGTACCCGGAGGTCAGCACGACGACCCAGCCGTACTTGCGCGTCTTGCCGATGAGCGGTGCACCGTAGCTGTAGCCCATGTGCTCGTCGCTGAACTCCCACAACACCTTGCTCACGAGGTTCGACTCGCTGCTGGCCATGAACTGCGGGTCGGTCACGTCGAGGGCGTAGTAGCTCTTGCCACCCTTGCCCAGGCCGCCCACCAGGATGGTGCGCCAGTCCGGGCCCGCGGCGACAGGATTGCGGGTGTTGAAGAAGTCGACGTCGAAGGTCACCGGCGTCGAATTGACGAAGTACTTGTGGACGTAGGGCGAGCGGCCGAGGGCGGCCAAGCCATCCACCGCCGGTGTGGACGGGACAGTGGGGCCTGGGATCAGGGCGCTCGGGACGTAGGCGAACATTTCGCGGCCCGCATTGGCATCGGTTTCGAGCGCGTTGTTGGTCGGGTTGGTCCGTTGCAGGGCGCCGTTGATGGCATGCAACATGCCGTCGTTGGCGCCGACGTAGACGACGGTCCTTCGGTTCTGGTGGAGTGCCTTGAAGGCGCCGTAGCCAGGGTTGTAGGCATCGGAATACGGGTAGTCGGGCTTGCCCACCGGCACGGCCTTCGAGCCCTCGATGTCGCCGACCAGCGTTGAGCGCGTCCGGTAGGCGCGTGTGCTGCCGGTTGCCGTCGATGCGATCTCGTGTGTGCGGTCACCGCGAAGGTAGTTGACGTAGTTGGTGCTGTCGACGGCGGGGTCGTAGGGGGTGTCGAGGTTATCGAGTTGGGCGTTGGTCAGGCGGGACGTGCCCGTGGCGCGGAAAGCGACAGCAGTGCGCGAGGCAGGGTCCCAGCTTGCAATGCGTCGACCCGTATCCCAACCGTTGCCGCTCGCCTGGGTTGCCAGTTCCGTCGAGAAGATCCAGACCGGAGGCTGCACCAGCGCGGGGTCACCCGTGACGGTGTCGAAGTTCAGGATGTTGGCTTGCACTTCACCCGTCCAGGACTGGGAGTCGTACAGCGTGCTGAAGCTGCCGTTGCCGGTCTGCGCCACCTGCGGCAGCGTCGTCGAGAACGACGTCGTGTAGGCGCGGATGCGAGACGCGATGTCGGCGAAGGCGCGGGTCAGCCCGGAGATCATCTGATCGGGAGCGCCCGCGGTGAAGTAGTTGTCTGGCCGGGGGTTGCCGTCGGGCAGCACGTCGGTGGTCGTGCGCCACCAGGACTGCGGCAGGGGCGTGGTGTTGGTGTACGGGTTGAATCCGTCAGGCACTTCGAACCCACCGTACTTGGCCGCCAGCAGGAACTGGTTGTTCGTCTTCATGGTCTGGTATTCCATGACGTCGAGCCAGTAGGTCGAGACGGTCTGGCGGCCGAGCGTATTCGGCCGGCTGTTGTCGTCAGGACGAATGTCGCGGGTGTGCGAGTCGTAGGCGATGCCCGCCATCAGTGCGCTGTTGTTCGTGCAGCACCCGTTGTAGGGGTTCACGGTACCGAGGGACCCGCCGCCGATGTTTTCCAGAAGGCCGATGCGGTTGGTGGCCGTCACGGCGTCGAGCGGGTCACCGAAAGACGGCCGTGTGGGTTCGTTCGTCGTCGACATGCCGGTGCCCGGGACATTCTTGTCGGCGTGGGTGTTGGCGTCGCCGATCCCGAGAACGAAATTGCGCTGGCAGGAGTACTGGATCGGGTCGTCCCAGTTCGTGATCACCGGGAAGTTGTCGGCCCATTGGGCGCGCATTCCGATGCCAGTTCCACCCGGAATGTCGGTCCAGGAAGGCACGTTCCCCAGGTTCTTGAAATAGCGGATCGCTGCGTAGTACAGCTCGCCGACCGGGTCGTATGTCTTGTACGAACCGGCCGCACGGCCGAACTTGTTGAGGTAGTTGATGACGCCGCTGTTGGCGATCGGGGTGCCGAAGAGAGTGGCTGTCGTGGCAGCATCCGCTGAATCGGGGTTGACCAGGAAAACGCCGGTTGCCGAATCCCATTCGCGTGCCGCGTTGGCGATGGCCGGTGAGCCCACGACGGGCTCGGTGGGGCCGACGAATTTCTGGCGGGCTCGCAGCACGCCACCGTCGCGCCGCAGATTGCTGTCGTTCAGGTAGCCGAAGGCGCTGTACCGGATGCGGTCGGAGTAACGCTGGATCAGGCCTTCGGGCTTGTGGTTCGACCCGTAAGCCCGGCAATTCGATTCGAGGTTGACGCTGCTGTCGCAGACCTTCACGCGGCCAAACACTTCGTAGACGGTATTGGCGGCGCCGGCCGTGTTGTCGTAGTGGATGGCGGCGGTGCCATTGCTCAGGTTCGCTTCGCTGCTGCTGAAGCGAAGGCGATTTCCCATGCCCTCCACCCTGAACCAGACCGAGGTCAAACCAAGCGGTGTTGCCCCAGCAATGGCCGTCGTGATTCTGCGGTTGGGGAAGTTGCCCGTGCCCCCCTGTCCCGAAGCCCAGGCTTTTTCCAGGACGGTCAGTGAGGGAGTGTCGATGACACGGTAGCCCCCCCGTCAGCGCCCAGCGGAAGGGGTCGATGGTCTGCATCGTGGCCCAGTTCAGGAAGTTGCCGCTCCATTGCCCGCTGCAAGTGCGAGTGGCGGACGCCATGGCCACCGGATAGAAATAGCTGTCCGGTGCGGCAGTGTTGGGTGCCGTGGTGCTGTCCGTGGCGCTGGACTGGTAGCTGTAGCACTTGGCGGGGTCGAAGTACCCGAGGTACGTGCGCAGGTTGCTGTAGTTGCCGATGTGCGCCACGCTCACGGCGGTCGGGAACTCCACCGACAAGGCAAGCGCCAGGTTGCCTGGGACCGGGTTGTTGGTGAAGAGCGGCTGGTCTGCAAGTGACGTCACTGGAGCCTGGGCGACGGCACTCGTCACCACGAGGGCGCTGACGCCCAGGGCGCAGGCTGATTGACGCAGCAGGGAAAGCGTTTGGTGCATGGAATGCCTCACTGGAGCGTGAAGGTGGTTTGGTAGAACGCCAGGGTGCCCTTCGGGCCGGTGGCTCGGATCGACAGTCGATAGACGGGCACGACGGTCAAGCCACCAGCGCCACCACTAGAGGCGTTTTCAGCACGAATCGGGGTGTCGGCGCTACCGCCTGGAACCGGCGTGGTGCCGGTCACGCAGTTGTCGTTGGATGGTGGGCCGTCACGATCGCACTGCCGGTCGATCACGTAGCGCAGCGTGATCTGGTCTTCGCTGATCTGGATGTCGTTGCTGAGCTGCGCGACCGGAGACGCATCGAAATCGCTGTCGGACATCAGCAGCAGATCTGGAATGCCCTGGTGATTGTTCTGTGGAAGGATCAAAGGGCTGTAGTTCAGCGTTGGGTAGATGGCGGTCGGCGTGGTCGCGTTCGTCAGGTGAGCCGGTTGTCGGGCCAGCGCGATGACTCGTGCCATGGCGGCTTCGTTGCGGTGAACCAGATCTTTCTTGAACGCCAGGCTTCCGGTGTTCAGAAGAGAGGTATTAAAGGACCGGACCAGGGCGACGGCACCGACCATCATGATGAGCAGCGCGATCAGCGCGAACACCAGCACGACGCCACGTTCACGGCCCGGCAGCCGCCCGGAGGGGATGGACTTGCGAGAGTTCTTCATGGCAATGGGGCGAATTTCATGTTGCGCAGGGGGATCACCGTTTCGAGCACGCGATAGCGGTAGACGCGCTCGTCAGCGGTCAGCGTGCGGGTGCGCTCGAGAGACCCGCCGCTGGCACTCATCAAACCGCGAAAAAGCACCAGCTCGGTGGGGGCCACTTCTTCCTTCTCCTGCAAAGGAGAGCGCACGATCAGGCCCAGACGGATCGAGTTGATCTGCTTGAGCCGCTGCAACGCACCGGTGGAACCATCCGTCAGATCGGCGTACCGGAAGGGTGCTGCACCTGGGTCCTGCCAGCCGTTGTGGGCGCGGTCCAGGTCGGTGTCGACGCCATAGAGAGCCCGCATTTCGACCACGCTGTCGGACACGGGCTGAGGCGCATTGGCGGTTTCGGTCGCGCCCGTGCGCAGGAGGTCGTAGGCAAAGACGGTGGCGTCTTCGCCCACCGCGAACATCTGGAAGAGCGGAAGGTTCGACTGCGCCAGGGTGGGGCCAATGACCCCGATCTGCGCAGCATGGACGATGCTCATTGACGGAAAGTCGGAGAAGTTGACGGTTCCTCCGGTCAGGCTGAAATAGTCTCCGCCGAGGACCAGTTGTCGTGAGACCGGTGCTGTAGCCACCTGCTGCACCATGCAGTCCCGAATCGGGTTACCCAGAGCATCGGTTCGATCTCCGCCGATCAGCACGAGGCTTCCCGCCACGTACTCACCCGCGAACTGAACGGAGAAATTCGCCGGAAGGGCCGCGTTGAACGTCGTGGCCCTCAGCGGCAACTCGCTCTTGCCGCCCGCACCTGAGAGCACCGTGATCACGTCGCCGCGCACTTCGCTGCCGGTGTTGGCAGCATCCTGTTCGATCAGCACCGGGACCAGCCGGCGATCGAGGGCGGCATTGGCGAAGGGCGCAGGAAACGGCGCGGTGGCAGGCAGAAGCCTGGGGCCACCCGGGGTGTTCGACGTCTTGGAAGCGTTGATGCGGCATCCGAAGAGCTCGTTCAGTTTTTGGGTGTAGCCCGTGCCCGCTTGCCGGATGGCACGCTCAAGGATGAAGCTCGAGTACATCCCGGCCTGTACCGTGTCATTCGTCGACGTCGAACGTCGCTTGGAATCGTCGGTTGCGATCATCACGCGGGTGATCGCCAGCGTCACGATGAGCCCGATGGCCATGGCCACCATCAGCTCGATGAGCGAGAAGCCCCTGGCACGAATAGGCTGCGAGTGGAGCTGGAGTGTCATAGTCCGACCTCCGTGGTGTACCTGCGAGGCGGGGCCCCTTCGGGCAAATCGGGCGGACGCCAAGTGATCGTGATGCGGGCAACATCCGGCAATTCATCGTGCCGCGTGATTTCTCCGTCGCCATATGGAAAGCCAACGGCGGGATCTTGGACACGCGCCCGCCAGGCCGCGAGTGCCGAATCGCTCAGCGGCAATGTCCCCTGGTTTTGGATTGCCCAGGCGGCTTCGTCCACGAGCCGCATCGCGCGTGTCACGTCTTCCGACCCTACGGAGTACTGGATCGCGCGGGAATGCAGGCCAACGATGCCCAGCAAGCCAATGGAGACGATGAGGACCGCCACGAGCACCTCGATGAGGGTGAAGCCGGTCTGGCGACGTGAAGGGTTCAGACGTTTCATGATCAACATCCGTCAGGAGCGGTGGCGGGTCGGTTGGGGTCGCACATGCGTACCCGTCCACCCAGATCTACGGTCACGCGCAACGGGCGATCCGCCCCGTCGATGTGACTGATATTGAAGGTCGTGAGGGCCGCGTTGCAGTCGGCGTTGGTCACACCGTTGGACGCTGGCGTCGTTGTCAGCAGGCGGCCGTTTGAGTTGAAGCACACTGCGGCGACGTTTCCGACAGTGCTGGTGCCCAGCACCAGGATGCGGTTCGAGCCCACTTCATTCAGTCGGGCGGCGTGGACGACAGGCTCCGGAGCAGCGGGCGCGGGGTCGGCTGCCGCCGGCACATACTGAACCACCCAGCTCCGCCCACCCCAACCTGCCGGCGCGCCGACCATCGGTGTGGCGTAGGTCTGGAAAAACACCACGGTTCGGCTGCGGCGCACAGACTCCTGCTGCGCGGCTCGCAGGCCGTTCTGGATTGATTCCGCAGCGCTTCGAACCTGGCTGTTCCGAATCCAGTTGGTCAGCGTCGGCATGGCCAGTGCGAATAGCACACCGAACACCGCCAGGGTGACGACCAGCTCGATCAGTGTCACGCCACGCTGGCGCTCTGCCGCTGGCTGAACTTGGCTTCGAGGGATCAGTCGCCCGTCGATCAGCATGTGTGGCCTCTCTTCAGCAACCAGCAACCACTGTTGATCGTGCCCCAGTTCGAACCCGCGGGAATGGCGGTCGTGTCCTGGAGGCCGGTCTGGTTCAGCGTGAACGTGAAGCCGTTGGTGACTCCGCTTCCCGTCGCGGCCAAGGTGTAGGTGGTGGCGGTGGGGGCGGCCGGGCAGGACACGGTGAACGTGCCCACCTGGCGGCCGGCGCCGGCGCAGGGCGGCACGATTGCACCGACGGCTTGATAGGTGCGGTTGTCCTGAAAGTACCGCTCCATGTCCGCCCGCATCGCCGACAAGCCCTGCGTGGCATCAACAAGTTGACCGCGCAGGATGTAGTCGCGGTAGCTGGGGATGGCGATCGCCGCCAGGATGGCCACGATCGCGACCACGATCATCACCTCGATCAGCGTGAAGCCTCGCGCAAGGCTGGCCCGCTTGGACGGTTGAGGTCTGGTGTGGCAAGGGATCGACATCTGTGAACCTCTCGAGGTGGTGCTTGTCATGACTTGGGTGCGAGCATAGACACGCTGGGTTGCAGGCGTGCAGGGGATTCGACGGGAGGCAGCCTGTGGCCGACAGGCGGCGCGTCCTCAGCGCCAGGCGGGAAACGCAACGGGCTCCGAGGCCAGGTCGAAGCTCAGGACGGAGACTTCCGGCTGCTCGATCCGGACCCGCGCCGGAGCATGGCGAAAGGCGGGTGCCAGCCACAAGGTGACCTGCGGGTTGTCATGGAAGGGATTGGGATATTCCGTGACGAATTTCTCTGTGCGCAACGGGCCAAACGGCGTTGACAGCTCCTCCTCGCCTTGCTGCCGGAAGTCCAGGTGCATGCTTCGGTCGCCGATTCGCACCACGATCGAATAGAGGCCAGGCAACGGGCCGGCGCGGACGGCTGCATCGCCGCCCTCGCGCAGGTGCAGGTCACTGCTCAGCTTGAGCAGTCCGCTCAACGGGTCCATGCGGGGGGCAGCGGTCGAGTTCGGCGTCGGTTCGGACTCGAACTGCACGGAGCGAGACCGCTGGCCTTCTCCAGACACGACGCGGCCTTCGTCGTACGTCTGTGGATGCATGCCATCACGATCTGCAGTTCCCTGCGTCTTGAGCTGCCAGGCGAACACGCTCGTGAATTGGTGGGAGGCCGTGACCTGCAGCGAGATCACATACGCAGTCGGGTCGATCTTCCACTGGAGGGTTGCATTGCCGCCCACGGTGCGGCCACCAAATTGGCCGCTCACGGTGTACTGCACGGCACTGTCGCCGCTTGTGTCGTCGATGGGTGCCACGCTTGCGGCCGGCAACGCGTCGTCGGCAGGGGGGCGTGACGCACGTTCCGTACGCTCTGGCAAAACGGCAGGGCGGCGGAGGGGCGGGGGTGGGGGCGGTTCACCGCTTTGCGCCTTCGCCGGTGCTGGCGCCGGAGGCGGCGGGGCGGCGGGTTCGGGCACCACGCGACGCGTCTGCATTGCGATCGTCTCCACCGGCCCTGGTGCCACCAGGGTCACCCGCCGGAGACTGAATTCAAGCACCCATGGCAAGGACAGATGGCCAGCTGCTACGGTGGCGACCAAGACGACCCAGGCGACGGCGCGTCGCACGTCGAAGTGGCGGCGTATCGGCTCGCCGGAGGTCGGCATCCTGGTGGCAAGCATTCTTGGCGGGGGATGGCGGGCAAACGCATGCCCGCCTGAGCTACATTCTCTCCGCCACGCCAGCTGTCCGGACGCCGGATGTCCTTCAAAGTGGCCCGCCTGTCGTCGCCCTGAGACGGGAGGAATTGCCAATCAAGACTCAACCGTCGCGGGAGAAGCTAGGCCCATCACGATGATCGAACTGCGCAACGTCACCTGCGGCTACGGCGACCGGGTCATCCTCGAGGACGTGAACCTCACTGTGCCCAGGGGCAAGGTCCTGGCCTTGATGGGCACATCGGGCGGTGGCAAGACCACGGTGTTGCGCCTCATCGGCCGCCAGCTTGAGCCGATGAAAGGCCAGGTGCTCTTCGACGGGGTCGACCTTGGCACCCTCGACGCCCAAGGTCTCTACGCTGTCCGGCGTCGCATGGGCATGTTGTTCCAGTTCGGAGCCCTGTTCACCGATCTCACCGTCTTCGAGAACGTTGCCTTCCCCCTGCGCGAGCACACCAAGCTGTCGGAGGCCATGATCCGCGATCTGGTGCTGATGAAGCTCAACGCCGTCGGGCTGCGCGGCGCGCGCGACCTGCTGCCGTCGCAGGTGTCGGGCGGCATGGCCCGCCGTGTGGCGCTGGCCCGTGCGATCGCGCTCGACCCCGATCTCATCATGTACGACGAACCCTTCGCCGGCCTCGACCCCATCTCGATGGGCGTGGCGGCCGCGCTGATCAAGGACCTGAACCACGCTTTGGGCGTGACCAGCATCGTGGTCTCGCACGACGTGGACGAAACCTTCCTGATCGCCGACCACGTGGTCTTCATCGCCAATGGACACATCGCCGCGCAGGGCACGCCCGCCGAGATGCGCGCAAGCGAAGACCCGCTCGTGCGCCAGTTCGTTGGCGGCAGCGCCGACGGGCCGGTGCGCTTCCACTACCCCGCCGTGCCGGTGGCGGAAGACTTCGGCCTCGGGAGGCGAGCATGAACTGGCTGCACCCGGCCCAGCTGGGCCTGCATGTGCGCTCCAAGCTCGCCGACCTGGGTGTCGGGGCGCGGCTCTTCGTGCAGCTGCTGGCGCTGGTTGGCGCGACGTTCGCGCGCTTTCGCCTCGTCGTCGACCAGCTCTTCTTCCTGGGCAACCGCTCGCTGTCGATCATCACCGTCTCGGGGCTCTTCGTCGGCTTCGTGCTCGCCCTGCAGGGCTACTACACGCTGCAGCGATACGGTTCGGCCGAAGCGGTGGGCCTGCTGGTGGCGCTCTCGCTCGTGCGTGAACTCGGGCCGGTGGTGACGGCCTTGCTCTTTGCGGGGCGCGCTGGCACCTCGCTCACCGCCGAGATCGGTCTCATGAAAGCCGGCGAACAACTGGCGGCGATGGAGATGATGGCGGTCGACCCCATCAAGCGGGTGCTGGCGCCGCGCTTCTGGGGCGGTGTGCTCGCGATGCCGCTCTTGGCCGCGGTGTTCAGCGCGGTGGGCATCGTCGGCGGCTGGCTGGTGGCGGTGCCGCTGATCGGCATCGACGAAGGCTCCTTCTGGTCGCAGATGCAGGGGGGCGTCGAGGTATGGGCTGACGTGGGCAATGGCGTGGTCAAGAGCATCGTTTTCGGCTTCACCGTAACGTTCGTGGCGCTGCTGCAGGGCTACAGCTGCCGGCCCACGCCCGAGGGGGTGTCGGCGGCGACCACGCGCACGGTGGTGATGGCCTCGCTCGCGGTCCTGGCGCTCGACTTCGTGCTGACCGCGATGATGTTTTCGATCTGATTTGAAAGAGACGCAAAGGGAGTGATGGCGATGCAGAAATCTCGTCACGATGTGTGGGTCGGGTTGTTCGTGCTGATCGGGGCGGCGGCGGTGCTGTTTCTCGCGCTCAAGGCTGGCAACCTCTTGAGCCTGAATTTCGACGAGACCTACGCGGTGACGGCGAAGTTCGACAACATCGGCGGCCTGAAGCCGCGTGCCGCGGTGAAGAGCGCGGGTGTGGTGGTCGGCCGGGTCGAGTCGATCGGCTTCGACGACAAGAGCTACCAGGCGAACGTGGTGCTGCAGATGCAGAAGAAGTTTGTGTTCCCGAAAGACAGCTCGGCCAAGATCCTCACCGCCGGCCTGCTGGGCGAGCAGTACCTGGGCCTGGAGCCCGGTGCCTCCGAGAAGAACCTCATGGCGGGTGACGTCATCACGCAGACGCAGTCGGCCGTGGTGCTCGAGAACCTCATCAGCCAGTTCCTCTACAACAAGGCAGCCGATGCCGGCTCGCCCGCGCCAGCGCCCGCTGCGGCGCCCGCACCGGCGGGTGCGAAGAAGTGATGCGCAGGCTGGCGCTTGTGCTGGCTGCGTGGTGGGTGGTGCTGCTCAGCGGCTGCGCGACCACGGGCGCGCCTTCGAGCCCCTCTGTGTCGCGCTCCGAGCGCATCGACCCGTGGGAGCGCTGGAACCGCCGGGTCTACAAGTTCAACGACAAGGTCGATGAGGCGGTGCTCAAGCCTGTCGCGACGACCTACACCAAGATCGTGCCCGAGCCGGTGCGCCGTGGCGTCAACAACTTCTTCGGCAACGTGTCCGACGTGTGGTCGGCGGTCAACAACATGCTGCAGGGCAAGTTCAGCAACGGCCTGCAGGACATGGTGCGCGTGGGCACGAACACCTTGTTCGGCCTCGGCGGTTTCCTCGACGTGGCGAGCGAGTTCGGTGCCGACCGCCAGGGCGAAGATCTTGGCCAGACGCTCGGCAGATGGGGTATGGCGCCTGGGCCCTATGTGGTATGGCCGGTGATCGGCCCGTCGACGCTGCGGGACTCGATCGCCTTGCCGCTCGATGTGCAGGTGTCGCCTGCCCTCGCGATGAGCAGCAACGCCGCCAAGGCGGCCACGGCGGGTCTGCAAGCAGTCAACCAGCGTGCCAACCTGCTGGGTGCCTCCGGCATGCTCAACGACATCGCGCTCGACAAATACGTGTTCGTGCGCGACGCCTACCTGCAGCGTCGCCGCAGCCTGGTCTACGACGGTGACCCGCCCGAAGAGAAGGAGCCGGACGACGAGGCCGATGCCGCTCCGCCGAGCGCGCCGCCCCAGCCTGCTGCGGCCGCCAGCGCGCCGGCAGCAGCGGCTTCGGCCGCATCGGCGCCCGCCCCTGCGGCGTCCGGGGTGGGCCGCTGAGCCGCATGTTGCTGTTGTGTAATGCTGCCAACCGCAGCGCCACCTGGCGCGTTGATCGCTGAACTCGGCCGGCGCACGTCTCTCCAACTCGAACCGTGCCGCATGGCTCGAGCCCTGAAAGGATTTCCAATGCTTCTTCTTCGTCGACGTTTCATGACATGGTTTTCGGCTTTCGCGATGGTGGGGGCCGGTGTGGGTGCAGCGGGCACGGCGTTTGCCCAGCAGGCGCCTGACGAACTCGTCAAGCGGGTCTCCAACGAAGTGCTCGAGGCCGCGCGTGCCGACAAGTCCATCCAGGCCGGTGACGTCAACAAGGTGATGGCGCTGGTCGAAACCAAGGTGATGCCGCATGTGAATTTCCAGCGCATGACCTCTTCGGCGGTCGGCCGCTACTGGCGCCAGGCCTCGCCCGAGCAGCAAAAGCGCCTGCAGGATGAATTCAAGGTGCTGCTGGTCCGCACGTATTCCGGCGCGTTGGCGCAGGTGCGCGAGCAGACGGTGCAGCTCAAGCCGCTGCGTGCCGCAGCGGGCGACAACGAGGTGCTGGTGCGCACCGAGATCCGCGGCAAGGGCGACCCGATCCAGCTCGACTACCGCCTGGAGAAAACCGGCGACACCTGGAAGATCTACGACGTCAACGTGATGGGCATCTGGCTGGTCGAGAACTACCGCAACACCTTCGCGCAGGAGATCAGCGCCGGTGGCATCGATGGCCTGATCGCCAAGCTGGCCGAGCGCAACAAGGCCGCCGCGAAGAGCTGAACATGCTGGTGCTCCCCGCCACCGTCACGCTGCAGGAGGCCCGCGATGCGCAGCGCATGCTGTCGCAGGCCCTGCAACAAGAGGCTCAATCGGAGGCGCACGAGTCTCTGGTGATGGTCGACGCCTCGGGCCTGCAGCAGTTCGACTCCTCGGCGCTGGCGGTGCTGCTGGAATGCCAGCGGCTCGCCACGGGCTGGGGCAAGGGCTTCGCGGTGCGTAATGCACCGAAGAAGCTGGCGGAGCTGGCGCGTCTCTACGGCGTCGACGTGCTCCTGATGCCACCCGAAGACAAGGCGGCCTGACGCACCGCTTCAGGTGGGCACGGCGTAACGCTTGCTGCGCAGGTTGCGCTTGATGTCCTGCAGCATCGGGCGCAACTCCTTGCCGAGCTTGAGCGCCACGCTGGTGGTGAGGATGTCGATCACCAGCAGGTGCAGGAGCCGCGACACCATCGGGCTGTAGCGGTCGAAGTCTTCCGGGTGGTCGACCGGCAGCAGCACCTGCTGCGAGCCCGACTGCCCCATCGCCGCGAGCGGCGAGCCGCTGGTGGTGATGAAGATGGTGGTCGCGCCTTTCTTGCGGGCGATCTCGGCCACGTCGATCAGGTCGCGGCTGCGGCCCGAGTTGGAGATGATCACCGCGCAGTCGCCCGGCTGCAGCATGGTGGCGCTCATCACCTGCACGTGGCTGTCGCTGATGGCGGCGGCATTCACGCCCAGGCGGAAGAACTTGTGCTGCGCATCCTGCGCCACGATGCCCGAGTTGCCCACGCCGTAGAACTCGATGCGCCGGCCGCCCTTGCCGGCGGCCACCAACGCCGAGACAGCGCGGTCGAAGGCGAGGCCAGCGGCGTCGTTGCGGTACTTGAGCAGGGCGCTCACCGCGTTGTCGATCACCTTCACGATGACGTCGTCGACCTTGTCGTCTTCGTCCACCGCACGGTGCACGAAGGGCACTCCTTCGTTGACGCTGCCGGCCAGCTTGCGCTTGAAGTCGGCCAGCCCGTCGTAGCCCACGCTTCGGCAGAAGCGCACGACGGTCGGCTTGCTGACGTGGGCGCGTTTGGCCAGCTCGCTGACGGGCAGGGTGGCGAAGCTGCGCGAATCGCTCAGCAGCAGTTTGCCGACGCGCTGTTCGGCAGGCGGCAACGCGGGCAGGGAGGCGCGGATGCGGTCGAGCATGGGGGCTATTGTTCCTCGGACCAGGCAAATCCGTCGCGCGCCACGAGCGCGCTTGCGGCGGCCGGGCCCCAGGTGCCGGCGGCGTAGGGTCGCGGGCCGGTGGTGTCTTTTGCCCACGCCTGCAGGATGGGCTCGACCCAGCGCCAAGCCTGCTCCTGCTCGTCGCTGCGCACGAAGAGGTTGAGCCTGCCGGCGATGGCGTCGAGCAGCAGGCGCTCGTAGGCGCCCACGCGGTTCTCGGCGAAGGCCTTGTCGAAGTCGAGGTCGAGCGATACCGGCGAGAGCATCTCCTGCTGGCCCGTGCCCTTGGCGGCGAGCAGGTGCAGCTCCAGCCCGTCTTCCGGCTGCAGCTTGATCACGAGCTTGTTGGGCTGGCTCACGCCGGGGAAGATGTTGTGCGGCGTGGGGCGGAAGTTGACGACGATCTGCGCGTCGCGTGCCGCCAGCCGCTTGCCGGTGCGCAGGTAGAAGGGCACGCCCGCCCAGCGCCAGTTCTGGATCTCGGTGCGCAGCGCGACGAAGGTCTCGCAGGTGCTGCCCGCGGGCACCTTCTGCTCCTGCTGGTAGCCGGGCACGGCCTGGCCGCCGGCGGTGCCCGCGCGGTACTGCCCCCGCACCACGTCGCGCGCCACCGTCTCCTCGGTGAAGGGCTTGAGCGAGCGCAGCACCTTGAGCTTCTCGTCGCGGATCGCATCGGCATCGTGGCTCGACGGTGGCTCCATCGCCACCATCGTGAGCAGCTGCAGCGCGTGGTTCTGGATCATGTCGCGCAGTGCGCCAGTGCGGTTGTAGAAGTCGCCGCGCGTGCCCACGCCCAGGCCTTCGGCGAGCGTGATCTGGATGTTGGCGATGCTCTCGCGGCGCCACAGCGGCTCGAAGAGCACGTTGCCAAAGCGCAGCGCCATCAGGTTCTGCACAGAGGGCTTGCCGAGGTAGTGGTCGATGCGGAACGCCTGCGTCTCGCTGAAGACAGAGCGCACCACGCGGTTGATCTCCTGGGCGCTTGCGAGGTCATGGCCGAGCGGCTTTTCGAGCACCACGCGGATGTGCGGGGCATTGAGCCCCACGGCGCCGAGCTGCTCGCAGATCTGCGGAAAGAGGTGCGGGCTGGTGGCGAGGTAGAGCACCGCGGTGTCGGCGTTGCGCGTCTCGATCCAGGCTTTCAGGCGGGCGTAGTCGGCCGGCTGCGACAGGTCCATGCGCAGGTAGTGCACCAGCTCGGCAAAACGCGAGAACTCCTCGTCGCTCGGGCGTTTGGCGCCTTCCACATCCTGGAAGCGCTCCTTGAGCCAGGCGCGGTACTTCTCGTCGCTCTGCTCGTCGCGCGCCACCGCGAGGATGCGCCCGCCGGCCGGCAGCTTGCCGTGACGGAAGGCCTGGAACAGGGCCGGCATCAGCTTGCGCCAGGTGAGGTCGCCGGTGCCACCGAAGAAGACGAGATCGAAGGACATCTGAGGTGCTTTCTGCAGCGCTTTGATTGCGCGATGGCTTGCGCTACGATGTAACTTTGTTTCATCCCGGATGATGCCGCTGTTTCTTGGCGGCGTCAAACCTCGGGGGCCTTCCAGAACCCCGTCACAGGCTCGGGTTCTAATCAGCCATCGCCGCAGCACGGGGCTTCGCACATGAACCAACTCGACCAGCTCAAGCAATACACCACCGTCGTCGCCGACACCGGAAACTTCAAGCAGCTCGGGGCCTTCGCGCCGCGTGATGCCACCACCAACCCCTCGCTGATCCTCAAGGCCGTGCAGCAGCCGGACTACGCGCCGCTGCTTGCCGAGACCGTCGCCGCGCACAAGGGCCGGCCGATGGACGAGGTGGTCGACGAGGTGCTGGTGCGCTTCGGCCGCGAGATCCTGAAGGTCGTGCCGGGGCGGGTGTCGACCGAGGTCGATGCGCGCCTGAGTTTCGACACCGCCTGCACCGTGCAGCGCGCCCGCCGCATCATGACGATGTACGAGGCCGCCGGCATCGGCCGCGACCGGGTGCTGATCAAGGTCGCCGCCACCTGGGAGGGCATCCAGGCCGCGCGCATCCTCGAACACGAGGGCATCCACTGCAACCTCACGCTGCTGTTCTCGTTCTGCCAGGCCGTGGCCTGCGGCGACGCGGGCGTGAGGCTCATCTCGCCCTTCGTCGGCCGCATCTACGACTGGTACAAGAAATCGGCCGGCAGCGGCTGGGACGAAGCGGCCAACGCGGGCGTCAACGACCCTGGCGTGAAGTCGGTGACGCAGATCTACACCTACTACAAGAAGTTCGACATCGACACCGAGGTCATGGGCGCGAGCTTCCGCAACGTCGGCCAGATCGTGGCGCTGGCCGGCTGCGACCTGCTCACCATCAGCCCCGAGCTGCTCGCGCAGCTGCAGGCGAGCGAGGCGCCGATCGAGCGCCGGCTCGACCCGCAGGCCGCGCGGCAGTCGGCCATCCATGCCGTCACCTACAACGAAGCGAGCTTCCGCTACGCGCTCAACGAAGATGCGATGGCCACCGAGAAGCTGGCCGAGGGCATCCGCGCCTTCGCGGCCGACGCCGTCAAGCTCGACAAGATCATCGAGGGCCTGAAGTGACTGCGACGATGAACGCTCCCCGCTGCGACCAGACCGAAGCCTGGGCGGCACTGGCCGGCCACTTTGAAGCCCACGGCCGTGACCTTGACCTGCGCGAGGCCTTTGCCCGCGACCCCGGCCGCTTCGACACCTTCAAGGTCGAGGCGCCCGAGGTGTTTGCCGACCTGTCGAAGAACCTGATCGATCTCGCCACCCAGCGCTTCCTGCTCGACCTGGCCGCCGAATGCCAGCTCGAAGCCCGCCGCGACGCGATGCTGCGCGGCGACGTCGCCAACCTCACCGAAGGCCGCGCGGTGCTGCACACCGCACTGCGTGCACCGCGAGGCCGCTCGCCCTTCAATGCCGAGGTGCACGAGGTGCTCGACCGCATGCTCGCGTACGTCGAGACCGTGCGTGACACCGCGAAGAGCGGCATCCGCCACGTCGTCAACATCGGCATCGGCGGCAGCGACCTCGGGCCGCAGATGGTGGTGCCGGCGCTCGACGCCTTCTGCCACCGCGAGCTGAGCTTCCACTTCGTCTCCAACGTCGACGGCCACGACATCACGCCGGTGCTGCGCGGGCTGAAGCCGAGCGAGACGCTCTTCATCATCGCGAGCAAGACCTTCACCACGCAGGAGACGATGGCCAACGCGCAGGCCGCGAAAGCCTGGTTCCTCGCCAATGGCGGCACCGACACGCAAAAGCACTTCGTCGCCACCACCACCAACGTCAAGGCCGCAGCCGAGTTCGGCATCAGCACCACCTTCGGCTTCTGGGACTGGGTGGGTGGCCGCTACTCGATGTGGTCGGCGATCGGCCTGCCGATCGCCCTTGCCATCGGTGCCAACCACTTCCGCTCGCTGCTCGCCGGTGCGCACGCGATGGACCGCCACTTCGCGGAGGCCCCGCTCGCGCAGAACCTGCCGGTGCTGCTGGGCCTCGTCGACGTCTGGTACCGCAACTTCCACGGCTTCACGAGCCGCAGCGTCGCGCCCTACCACCAGGGCCTGCGCCGCCTGCCGGCCTACCTGCAGCAGCTCGAGATGGAAAGCAACGGCAAGTGCGTCGACCTCAGTGGCGCGCGCCTGCCTTACGGCACGAGCCCGGTGGTCTGGGGTGAGCCCGGCACGAACGGACAGCACGCGTTTTTCCAGATGCTCCACCAGGGCACCGACGTCGTGCCGGTCGAGTTCATCCTCGTCAAGCGGCCGACGCACGACTTGGTCGAACTGCACACCAAGCTGCTCGCCAACGGCCTCGCGCAGAGCCAGGCGCTGATGCTCGGCAAGAGCACGGAAGCAGCCGCAGCCGAGAAGGCGCCCACCGCCTCGCCCGAGCTGGACGCCGCCACCATCGCCCGCCATCGCACCTTCCCCGGCAACCGGCCCAGCACCACGCTGATGCTCGACGAGCTGACGCCGCGCAGCCTGGGCGCGCTGATCGCGATGTACGAGCACCGGGTGTTCACCGCCGGCGTGCTGTGGGGCATCAACAGCTTCGACCAATGGGGAGTGGAGCTGGGCAAGGCCTTGTGCAACGACCTGCTGCCGCGTTTCGCCTCGGGTGACACGGACGGGCTCGACGCCTCGACCGCGGGCCTCATGGCGAGGCTGCGCGCATGAGCATGAAGAAGCACGTGGTGTTCGACTTCGGCGGGGTGGTGTTCCAGTGGCGGCCGAAGGAATTGCTCAAGCGCACCCTGCCGCACCGCGCTGTCGACGAAGCGGCCGCCCAGCAGCTGGTGCTCGATTTTTTCAGAACTACGAAGGCGACTGGGGCCGTTTCGACCGCGGCACGATCGAGGTGCCCGAGCTGGCCCCGTTGATCGCCGAGCGGCTCGGCTTCGAGCTGGGCGAGGTGCAGGCCGTGATCGACGCGGTGCCGGGCGAGCTCGCGGCGCAGAAAGAGACCGTCGACCTGCTGCACCGTCTGCACGACCAAGGCCACAAGTTGTACTTCCTCTCCAACATGCCCGAGCCCTACGCGGTGCACCTGGAGAGCACGCACGCGTTCTTCTCACGCTTCACCGACGGGGTGTTTTCCTCGCGGGTGAAGCTGATCAAGCCCGAGCCCGAGATCTTCCAGCTCGCGACCGAACGCTTCGGCATCGAACCGTCGCAGACGGTGTTCATCGACGACGTCGCGAAAAACGTCGAGATCGCCCGCGCCCACGGCTGGCACGCGATCCAGTTCATCACCGCCCAGCAGGTCGAGGCCGAACTCTCCGCCATCGGCTGAACGGCAGGTCCGGCGCGCCTCCCCCAAGTGGAGGACGCACCGTCTTGCCCCGGCCGGGGCCTGCCCTTCAGAATGCGCGTGGGCTCGCAAGGCGGGGAGGGCGTGGTGCTGGCAGCGAAGTGGATCGGTCGAGGCTGGTGTGCGGTGACCATGGCGCTCGCATGGGTGGCCGCCCCCGTGTCAGCCGACGAGCTGCGCGTGGCGCTCGTCATCGGCAACGCCCGCTACGAGGCTGCGCCGCTCGCCAACCCCGTCAACGATGCGCGCGACATGGCGCAGGCCTTGCGCGACATGGGTTTCCAGGTGCTGGAGGCGCGCGATGCCACCAAGGCCGAGATGGAAAAGGCCCTCGGCTCGGCGCGCGAGGCCCTGGCCGGCCGCCACGGCATCGGCTTGCTCTACTACGCCGGCCATGGCCTGCAGCTCGACTGGCGCAACTACCTGCTGCCGGTCGACGCCCGCCCGCGCAGCGCCGCCGACGTGCGCCGGGAGGCGCTGGATGTGCAGCAGGTGCTCGACACCTTCCGCGACGCCGGCACCCGCATGAACATCGTCGTGCTCGACGCCTGCCGCGACAACCCCTTCGGCAGCAGCGCCAGCGGCAAGGGCCTCGCGCAGATGGACGCCCCGCCCGGCACGCTGCTCGCTTATGCCACCGCGCCCGGCCACCTCGCGGAAGACGGCTCGGCCGCGGCCACCGGGAACGGCCTCTACACCGGCCACCTGGTGAAGGAGATGCGCCGCCCGCACGCCCGCATCGAAGAAGTTTTCAAACGCGTGCGCCTGCAGGTGCGGCAGCAGAGCCAGGGCCGGCAGGTGCCGTGGGAGTCGACCAGCCTGGAAGACGATTTCATCTTCGGCGGCGCGGCGGCGCCGGCCCCCAATGCCGAGCAACTGTTCCTGCAGCAGAAGACGGCGTGGGACCGCATCAAGGCCTCGCGCCAGGCCGGCGATTTCTATGCCTTCCTGCAGGCCTACCCGTCGGGCGCGATCGCCGAGCTGGCGCAGGCCCGTCTCGATCTGCTCGACGAGCCCGGCCTGCGGCCGCAAGCCGCGCGTGATGGGTCGGTGCAGCCGGCGGCGGCAGGGCGCTTTCGCACGGGGGACCGCTATGAGATGCGCTACCTCGATGGACTGACCGGCATCGAGCGCTACCGCAGCACGGTGCGTGTCAACCGTGTGACCGACGGGATTGCCGAATACACCGGCATCTTCGGGGCTCGCACCGAAGGCGCGTCCACCGTGGCGGGGGCCGTGGTCAAAGATGCCTTGCACACCTACGACCCGCCGCTCGTCCTGGTGCCGGGTGCCGACTACCAGGTGGGGCGGCGCTGGAGCGGCCGCACGCTGCGCACCGAGAAAGATGGGCGCAGCGGCTGGATCGACTACACCAGCCGCGTCGCCGCCCACGAGACGGTGGAGCTCGCCAACGGCCGCTTCGAGGCCTACCGCGTGGAGATCGAGATGGTCTACGACACCGGCCTGCGCGTGCACAGCACGAGCTGGCTCCAGCCCGAGTGGGGCCTGCCGGTCAAGCTGCGCGTCGAGCGCAGGGCGTCACCCGGCGCCGCCCCGGACGTCCTCATCCGCGAGTTGGTGTCGCGTCACCGAGGTTCATGATGAAAAAACTTGTGCAAGTCGTCGGACTGGCCGCGTGTATCTCGTTCAGCGCCTCCGCCCAGGCCCCGGCCGAGCTGCGCGTGGCGCTGGTGATCGGCAACGCCGCCTACGCCTCGGCTCCGCTGGCCAATCCGCTCAACGATGCCCGTGCGATGGGCGAGGCCCTCAAGGGCATGGGCTTCTCGGTGGTGGAAGTGCGCGACGCGAAGAAAGCCGAGATCGAGCAGGCCATCACCCAGGTGCGCGAGCAGCTGAAAGACCGCCGTGGCATCGGCCTGTTGTATTACGCCGGCCACGGCGTGCAACTCGACTGGCGCAACTACATGGTGCCGGTGGATGCCAAGCTCGCCAACGCACAAGACGTGCGCCAGCAGGCGATCGACGTGCAGCAGGTGGTCGATGCGTTCAGGAGCGCCGGCACCCGCACCAACATCCTCGTGCTCGACGCCTGCCGCGACAACCCCTTCGGCGCCTCCGGCAGCGGCAAGGGCCTGGCGCAGATGGACGCCCCGCCCGGCACCTTCCTCGCGTTTGCCACCGCGCCGGGCAACGTGGCCGAGGATGGCGATGCCAAGGCCGGCAACAGCCTCTACACCCGGCACCTGGTCAAGGAGATGCAGCAGCCGCAGGCGCGCATCGAAGACGTGTTCAAGCGCGTGCGCCTGCAGGTGCGGCGTGGGAGCGAAGGGCGGCAGGTGCCGTGGGAGAGCACCAGTCTCGAAGACGACTTCTCCTTCGATCCCAAGGCCGCTTCGCGCGGGCGCGAGCGGCCCTCGCTCGAGACGGTGGAAAGCCGCCTGCAGCGCGAAGTGCAGCACTGGGACCGCATCAAGGCCTCGGCCCGCGCGGAAGATTTCTACGCCTTCCTGCAAGAGCACCCGAGCGGCCTCGTTAGCGAGCAGGCCCAGTTCAGGCTCGATCAGCTGCAGAAGCAACAGGTTGCCGCCAGGCCCGGGGCGCAGGGTGTGGTGGCACTGGCCGCAGGGGCCAACCGCTACCAGCTGGGCGATGAGCTCGTCTTCGACGTGATCGACGGCTACAGCGGCGAGGTGCGGCGTGTCACCCAGCGTGTCACGCATGCCGACGCGCAGCGCGTCGAGATCAATGGCGGCGAAGAGGTGATGGACCAGATGGGCACCGTCATCAAGAACCGCCGTGGCGTGAAAGACCCGGGCTACCTGATGGTGCCCGCCGACCTGGCGGTGGGCAAACGCTGGCAGTCGGCCTTCATCAACCGCATGAACCCCAACTCGAAGGGCAGCACCAACTACTACGAGTTCCGGGTGGTGGCGCTGGAAGAGGTCACGGTGCCGGCCGGCACCTTCAAGGCCTTTCGCATCGAGCGCAGCGGCGAGGCGCGGCCGCCGGGCCAGCCGTCGGTCTTCATGGACGGCACGATGTGGGTGGACCCGGCGACGATGATGATGGTGCGCAACGACATCAGCTACCGCGGCCCCGGTGCGCGCGAATCGATGCGGCTGGTGCGCATGACGCGGGGGCCCCGGCCGGGGCCTTGAACTGGGAGCAGATGAACATGAGCCACCGAACCCGTGCAAAGACAAAGGCCTGCCACTGGATGGCGGCCTGCGTTCTCGTGTCCATGCCTGCCGTGGCCCTGTCGCCCGCCGAGCTGCGCGTGGCGCTTGTGATCGGCAACGCCGCCTATGCCGCCGCACCCCTCCTGAACCCGCTCAACGACGCACGTGCGATGGGTGAGGCCCTCAAGGGCATGGGCTTCTCGGTGGTGGAGGTGCGCGACGCGAAGAAAGCCGAGATGGAGCAGGCGATCACGCAGGTGCGCGATCAGCTCAAAGACCGCCGCGGCGTGGGCCTCCTGTACTACGCCGGCCACGGCCTGCAGCTCGACTGGCGCAACTACATGGTGCCGGTGGATGCGAAGCTCGCCAGTGCACAAGACGTGCGCCAGCAGGCGGTCGACGTGCAGCAGGTGGTCGATGCGTTCAAGAGCGCCGGCAACCGCATGAACATCGTCGTGCTCGATGCCTGCCGCGACAACCCCTTCGGGGCCACCGGCAGCGCCAAGGGCCTGGCGCAGATGGACGCCCCGCCCGGCACCCTGCTCGCGTATGCCACGGCGCCTGGCAACGTGGCCGAAGACGGCGACGCGAAAACCGGCAACGGGCTCTACACGCAGCACCTGGTGAAGGAGCTTCAGCAGCCCGGAGCGCGCATCGAAGATGTGTTCAAGCGGGTGCGCCTGCAGGTGCGCCGCAGCAGCGAGGGCCGCCAGGTGCCGTGGGAGAGCACCAGCCTGGAAGACGACTTCTCCTTCGACCCCAAGGCCGCGGTACGCGCCCGCGAAGTGGAAGACCTGCGCAAGGTCGAGGCGGCGCTGCTGCGCGAGAAGGCCGACTGGGACCGCATCAAGGGTTCCACCCGCCCCGACGACTTCTACGCCTACCTGCAGAAGTACCCGAGCGGCCTCATCAGCGAGCAGGCGCAGTTCCGCCTGGAGCAGCTGCAGCGGACGCAGGTGCGTGCGCAGCCCAATGCGCAAGGCGTGATCCCGCTGCCGGCCGGCGTCAACCGTTTCGAGCTGGGCGACGAGCTGGTGTACGACGTGGTCGACGGCTTCTCGGGTGTGGCCCGGCGGCTGACCCAGCGGGTGACGTTTGCAGACGCCGATCGGGTGGAGATCAACCACGGCGCGCAGATCCTCGACCAGATGGGCTCGGTGCTGAAGAACTCGCGCGGCGTGAAGGACCCGGGCATCCTGATGGTGCCGTCCGACCTGGCGCTGGGCAAACGCTGGCGCTCGGCGTTCACCAACACCGTCGAAGGCCAGCCGCCGGCCACCAACTTCTACGAGTTTCGCGTGGCCGCTTTCGAGGAGGTGACGGTGCCGGCCGGCACCTTCAAGGCCTACCGCATCGAGCGCCGCGGCGAGTCGAGTCTGCCCGGGGTGGCCACCACCTTCATGGGCGGCACGATGTGGATCGAGCCCACGACCATGACCCTCGTGCGCAACGACATCAGCATGACCCAGAACTCACGCCCGACCGACCGCGAATCGCTGCGCCTCGTCGCGGTGAGACGGGTGCCGCGGCGGGGAGGCTGAGCGCGCGGTAGACCAAGGGCTACCTCCCGGCCGGTACGACGCGTGCTTGAATGGCCAGCACCATGACTCAGCCACCCAACGCCATGATGCGATTGCCCACCTGGATGCTGGCGCTGGCGCTCACCTGCGGTGCCGGGCCGGCACTGGCCGCGGATGAAAAACCGCCCGCCCCAGCGGCGCCGGCGGTGGCCGACGACACACCGCAGCCCAAGGTCTCGCCGCTGCTCGCCTTCGTGCTCAACCAGGTGGCGGGCATGGTGACCGACCACCTCTTCGGCGATTCGCCGCTCGGGCTCTTTCGCCGCCTGCTGGAGCGCGAGCCCGCGGCGGCGCCGACCGCGCTGCCGCTCGCCGAGGGCACCACGCTCGCGCCGGTGGTGGGGTATGCGCTGCAGCAGCTGGACCCGCAGTCGTTTGCGGTCGTCAAGCCGATCGAGCTGCGCACCGGCGAGGCGCCCGTGCTGCACACCGGCGACGTGTTTGCGCTGCTCTACTCGACCAACCTGCCGGGCCAGGTGCGGCTGGAAAACATCGACCCGACGGGGCAGGTCGCCGACCTGGGCGTCTACACCGTGCTGCCCGACCAGCTCAACCGCCTGCCGCGCGACCTCGGCATCAAGCTCGTGGGCCGGCCGGGCGCCGAGATCATCCGCTTCTACTTCTACCCCTGCCTGCCGCCGGGCTCGGCGGCGGCGGCCTGGGCGCCGCGCTTCGCCGGCAAGCTGCCCGATTGCGGGCGTGGCCCCAACCCGGTGGTGCAGGCGGCGGCCAGCGGGGCGCTGAAGCCGAAGGCGCTGGTCAACCTCGCCCAGCCCGACGAGACCATGTCGTTTGCCGGTGCGGCCGACTACCGCCTGAACGATGTCACCTCCACGGTCGCGGTGATCCGCCATGAGGCGCGCTGAGGCCTTCGTTGCTGCGGCCGTGCTGCTGGTGGCGGGGTGGGACGCGCTGCCGCAGGCGCACGGCCAGCCGGCGGCCGCGCCCGATGCCGAGACGCAGCGCATCATCGACGCGCTGGCGCCCAGGCCCGCCGAAGCGCCGGCCACCCGCAGCTCTCGCAACCTCATCGTGCGCGAGCTGCCGTCGTCCGACGCGGGCGCGGCCAGCGCGCCGACCGCTGCGGCCGCACCGCCCAGCCTGTCGATGGCGATCCAGTTCGACTTCGACTCCGCCCGCCTGCGCCCGCAAGGGGTGGCCGAGCTGATGCGACTCGCCGCCGCGCTGCGCTCGCCGCAACTCGCCGGCAGCCGTTTTCTCGTCGAGGGCCACACCGATGCACAGGGTGCGCCGGGCTACAACCTGCGCCTGTCGCAATCGCGTGCCGACGAGGTGCGGCGCTTCCTGCAACTGCACGGCGTGGCTGGAGAGCGCATCACGACCGTCGGGCGCGGCGCGCAGCAGCCGGCCAACCCGGCCGACCCGCTGGCCGCCGAGAACCGGCGCGTGCACATCGTCAACCTCGGCACGGCGGCGGCGCGATGAGGCGGGTCCAGACCATGCGTGCGTTCGCCGCCCTGGCCGGGCTGGCGCTGGCGGCCTGGCTGGTGCCCGCCTCATCTGCCGCCGCGCAGTCGCGTGGTGATGCGGCCGTGCCGCGCACCACGCGGCATGCGCTGGTCATTGGCATCGGCGACTACGGCCAGCCGGCCATTCCCCGCCTGCCGGGCGTGGGTCACGACGTCGAGAGCGCACGGCGCATCGCCCGCGCGATGGCCATCCCCGACGCGCAGGTGACGGTGCTGCGCGACGCCGAGGCCACCGCGCCGCGCATCCGCGAAGCCTTGCATGCGCTGACCCAGCGTGTGGCATCGGGCGACCGTGTGTTCGTCTACTACTCCGGGCACGGCACGCGCAGTTTCGATCCCGGTACCCGGCGCGACGGCTGCACCGAGGGCCTGCTGGCGGCCGATGCGCAGACCATCACCAACGTCGAACTGGCCGGCCTGATGAAGCCGCTCGCCGACAAGGTCGACAAGCTCTTCGTCTTCTACGACGCCTGTTTCTCCGGTGGTGTGGCCGGTGCGGCGGTGCGCACCCGCCGCACCGCCGAGCCGGCAGAGACGCTCACCCCCAAGTTCACGCTCGCGCCCTCGCCCGAGGCCTGCGCCGTGCCCAGCAACTTCCGCGCGCGGGGCCTCGCGCTCGTGCTGCAGCAGGGCGGCGGGGCGATGGAAAACGTGGTGCATGTGGCGGCCAGCCGGCCCGACGAGCTGTCGTTCGACAGCGCTTCGCGCGGCGGGCTGGCCACCGTGGCCTGGCGCGATTGCCTGCTGGGCGAGGCGCGCGACCTCGACGGCAGCGGCGCCATCACCGTTGAAGAGGTCACGCAGTGCGCGCAGGCGCGGCTGAGTGCAGCGCTGGTGCAGCACCCGGGCATCACCGGCCAGCACCTCACGGTGGCCGGCAACCCGGCCTTCGTGCCGGCCTGGGAGCAGCTGCCGCCCACGGGCGCCGGGCTCGCCACGGCCACCCCCGCCGATGTGCTGGCCGAGGTGTACCGGCAGCGCCATGGTGGGCGCTTCGTCGACCTCGCGCTGGCCCAGCCCTCGTTGCGCATCGAGCACGATGCGCTCGATCTGCGCGTCACGTCGCTGCATGCGGGCCATGTCTACGTGGCGCTCGCCGGCTCCGACGGCAAGAGCCTGTACCTGCTGTTCCCCAACGCGCTCGACGGCGACAACCGCATCCGGGCCGGCCAGACCCTGCGCCTGCCGCGCCCGCGCTGGCAGATCGTGGCCGGCGGCCCGCCGGGGCGCAACACGCTGCTCGTGATGGTGACCGACAGCCCGCGCGACCTGTCAGGGCTGGCGGCCGAGCCCTCGGGTCCATTCCTCAAGACGCTGCTCGACGAGCGGGGCCGCGCCCGTCTGCAGGCCGTGCTCGTCGACGGCACGCCCGGCGCCTGCGCTGGCGGCAGCGCCTGCTCCGACGCCTACGGGGCCGCACTCGCGTCGGTCGACGAGGTGCGCTGAAGGGCGCTGAAGGTATACCTCGGTCTACTTCGCCCCGGCAGGCGGCGGCGGTGCAATGGACGCCATCGCACCACCCCTTCGAGAGGACCTGCCATGAAGTACCTGACCGCCTTCACCGCCGCCCTTGCGCTGTGCGCCGGCTTCGCCAGCGTTCGCGCGCAGGCCCAGACCGTGGCCGACAGCCGCGCCGACTTCGCCCACCGCCTCTACGCGAGCGCCCCTGCCGATGTGCACCACCAGGCCCCGCAGCCCTTGCTGCGCGCGGTGGTGGTGCTGCGGGTGCGGCTGGGCGACGGTGGCTGCTGGCAGGCCGAGGTGCTGCGCGACAACCCGCTGCGCCCCGAGCTGACCCGCAAGGCCCTCGACAGTGTGGCCCGCGTCTCTGTGCCCCATGACCTGCCCGATGCATGGCCCGAGGCCTTGCGCGAGGAGCTGCGCGTCAACGGCTTCGTCGAGGCCTGGCTGTTCGAGGACGACGGCCGCTTTGCCCTCAAGACACTCGCCCGCCCCCAGAAGGGCGGCTGACCTCACAACTCGCAGCGCCCGGAGCCTTTGCCATGAACCCCACCTCCCTGATCGAAACCTTCGCCGCCATCGGCCGCCAGCTGTTCGACAGCTGCGACCAGGCGGTGTTCGCGGTGGCCGCCGATGGCCGTGTGGTCGACCTCAACCCCGCGGCCCGGCGCCTCGTCGCGCAGCACCGCCTGCTGGCTTGCGATGCCTTCGGCCGCCTGCAGGTGCGGCGCCAGTCACGCTGGTGCGAGGTGGCCGACGACATCGGCCGCGCATTGCAGGGCGGGGTGTCGCAGACCGGCGTGGGCGGCCAGGACGAGGGCTGGTCGGTGCTCGGTTTCAACCGCCTGCCGGGCACCGAGGCGCGCGAGCCGGGGCACGCGGTCGCGATCGCCACCCTGCGCCCGCAGCGCGGCGACGACGATGCGAGCCTGCGCTCGCGCTGGCGCCTCACGCCCGCCGAGGCACGGGTCGCGCGCCTGCTCGCGCGAGGTGCGTCGCCGGCGCAGATCGCCAACACGCTGGAGGTGCGCATGTCCACCGTGCGCACCCACCTGCAGCATCTCTACGAGAAGACCGGCGCCAAGCGCCAGGTCGAGCTGGTGGCGCGGCTGCTGGCCGCCGCCTCCGGCGACGCCACGGCCGCGGTCTGACGTCGCGGGGCGGTGGGTGACAGGGCGGCTCAGCCGCCCACTTTCACCCGCAGCTCCTGCTCGGTGACACGGCCCTTGTCGTCGCCGATCTGCAGGAAGAGGCGGTGGCTGCCCTTGGGCACCGCCGCCTTCTCGGCGAGCAGGCCACGTTCGGTGAGCGTGGCGTTCTGCCGCACGTTGTCGGTGAGGTCGAACTTGAGCATCCCGTACAGCACCCGGAAGGTGGCCGGCACGATGCGCGCGTCGGGCGAGGTCTCGAACAGCAGCTCGATGCGCAGTGGCGAGACGAGGTCGTCGCGGGTGGCGCGCGGTGCGACCACCTTGATGGCCGGGAACAGCGAACGCACGCGCTTGGGCGGCGGCTCATCGGCGCCGTGCCGCGCCACGTGTTCGCGTTCGGCCTGCGCCAGCGATTCGGTCACCAGCGTGAAGCCGTCGGACGCCCGCACCGCGGGCCACGGCAGCACGAGCACGGTGCTGGAGAGAAGGTGTCGTCGGTTCATGGCGCAGTCGATCCCTTGCATCGCGAGCGGCCCGAGGGCCTGGTGGCGGCCAGTGTGCCGCAAGCGCCACGGCGCGCGAATGATCCGTTGGTATCCTGAGCAGCGGCCAGGCGGCGGTGCGCACGCCTCCATCCGGAAGGACCTCCCATGACGCCCGTCTCCTCGGTGCTGCTCGTCGACGACCACGGCCTGGTGCGCCATGGCCTGCAGCTCCTGATCAACGAGGCCCTGCCGCAGCTGCGTGTCCAGCTGTGCGGCTCGCTGGCCGAGGCGCTGCACACGCTCGCGAGCGCCGGGCGCTTCGACCTGGTGCTGCTCGACCTCACGCTCGGCGACGTGCACGGCATGGCCGGGCTGCACAAGCTGCGCGAGGCCTACCCGTACGTGCCGGTGGTCATCCTCAGTGCGCAGGACGATCGCGACACCGTGCTCGCCGCGCTCGATGCCGGCGCGATGGGCTTCATCTCCAAGGCCGCGGCGCCGGCCGAGCTGCGCCATGCGCTGACGCGGGTGCTGGTGGAGCACGCGATCCACCTGCCGCAGTCGGTGTCCGACGGGCTGGCGGCACTGCCCGAGACGGGTGGGCGTGAGCTGTCGGAGCTGTCGGCGCTCGGCCTCACCGAACGGCAGGTCGAAGTGCTCGGCTATGTGGTGCAAGGGTTGCGCAACAAGGAGATCGCGCGCCGGCTCGACCGCTCGGAGGTGGTGGTCAAGAAACACATCACCGCGGCGCTGCAGGCTCTCGGTGTGCCCAACCGGACCAAGGCGCTGGTGGCGCTCAGCCAGCGGGGCTACCGCGTGCCGGCGGTGCTTGACTCGAGATGAGCCGCAGCGAGATCGCACTCGAAGCGCCACGCCGGCGGCGCCGCCTGGGCCTGTGGCTGATCGCGCTCGGCCTCACGCTGATCGCGGCGCAGAGCTTCTGGGAGTGGCAGCTGCCGTATGACGTGATGGCCTTGCAGCGTGCGCAGGCGGTGCTGGGCCTGGACGAGCTGCAGCCGCAGACGATGGCGCTGGCCTGGGGCGGCGTGTGCGCGCTTGCGCTGCTGCTGCTGCACCGGGCGCCGGGGGCGCGGCAGCGCTGCTGGCGGGGGTGGCGCTCGGCAGCTCGCGGCTGGCGGCGGGTGGGGCCGCTGCCTCGTTGCTGGTGCTGCTGCTCACCGGCGTGGCCAGCCTCGGCTGGCAGTCCTGGCGCCAGGGTGGGCTGGCGCTGTTGCTGGGCACGGCCCTGACCATCGTCGCGTGGGACCAGGCGCTCTCCAGCTTCTCGACGCTGTGGCCGTTCTGCCTCGGGCTCGTTGCCATGTTCGTCTGGATCGAGCGGCAGCACATCCAGGCCACCGACCAGCGGCTCATCGCCGCACTCGACGAACGCGAGGCGCTGATCCAGGACCTCGACAGCAAGCGCGAGCAGCTGACCCGGCTGCAGCAGGCGCGCACGCAGCTGCTCGCGAGCATCAGCCACGATCTGCGCCAGCCGCTGCAGGCGGTGCGCCTGTACGCCGATGCGCTGCAGGCCAAGGGCCTGCCGGCGCCGCTCGACGCCGTGCTGCAGCGCCAGCTGCGCGCGGCCGACGACGCCGTGGGCATGCTCGACCAGTTCAGCGAGTTCAGCGCCATCGAACAGGGCGCGCTCACGTCGCAGCCGCGTGTGGTGGAGGTGCTCGAGGTGCTCGAAGCCGTGGCCGAACACCTGCGCGCCGGCCATGCCGCCACGGCGCTCGACGTGCGTGTGCACGGCCACCCGGTGCACCTGTGGGTCGACCGGTCGCAGTTTTCGCGGGTGGTGCAAAACCTCGCCGGCAACGCCGTGCGCCACGGCCTGCGGGCGCATGCGGCGGCGGGCACGGTGACGCGTGTGCTGCTGGCCGTGCGCCCGCATGCCGGTGGGTGTGCGATCGAGGTGTGGGACAACGGGCCGGGCATTCCGGCCGAGAGCCAGGCGCTGGTCTTCGAGCCGTATGTGCAGCTCGACAACGCCAGCGGCACACGAGGCGGCCGCGGGCTCGGGCTCACCATCGTGCGGGGGCTGGTGCAGTCGCTGGGCCTGCAGCTCGCGCCGCTGTGCAGCCGGGTCGGGCAGGGCACCCGCTTTCGCGTGCTGGCACCGGCGACTTTGCGCCGCGAGGCGCCGGAGGCGGCGGCCGCAGCGGGTGCAGCGGCCGACCTGCGCTGGCTCGAAGGCCGCATGCTGGCAGTGCTCGATGACGAAGAGGCGGCGCTCGACGCGCTGGCCACGGCGCTTCGGGCCGCGGGCGCGCATGTGGTGGCGGCCAGCCGACTGGAGGTCTTGTGTGTGCAGTTGGATGAAGAGTTGCGCTTTCCCGATGCGCTGGTGTTCGACCTCGACCTGCGGGCCGAGCAGGATGGCTTGCAGGCGGTGGCCCGCTTGCGCGAGCAGTGGCAGACCCGCACGCCGGCGGTGATCGTCACAGGCCGGGCCGGTGCGCAGCAGCCGGCCGTCTTGCCGCCAAGCTGCGTGCTGTTGTCCAAGCCGGTGGCGCTGCGTGAGCTGGTGGCGGCGCTCGCGCCGCTCGTCGCGGCAAGCGCGGAGGAAGACGACTAGGAGCGCAGGCGCGAATGCCGCGGCACGCTCGCCAGCAGGAACTCCATCTGGTCGGCGAGGATGCGCCGGCCGCGCAGGATCATGTCTTCGTGCAGGCTCGGCACGTACGGCAGGTACATCAGCGACATGTTGACCTCTTCGGGCAGGCGGTTGCCCTTGTGGCCGTTGCAGGCGCGGCAGGCGGTGATGCAGTTCATCCACGTGTCGTGGCCGCCGCGCGAGGTGGGCACGATGTGCTCGCGCGTCAGGTCGTCGGTGTGGAAGCGCCCGCCGCAGTAGGCGCAGACCTGGCGATCACGGGCAAAGAGCTTGGGGTTGGAGAGCGCCGGCGTCTGCCGCCACGCGCGGCTGGGGATGGCCCCGCGCACCGCGATGATGGGGTGAACCTCGATGCGCGATTGCAGGCCGGTGCGCCGCTGCATGCCGCCGCGCAGCACATAGAAGGCATCGCCGAGGGTCCAGGCTACGCCGTCGCTGGCATAGATGACCGCCGCTTCCTTGGCCGAGATCCACGATTGCGGTCGGCCGGACACATCCAGTTGCAGCACTTCCACGGATCAATCTCCTTGCCCGAGAGTAATCCATTCCGTGCCATTCGCTCAATAGCGGTGCAGGCCGTGGCGCTGTAGGAGCGCCACAGTGTCATCAATCGATCACACAGATGCTGGATACAGCCCGCGCGTGCGAGCCATCAGTCTCACGAGGCCGAGCACGGTGTCGATGTTCGGGGTGGCCATGCCCAGCCTGGCGCCGATTTCGTGGACGGCGGTGACGATGGCGTCGATCTCCAGCGCGCGATTCGCTTCGCTGTCTTGCAGCATCGAGGTCTTGAAGGCGCCGAGCTGGCGCGCGACGGCAAGGCGCTCTTCGCCCGATTGCTCGATCGGGCAGCCGATCTGCGCCCCCACCGCCGCCGCCTCGGCCATCGCACGCAGCATGAAGCCGCGCACCAGCGGGTCGTCGAGGATGCGGTCGGCCGTGGCGCCAGTGAGGGCCGAGACCGGGTTCATGGTCATGTTGCCCCAGAGCTTGAACCAGATCTCGCGGCGGATGTCGTGGCTGGCCTCGGCCTTGAAGCCGGCTTCGGCGAACACGGAGGCGACACGGTTCACCCGCTCGCTCACCCCGCCGGCGGGTTCACCGAAGATCAGCCGATCGCCGAAACCATGCTGCACCACGCCCGGCTCCGGCTGCGAGCAGGTGAGGTGGACCACGCAGCCCAGCACCTGCGAGAGCGGCAGTACGCGGCCGGTGTCGCCGCTCGGGTCGACGCTGTCGAGCTGCCGTTGCGCCGCCGTGAAACGTGCCTGCAGCGCGGGCGTCTGCAGGAACCACCAGGGCACGCCGTTCATCGCGGGCACGATCAGCGTGTGCGGGCCGATCAGCGGCGCGAGCGTGCCGGCCAGTCCGGGCAGCGCCTGGCCCTTGAGGGCGATCAGCATCAGGTCTTGCGGGCCGAAGGCCGCCGGGTCGTCGCTCGCCTGCAGCGCCGCGTGCTGCACCTGCCCGCCCATGCGAAGCCCCACGCCGCGCTCGCGCACCGCCTGCAGCGTGCGCCCACGCGCCAGGGCGCTCACCTGATGTCCGGCCAGCGCCAGCCGTGCCGCGAGCAGGCCGCCGACGGCCCCAAGTCCGACCACCGTGATCTTCATGCCGTCATCCTGGCTGTCACAAATCGAGGGTTAACCCTTGAGTTCCCCCGGCCGAGCGCAATCTCTTAGGCGACAAGCCCTAGAAAAAGGTGACAAAGAGCGCATGAGGGGCTCGCTTTCTCCGGGGAAGGTCGGTAAGAATAGAACGATCGTTCGTTTCATTTTTGTTGCACGACGACCATGAGTGCCAACCCCCGTTCGCTGCGCGACACGCCCCGCCAGATGCAGAAAGGCCAGCAGACCCGCGCCGCCATTCTGGAGGCCGCCTTGGGCCTGGCGTCGCACATGGGCCTGGAAGGCCTGTCGATCGGCGCGCTGGCCGATGTGATGCAGATGAGCAAGTCGGGCGTCTTCGCGCATTTTGGCTCGCGCGAAGAGCTGCAGATCTCGGTCATCCGCGAATACCACGCCAAATTCGAGGAAGAAGTGTTCTTCCCGGCACTGCGCGAGGAGCGCGGCCTGCCGCGTCTGCGCGCCTTCTTCGAGCGCTGGATCAAGCGCGTGTCGGTCGAGCTGGATTCGGGCTGCATCTACATCAGCGGTGCCGTCGAGTTCGACGACCGGCCCGGCCCCGTGCGCGACGCGCTGGTCGAGATGGTGCGTGCCTGGCACCTCGCGCTGGAGCGCGCCATCCGCATGGCCGTGGCCGAAGGCCACTTGCGCGACGACACCGATGCCCAGCAGATGCTGTTCGAGATCCACGGGCACATCCTCGCCGTGCACCACGATGCCCGCTTCCTGCGCGTGCCGGGCGCCCTCGACCGTGCCCGCATCGGCTTTGAGCGGGTGGTGGGCTACTACGCCGCTGCGCCGCGTCAAGCGGCACGCACGCAACGCCGATAACCCGATCAGCCCCTGCTTTCCTCAACCCTTCTCTCGATTCCCACATTCAAGGAGTTCACGATGGCCCAGTACACCCCCCGCTGCGCGACATGCAGTTCCTGATGCATGAAGTGTTCAACGTGCCGGCTGAGCTGCAGGCCCTGCCGCCGCACAAGGACATCGATGCCGACACCATCAATGCGGTGCTCGAGGAAGGCGGCAAGTTCGCGTCGCAGGTGATCTTCCCGCTCAACCAGAGCGGCGACACGGAGGGCTGCACGCTCAACAAGGAAACGCACGAGGTCACGCCGCCCAAGGGTTTCAAGGAGGCCTATCAGCAGTACGTGGAAGGCGGCTGGCCCGCGCTGAGCTGCGACCCGGCCTATGGCGGCCAGGGTCTGCCGCATGTGGTGAACCAGTGCTTCTACGAGATGCTCAACTCGGCCAACCAGGCGTGGACGATGTACCCCGGCCTGTCGCACGGCGCCTATGAAGCGCTGCACGCCCACGGCACCGACGAGCAGAAGAAAACCTACCTGCCCAAGCTGACCAGCGGCGAATGGACGGGCACCATGTGCCTGACCGAGCCGCACTGCGGCACCGACCTCGGCCTCCTGCGCACCAAGGCCGAGCCGCAAGCCGACGGCACCTACAAGATCACCGGCGCCAAGATCTTCATCTCGGCCGGCGAGCACAACATGGCTCCGAACATCGTGCACCTGGTGCTGGCCCGCCTGCCCGATGCGCCCGCCGGCTCGAAGGGCATCTCGCTCTTCGTGGTGCCGAAGTTCCTGGTCAACGCCGATGGCAGCCTGGGCAAGCGCAACGGCATCTTCTGCGCCGGCCTGGAAGAGAAGATGGGCATCCACGGCAACGCCACCGCCCAGCTGGTGCTGGAAAACGCCGTCGGCACGCTGGTCGGCCAGCCGAACAAGGGCCTCGCCGCCATGTTCGTGATGATGAACGCCGCCCGTCTGGGCGTCGGCAACCAGGGCCTGGGCCTGACCGAAGTGGCCTACCAGAACGCCGTGGCCTACGCGAAGGACCGCATCCAGATGCGCGCCCTGTCGGGCCCCAAGGCCGCCGACAAGCCGGCCGACCCGATCATCGTGCACCCCGACGTGCGCAAGATGCTGCTCACCGCGCGTGCGTATGCCGAAGGTGGCCGTGCGCTCGGCATGTGGACCTCGCTGCAGCTCGACAAGGAACTCGCAAGCGACGACGAAGACGTGCGCAAGGAATGCGGCGACCTGGTGGCGCTCATCACCCCCATCGTCAAGGCCTTCCTGACCGACAACGCCTGGATCTCCACCTCGCACTGCCTGCAGGTCTTCGGCGGCCACGGCTTCATCAAGGAATGGGGCATGGAGCAGTACGTGCGCGATGCCCGCATCAACATGATCTACGAGGGCACCAACACCATCCAGTCGCTTGACCTCCTGGGCCGCAAGGTGCTGGCGGACAACGGCGCCAAGCTGAAGAAGTTCGGCAAGATCGTCACCGAGTTCGTCGAGGCCGAAGGCACCAACGAAGCCATGCAGGAGTTCGTGAACCCGCTGGCCGACCTGGGCGAGAAGGTGGTGAAGCTCACCACCGAGATCGGCATGAAGGCCTTCCAGAACCAGGACGAAGTGGGCGCCGCCGCCGTCGACTACCTCCGTGTGGCCGGCCACCTGGTCATGGGCTACTTCTGGGCCCGCATGGCCAAGGTCGCGCTCGAGAAGCAAGGCTCGGGCGACCCGTTCTACACCGCCAAGCTCGCCACCGCGCGCTTCTACTTCGCCAAGCTGCTGCCCGAAACCGCGAGCCTCATCCGCACCGCACGCGCGGGCTTGAAGCCGCTGATGGAGATGGACGAGGCTTTGTTCTAAGCTGCCCTCGCATTCGTTTTCATCCACAAAAAACCAGGAGAGACAGGCGATGAAGAAGCTGCTGGCGGCTGCGGCCGCGTTGATGGTCTCGGGTGTGGCGTTCGCGCAGAACGCAACCCCCGTGGGGCTGTGGAAGAGCATCGACGAGAAGTCCAAGATCGAGAAGTCGCTGGTGCGCATCACCGAGAGCGGTGGTGTCGTCGTCGGCAAGATCGAGAAGCTGCTCGACCCAGCCGTCAAGCCCGACGCGGTGTGCGACGAATGCAACGGCGAGCTCAAGGGCAAGCCGATCGTCGGCCTCACCATCATTGCTGGCGCCAAGAAGAACGCCGAAGAAGCGGCGCAGTGGGACGGTGGCACGGTGCTCGACCCGGCCAACGGCAAGACCTACAAGCTTCGCCTGCGGCCCTCGGCCGACAACAAGAAGCTCGAGGTGCGGGGCTACATCGGCACGCCGATGATCGGCCGCTCGCAGACCTGGGTGCGCGTCGAGTAACCGGCGATGGGTGAGCTCGCAGGCGCAGGCTGGCAGGGCATGACGAGCGGGCGTTCCGGCGCCCGCTGGTGGTGGCATCGCCAGTTGAAGAAGCCGTTCTTCGGCCGCTTCATGAAACCCTGGCGCTGGCCGCAAGGCGTGGCCACCGAAGGCTGGCAACGGGTGACGATCGCCAGCGGCAGCCATGCCGAACTCGCGGCCGTCGTCGCCGAGACCTCGGCGCCCCGTGTGCGCGGCGTGGTCGTCTGCGCCCACCCGATGGGCCTGGCAAGCAAGGGCTTCTGGCTGCGCAACGGCCATGCGCAGCGGCTGCTCGATGATGGCTTCCACGTCGTGCTGTTCGACTTCAACGGCTTCGGCGAAAGCCCGTCGACCAACTTCGACTGGCCGGCCGACGTGGTGGCTGCAGGCCAGTGGGCACGTCGTCGGTTCGCGGGCCTGCCGGTGCATGCGCTGGGCGCCTCGTTCGGGGCCATGCATGCGCTCAACGCGATGCCGCATGCGGACTACCCGTTCGACCGCGTCGTGGCCGAGTCCTGCGCGGCCACCCTGCCCCTCTTCTGGAAGGCCTATCCGTTCCCGCATGCCGTGCTGCAGATCGGGCGCTTCTTCGCGCCTGCGATGGAGCGTGGCCTGCGGGCCGAATGGAACATCCGGCACCTGAACCCCTCGTCGCGGCTGCTGCTTATCCACAGCCGCGGCGACACCTGGACGCCGGTGTTCCACGGCGACCGGATCGAGGCCGCGGCACCCGCCGGCGCACGGCTGACCCGACTGACCCTCGATCGCGCCGAGCACACCCACGGCCTGCGCGACGAGCCGGATACCTATTGGCCTGCGGTGCGCGAGTTCCTCGTCGCCGACTGAGCCACCAAGACAAGAACAACCTTTCTCTCTCAACCGCTTAGAAAACCCGTTCCAAGGAGAAGACCGTGAGTCGATTCAATGTCCGCAAGGTCGCCGTGCTCGGCGCCGGCGTGATGGGCGCACAGATCGCCGCCCACCTCGTCAACGTGAAGGTGCCGGTCGTGCTGTTCGACCTGCCGGCCAAGGAAGGCCCGAAGAACGGGATCGTCACCAAGGCCGTCGACGGCCTGAAGAAGATCAAGCCGTCGCCGCTCGGCATTCCCGAAGACGCCGCGCTCATCCAGCAGGCCAACTACGAGGAACACCTCGAACTGCTGAAGGACTGTGACCTGATCATCGAGGCCATCGCCGAGCGCATGGACTGGAAGCTCGACCTGTACACCAAGGTTGCCCCGTTCATCGCCCCGCACGCCATCGTGGCGAGCAACACCTCGGGCCTGTCGATCACCAAGCTCAGCGATGTGCTGCCGCAGGAGATCAAGCCGCGCTTCTGCGGCATCCACTTCTTCAACCCGCCGCGCTACATGTACCTGGTGGAGCTGATCCCCACCCCGACCACGCGCCCGGAGATCCTCGACCAGCTGGAAAGCTTCGTCACCACCGCGCTCGGCAAGGGCGTGGTGCGCGCCAAGGACACGCCCAACTTCGTGGCCAACCGTGTCGGCATCGCCAACATGCTGTCCACGATGAAGGAAGCCGAGAACTTCGGCCTCTCCTACGACGTGGTCGACGACCTGACCGGCAAGAAGCTGGGCCGTGCGTCGAGCGGCACCTTCCGCACCGCCGACGTGGTGGGCCTCGACACGATGGCCCACGTCATGAAGACGATGCAGGACAACCTCAAGGAAGACCCCTTCTACGGCGCCTACGCCACGCCCAAGGCCGTGGCCGCGCTGATCGAGAAGGGCGCGCTCGGCCAGAAGGTCGGCGCTGGCTTCTACAAGAAGGTCGGCAAGGACATCCTGCGCCTCGACCCGGCCAAGGGTGACTACGTGGCTTCGGGCGGCAAGGCCGACGAGATCGTCGCGCGCATGCTAAAGAAGCCGCCTGCCGAGCGCCTGAAGCTGCTGCGCGAATCGACCAACCCGCAGGCGCAGTTCCTGTGGGCCATCCTGCGCAACGGCTTCCACTACGCCGCCGTGCACCTGGCCGACGTGGCCGACTCGGCCCGCGAGGTCGACCTCGCGCTGCGCTGGGGCTTCGGCATGAACCAGGGCCCCTTCGAGCTGTGGCAACAGGCCGGCTGGAAGCAGGTCGCCGAGTGGGTCAAGGCCGACATCGATGCCGGCAAGGCGCTCAGCAAGGCGCCGCTGCCCGCCTGGGTGTTCGACGGCCGCGATGGCGTGCACACCGCCGAAGGTTCGTGGAGCGCTTCGCAGAACAAGTACCTGCCCAAGAGCAACCTGCCGGTCTACCAGCGCCAGCACTTCCCCGAAGCCCTGTTCGGCTCGGGCGCGGTCGACCCGCTCAAGTCGGGCACCGAAGAGTTCAAGAACGACGAAGTGCGCGCCTGGACGCTCGATGGCGAGGTGCTGATCCTCAGCATCACCTCCAAGCTGCACCTGATCGGCGAAGGCGTGATCGACGGCCTGGCCAAGGCGGTGGAAGTGGCCGAAGCCAAGTACAAGGGCCTCGTGATCTGGTCGCCGGACGACGTGTTCTCGGCCGGTGCCAACCTCGAGTCGATGCTGCCGGTCTTCATGAAGAGCGGCGCCAAGGGCATCGCCCCGATGATCAAGAAGCTGCAGGACACCATGCTGCGCATGCGCTACTCCACCGTGCCGGTGATCGCCGCCGTGCGTGGCATCGCGCTGGGCGGTGGCTGTGAGATCGCCGTCTACACGACCAAGCGTGTGGCGGCGATGGAAAGCTACATGGGCCTGGTGGAAGTGGGCGTGGGCCTGATCCCCGGCGGTGGCGGCCTGACCTACATCGCCCGCCGTGCGGCCGAGATGGCCAGCGCTGCGAACGCCAATGCCGACATCCTCAAGTTCCTGACCGACGGCTTCACCGCCGCCGCGATGGCGAAGGTGGGCACGAGCGCCCTCGAGAACCGCAAGAACGGCTACCTGCTGTGGAGCGACATCGTCGTGCCCAACAAGGACGAGCTGCTCTACGTCGCCTCGCAACAGGCCAAGGCCATGTACGAGAGCGGCTACCGCGCGCCGGCCAAGTCGGTCTTCCCGGTCGCCGGCCGCAACGGCATCGCGACCATCAAGGCCCAGCTGGTCAACATGCGCGACGGCGGCTTCATCAGCCAGCACGACTTCCACATCGGCGCGCTGATCGCCGACGTGGTCTGCGGTGGTGACGTCGATGCCGGCTCGCTGGTCACCGAGGAATACCTGATGACGCTGGAGCGCAAGCACTTCTGCAGCCTGCTGGAGCACCCCAAGTCGCAAGAGCGCGCGATGGGCATGCTCTCGACCGGCAAGCCGGTGAGGAACTGACCCACCCCCGAAGCGCCTTCGGCGCTCCCCCTCAAGGGGGCACCGCTGGCGGCCCGGCAGAGCCGGTTCCGCGGCGGTCACCCGATCGGAATACAAGGAGTTAGCGAAATGTCCAAACAGATTCAAGACGCCTACATCGTCGCCGCCACCCGCACGCCCATCGGCCGCTCGGGCCGTGGCTATTTCAAGAACACCCGCCCGGACGATCTGCTGATCGCCGCCATTCGCAGCGCGCTGGCCCAAGCCCCCGGCCTGGACCCGGCCGCGATCGAAGACGCGATCATCGGCTGCTCGTTCCCCGAGGGCGAACAAGGCATGAACATGGCGCGCATCGCCGCCGGCCTCGCACTGCCGAAGCCGGTGGGTGGCGTGACCGTCAACCGCTTCTGCGCGTCGGGCGTGACCGCCATCCAGATGGCGGCTGACCGCATCCGCGTCGGTGAGGCCGACCTGCTGATCGCCGGTGGCGCCGAATCCATGAGCCTCGTGCCCATGGGCGGCAACAAGCCGTCGTTCAACCCCGAGATCTTCGCGAACAACGAGAACATCGGCATCGCCTACGGCATGGGCCTCACGGCCGAGAAGGTGGCGACGCAGTGGAAGGTCTCGCGCGAAGCGCAAGACGCCTTCGCCCTCGAGTCGCACCAGCGCGCCATGAAGGCGATCGAAGCGGGCGAGTTCAAGGACGAGATCACCCCGATCGACGTCATCTCGCGCACGCCGGATCTCGCGACCGGCGAGCAGATCACCAAGAAGCGCACCGTCAACATCGACGAAGGCCCGCGCCCCGACACCTCGCTCGAAGGCCTGGCCAAGCTCAAGCCCGTGTTCGCCGCCAAGGGCAGCGTGACGGCCGGCAACAGCTCGCAGACGAGCGACGGCGCTGGCGCGCTGATCCTCGCGAGCGAAAAGGCGGTGAAGCAGTTCGGCTTGAAGCCGCTCGCCCGCTTCGTGAGCTTCGCGGCTCGCGGCGTGCCGCCCGAGATCATGGGCATCGGCCCGATCGAAGCCATTCCTGCGGCCCTGAAGTACGCCGGCCTCACGAAGGACCAGATCGACTGGATCGAAGTTCTCAACGAAGCCTTTGCCGCCCAGTCGCTCGCCGTGCTCAACACGCTCGAGCTGGACCCGAAGAAGGTCAACCCGATGGGCGGCGCGATTGCACTCGGCCACCCGCTGGGCGCCACCGGTGCCATCCGCGCCGCGACGGTCGTGCACGCACTGCGTCGCCACAACCTGAAGTACGGCATGGTCACGATGTGCATCGGCACCGGCCAGGGCGCGGCTGGCATCTTCGAGCGCGTCTGATCACGTGACGCGCAAGCCCATGCAGCGCGGGCGCCGCATCGCATTCTTCGGCCTCGGGGCCGTGGCGGTCGGTGCTCCCGCCTTGTACTGGGCCTCGCGGCCGGCGGCCTTGCGGTCGCCGGCGTTTGGATCGACCGAGGGTGCCTTGCGCACCCTCGCTGCGTTGGAGGCGCAGCCCGTGCGCATGGGTGGCGCATGGGACCTGGCGCATGTGCTGCACCACGCGGCGCAGAGCGTCGAGTATTCGTTGCAGGGCTTCCCTGAGCTGAAGCCGGGCTGGTTCCGCGCGAGCGTCGGCCCGGCGGCGGCCACCGTGTTTTCGGCGCGCGGTCGCATGAGTCACTCGCTGACCGAGCCCATCCCCGGCGCACCCGACATTGCGCAAGGCCAGCCCCTGGCGCCTGCCGTCGACCGTGCCATCGCGGCACTGCTGGCCTTCGAGCGCCACACCGGCGCCTTGCAGCCTCACTTCGCGTACGGCGAGCTGTCGAAGGACGACTACCGCCGCGCGCACCTGATGCATTTCGCCAACCACTGGCAGGAAGTGGTGTCTTAGGAGGAAGAGCTGATGGAATCTTTCGAGTTCAAGGCGGCCGATGGTTTTGTGCTGCAAGGCCGTCTCTACGGCGACCCGTCGCAATGCCAGTCGGCCTTGCTGATTGTGCCGGCGATGGGCGTGCCGCAGCGCTTCTACGGCGAGTTCGCCGAATGGCTGGCCGGGCAGGGCGTGGCGGTGATGAGCTTCGACTACCGCGGTGTCGGGGCTTCGCGCCCATCGCAGATGAAGCACTCGCTGAAGGGCTTCAACACCGACATCGACGTCTGGGCGAAACAGGACACCTCGGCCGCCCTGGCCTGGCTCGACGCCCGCGTCACGAACGACACGCCGATCCACTGGCTGGGCCACAGCCTCGGCGGCCAGATCTTCGGCATGGTGCCCAACCGCGAGCGCGTGGCGAGCGTCGTCACCATCGGGGTCGGCACCGGCTATTGGCTGCGCCAGGCGCCCCTCGTGCGCAGCTACGTCTGGTGGCTCTGGTACGTGGTGGTGCCGCTGTCGATGAAGCTCTACGGCTACTTCCCCGGCAAGCGCCTGAAGAAGATCGGCGACCTGCCGCTGGGCGTGATGCAGCAGTGGCGCCGTGCCTGCCTCGACCGCGACTACCTCGTGGGCGTGGGCGGCGAGAAGATGCGTTCCGACTACGCCGCCGTGCGCACGCCCATCCTCTCGCTCTCGTTCACCGACGACGAGTACATGTCGGCGCGCAACACCGCCGACATGCATGCCTTCTACGCGAGCGCCCCGCGCGAGATGCGGCGCATCGCACCGCAAGACATCGGTGCCAAGCGCATCGGCCATTTCGGCTTCTTCCGCGAGCGCTTCGCCGAGAGCCTGTGGCCGCAGGTGTCGCGTTGGTTGACGCCAGCCACGGCGCGCTGACGCAGAATTCCTCACCCCCTCCGGAGACACATTCCATGAGCATCAAGACCGCCCTGCTGAACGGCGTCTACACCATCGAGATCGCCCGCCCCGACAAGAAGAACGCGCTCACGAGCGAGATGTATCTCGCGATGGCCAAAGGCCTCAACGACGCCAAGGCCGACGGGGCCGTGCGCAGCGTGCTCATCACCGGCCAGCCCGGCATCTTCACCTCGGGCAACGACATCGAGGACTTCGCCAAGCGCTCGGCGGCGGCCTCGGCGGTGTCGCCGGCCCGCACGTTCATGGAAGCGCTGATCGGCTGCGACAAGCCCGTGATCGCCGCCGTCACCGGCGCGGCCATCGGCATCGGCACCACGCTGCTGCTGCACTGCGATTTCGTCTACGTGTCGGACGAAGCCCGCCTCGTGATGCCCTTCGTGGGCCTCGGCCTCGTGCCCGAGTTCGCCTCCAGCCAGCTCATTCCGCAGCTGATGGGCCAGCGCAAGGCGGCCGAGAAGCTGATGCTCGGCGACCCGTTCACCGGTGCCGAAGCGGTCGAGTGCGGCATTGCCAACGCGGTGCTGCCCGCCAACGAAGTGGCACCTCACGCGCGCCGCGTGGCCGAGCGATTCAACGCGCTGCCGCCGGGTGCCATCCGTGCGACCAAGAAGCTGATGCGTGGTCGCCTGGCCGAAGGCCTCTTCCAGACCATCGATGCCGAGAACGCCGTCTTCGCCGCGCAGCTGCAAAGCCCCGAAGCGAAGGAAGCGTTCAGCGCCTTCTTCCAGAAGCGAAAGCCCGATTTCAGTCAGTTTTCCTGATTCCGCCTCGCTCCGTGCGCAACCCGTGCACATGGGCGGTGCCGGCGAGGGCGGCGTGCGGGTATCGTCGCGCGCATGAATTCCGGGCTCTTCAAGGCCATCAAGTTCCTCCTCGTGCCGGTGCTGCTGTGGCAGGGCCGGCAGGTGCGCCGCGATGCGCTGCGATTGCCCGAGGCCGAGGGCCCGCGTGAGGGCGTGGCCGGCACGGGCAAGGTGCGGCTGCGCATCCTCATCGTCGGTGATTCGTCGGCTGCGGGCGTGGGCGCCAAGAACCAGATCCAGGCTCTTGCGGGTCGCCTGAGCGAAGCCCTGTCGCAGCGCCTGCATGGTGCGGTGGTGTGGCAGCTCATCGCACGCAGCGGTGACTCCACCCGCACCTCGCTGGCCGCGGTGCGCAAACTCTCCTTGCACCCGGCCGACGTGATGGTCACGGCGCTGGGCCTCAACGACGTGGTCTCGCAGGTGCCGGTGGCACGCTGGCTCGCGCAGCTCGACAAGCTCGACCGCGCCGCCACCCGGCGTGCCGGCATCAAGCACGTGGTGCACACCGGCATCCCGCCGGTCCATGCCTTTCCCCTGCTGCCCAATCCGCTGCGCTGGGTGCTGGGCACCGACGCGCAGGCCTACAACCAGGCGTTGAGTGCCTGGACCGAGCAGTGGCCGGAGCGATGGTGGCTGCCCGTGCCCATCGAGCCCGACATCCCGCCGCCGGGCAACGATTCGAGCGTGCTGATGGCCGAAGACGGCTTCCACCCGGGCCCGGCCGCGTATGCGATGTGGGCCGAGCAGCTCGCCGGGATGATCGTGCGCGAGATCGTGCCGCGGCTGCCGGCGACGCTGCCCACGCGGCGCAAGCGGCGCGAGGCGCAGGACACCCAGCCGCTGGACCTCTGATTCAGTCCTGCGGCGGCAGCGGCCGCGGCTTGCCTTCGTCGTCGATCGCCACGTAGGTGAGGCTGGCTTCGGTGACCTTCACGACCTCCAGCTTGGCCGGGTTGCGCTCGGCGTAGACCTCCACGTGCACCGTCACCGAGGTGCGGCCGATGCGCTCGACGCGCGCATACAGGCTCAAGAGGTCGCCCATCGACACCGGCTGCTTGAAGATGAACTGGTTCACCGCCACGGTCGCGATGCGGCCCTTGGCGATGCGGTTGGGCAGCACCGAGCCGGCCAGGTCGACCTGGGCCATGATCCAGCCGCCGAAGATGTCGCCGTTGCCGTTGGCATCCGACGGCATGGGCATGACGCGCATGACCAGGTCCATGTCGGTCGGCAGGGTGACGGGGAGGGTGTTGGTCGCGGATGTCATGGGCTGCATTGTGAAACGCTTTGCGCTGGCACACTGAGGTGATGCGTCGAGAATCCGTGTCGCCTTCCATATCTCCCATGCCCGCCGCGCCGGCTGCGGCAGGCCCGCGTTCCGACTGGGCCACGCTGCGCAAGCTGCTGCCCTATCTCTGGACCTACCGCTGGCGGGTGATGCTGGCGCTGGCCTTCATGGTGGGCGCCAAGATGGCCAACGTGGGCGTGCCGCTGCTGCTCAAGGAGCTGGTCGACAGCATGGCGCTCAAGCCCGGCGATGCACGGGCCTTGCTGGTGGTGCCGGTCGGGCTGCTGCTCGCGTATGGCGCGCTGCGGCTGTCGACTTCGCTCTTCACCGAGCTGCGTGAGCTGGTGTTTGCCAAAGCCACCGAGGGCACGGCGCGCAGCATTTCGCTGAGCGTCTTCCGCCACCTGCATTCGCTCAGCCTGCGTTTCCACCTGGAGCGCCAGACCGGCGGGATGACACGCGACATCGAGCGCGGCACGCGCGCCGTGCACTCGCTGATCTCGTATTCGCTCTACAGCATCGTGCCCACGATCATCGAGGTGGTGATGGTGCTCACGCTGCTGGGCGTGAAGTTCGATGCCTGGTTCGCGTGGATCACCATCGCGGCGCTGGTGGTCTACATCGCGTTCACGATCCTCGTGACCAACTGGCGCACGCAGTTCCGCAAGCAGGTCAACGGATTCGACTCCACCAGCCACACCCGCGCGATCGACTCGCTGCTCAACTACGAGACGGTCAAGTACTTCAACAACGAAGACTTCGAAGCGAAGCGCTACGACGAAAGCCTGGAGCGCCTGCGCCGTGCGCAGCTGAAGGCGCAGACCACGCTCTCGATCCTCAACACCGGCCAGCAGCTCATCATCGCCGTGGGGTTGGTCGCGATGCTGTGGATGGCCACGCGCGGTGTGGTCGAGGGCCGGATGACGCTCGGCGACCTGGTGATGGTCAACGCCTTCATGATCCAGCTCTACATCCCGCTCAACTTCCTCGGCGTGATCTACCGCGAGATCAAGCAGAGCCTGACCGACCTCGACAAGATGTTCACGCTGATGGAGCGTGAGCGCGAGGTCGACGACGCACCGGGTGCGCAGCCGCTGCAGGTGAAAGACGGCCACGTGAAATTCAGCCACGTCAACTTCGCCTACGAGCCGGCGCGGCCCATCCTGCACGATGTGAGCTTCGAGATCCCGGCGGGCAAGACGGTGGCGGTGGTCGGGCCTTCGGGCTCGGGCAAGAGCACGCTCGCACGGCTGCTCTACCGCTTCTACGACGTGAACTCGGGGGCGATCAGCATCGACGGCCAGGACATTCGCCAGGTCACGCAAGCCAGCGTGCGCCAGGCCATCGGCATCGTGCCGCAGGACACGGTGCTCTTCAACGACACCGTGGCCTACAACATCGCCTACGGCCGCACCGGCGCCACCCGCGAGCAGATCGAAGCGGCGGCGAAGGCAGCCCGCATCCACGACTTCATCGCCTCCACCCCCAAGGGCTACGACACGGCAGTCGGCGAGCGCGGGCTCAAGCTCTCGGGCGGCGAGAAACAACGCGTGGCGATCGCCCGCACCCTCCTGAAGAACCCGCCGATCATGATCTTCGACGAGGCCACCTCGGCGCTCGACTCAGCGAACGAGCGTGCCATCCAGGCCGAGCTGCAGGGCGTGGCGCGCAACAAGACGGCCCTCGTGATCGCACACCGCCTGTCGACGGTGGTCGATGCGCACCAGATCCTCGTGATGGAGTTGGGCCGCATCGTGGAGCGCGGCACGCACGCGGACCTGCTGGAACTCGGCGGGCGCTATGCTGAGATGTGGCGCTTGCAGCAGGTGGGGGACGACGCCATGCAAGGGGCAAGCGTATAGATCACAAGACACACCATGGAAACCAAGTGGCTCGAAGACTTCGTGAGCTTGGCCGAGACGAGGAGCTTCTCCCGCTCGGCCCAGTTGCGGCATGTGACGCAGCCGGCGTTCTCGCGTCGTATCCAGGCACTGGAGGCGTGGGCCGGGCTTGACCTGGTCGATCGGTCCTCCTACCCGACGCGGCTCACGCCGGCCGGCGAAACCTTCCACTCGCAGGCGCTGGAGATCCTCGGCAGCCTGCAGGCCACGCGCAACATGATGCGCGGGCACCAGGTGGCGGGGCAGGACATGATCGAGTTCGCCGTGCCGCACTCGCTCGCCTTCACCTTCTTCCCGCACTGGGTGATGGACCTGCGCAACCGCTTCGGCGCGGTGAAGAGCCGGCTCATCGCGCTCAACGTGCACGATGCGGTGATGCTGCTGACCGAGGGCAGCTGCGACCTCCTCATCGCCTACCACCACCCGTCGCAGCCGCTGCAGCTCAGCCCCGACCGCTACGAGATGCTGAGCCTCGGGCACGAGACCATCGCGCCCTACGCGAAGGCCAACGACAGTGGGGCGCCGATGTTCCAGATCCCCGCAGCGCCCGGCAGCCGGGTGCCGTTTCTGAGCTACGGCTCCGGTGCCTACCTCGGCCGCCTGGTCGACCTGATCGTGAAACTTTCGCCGGTGCCGCTCAACATGGAGCCCATCTACGAAACCGACATGGCCGAAGGCCTGAAGGCCATGGCCCTCGAAGGCCACGGCCTGGCGTTCCTGCCCGGCAGCTCCGTCAAGAAGGGACTCAAGAGCAAGCGGCTGGTGCGGGCCTCAGCCCCTGGCGCATGCGAGCCTCTCCATGGAAGTTCGCATTTACCGCGAGCGGCCGGAGGTGTCGCGCCACCTCAAGCCGGGCGCGCAGGCGCTGTGGGAGTTCTTGCGGGGTTCGACCTGACGCGCGTGGCTGCGTATTGCCACTGAGTTTTATGGGTAAACCCTAGGGCCGCATGCAGCAAACGCATAGCCCCTCCAAGATTCAGCATTGGACCGCGCGAGACGGGAAACCCTACAGTCCGCGCCGTCATGCAACCCATCCAAACCACTCGCACCGAGCACGATTTCCTGGGCGTCAAGAGCATCCCCGCTGACGTCTATTGGGGCGTGCACACCGCACGCGCGGTCGAAAACTTTCCCATCAGCGGGCAGCCGGTTGGGGCCTGGTCCGACCTCGTGTGTGCGCTGGCCTTCGTCAAGCGAGCCTCTGCCCAGGCCAACCTGTCCTATGGTGTCCTCGATGCCCGGCTTGCCGATGCCATCGAGCGCGCCTGCGACGACCTGGTGCGCGGCGAGCTGCACGACCAGTTCGTGGTCGACGTGATCCAGGGCGGTGCCGGCACCTCCACCAACATGAACGCCAACGAGGTGATCGCCAATCGCGCCCTCGAACGGCTCGGCTTTGCGCGAGGCCGCTACGACGTGCTGCACCCGAACGATCACGTCAATGCCTCGCAGAGCACCAACGACGTCTACCCGACCGCGCTGCGGCTGGCCGCCTGGTTCGGCATCGGTCGCCTCTTGTCGGCGATGGCCGACCTGCGCGTGGCGTTCGAGGCGAAGGCGCTCGAGTTCTCCAGCATCCTGAAGATCGGCCGCACCCAGCTCCAGGACGCCGTGCCGATGACACTCGGCCAGGAGTTCATGGCCTTCGCCATCATGATCGGCGAAGACGAGCAGCGTCTGCGCGAGGCCCGCGCCCTCATCACCGAGGTGAACCTGGGCGCGACGGCCATCGGCACCGGCATCAATGCGCCGGCCGGCTATGCCGAGAAGGTGATCGGCCTGCTGGCCGACATCTCCGGCGTGCCGGTGGTGAAGTCGGCCAACCTCGTCGAGGCCACGCAGGACACCGGCGCGTTCGTGCAGCTGTCGGGCGTGCTCAAGCGTGTGGCTTGCAAGCTGTCGAAGATCTGCAATGACCTGAGGCTGCTGTCATCGGGGCCGCAGGCGGGCTTCGGCGACATCCGGCTGCCGCCTCGGCAGGCGGGCTCGTCGATCATGCCGGGCAAGGTCAACCCGGTGATCCCGGAAGTGATGAACCAGGTGGCATTCGAAGTTATCGGCAACGACGTCACCATCACCATGGCCAGCGAGGCCGGGCAACTGCAGCTCAATGCCTTCGAGCCCATCATGGGCTGGGCGCTGGCCAAGAGCGTGAAGCACCTCACCAATGCCTGCCGCACCTTGCAGGTGAATTGCGTCGAAGGGATTCAGGCGAACACCGAACTGCTGGCGCGCCGTGTCGCGGAGTCAGTGACGCTGGTGACCGCGCTCAATCCCATCATCGGGTATGAGAAGGCGGCGCTGATCGCCAAGACCGCGCTCGCAACCGGCGGCACGATTGCTGCAACGGCCGAGAGCCTCGACATCATGAAGCGGTCCGACATGGAGGCGCTGCTGGTGCCTGAAACCCTGACCCATCCCGTGCGCCTTGTGGATCTCGGATCTTGAAGCCATTGCCTCTTTCTCATCGGCTGTTTGCGGCCGCCACCTTGTGGACCGCCGTGTCGGCCCTCGCATCCCCCGCAGCACCGCTCGCGAAAGGGCAGACGCTCGACCGCATCAAGCAGACGGGCAAGATCGTTCTCGCGCACCGGGAATCGTCCGTCCCCTTCTCGTATGTGCTGCCCGACAAGCGGCCCACGGGCTATGCGGTCGAGCTGTGCCTGAAGCTGGCCGAGGCCGTGAGGAAGAAGCTGGGCCTGGCCAACCTGCAGGTCGAGTACATGCTCGTGACGCCGTCCAACCGCATCGCCGCCATCGCCGAGGGCAACGCCGACCTGGAATGCGGCTCGACCACCAACAACGCCGAGCGTCGCGAGAAGGTCGCCTTCACCGTGCCGCACTACATCACCGGCGCGCGCTACATGGTGCGTGCCGACAGCAAGATCGACGACCTGAGCAACTTCGGTGGCAAGACGCTGGTGTCGACCAAGGGCACGACGCCCCTGAAGGCGGTGAACTCGGCCAACAAGGAGCGCATGATCGGCATTCACCTGATCGAGGCGCCCGACCACGCCGCAGCGGTGGCGATGGTGGAAAAGGGCGAAGCCGATGGGTTCGCCATGGACGACGTGCTGCTGTATGGTCTGATCGCCGGCCGGCCTGACCCGACCAGGCTCAAGGTGGTCGGCAAGTTCCTCACCATCGAGCCGCTGGCGATCATGCTGTCCAAGAACGACCCGGAGTTCAAGAAGATCGTCGATGAAGAGATGAAGCAGCTGATCAAGAGCCGGGAGGCCAATGCCATCTACGACAAGTGGTTCATGAAGCCTCTGCCACCGATGAACACGGCGCTGAACCTGCCCATGAACTACCTGCTCAGAGATTTCTGGAAGTACCCGACGGACCAGGTGCCGTACTGACCGCTGTCCGCGTCACCCATTTTTTGTAGGGCATGTACGTGGTTTCGCGTAGGCCTGTCGTCCCTAGAATTTCGTTAATGCTGTTCCTACACACCTAAGGAGTTCTTGCATGAAAAAGACCATGTTCGCCCTGGCCGCCGTCTTCGCGATGGGCGCTGCCCAAGCCGACACGCTCAAGAAGATCAAGGACAGTGGCTCGATCACACTGGGTGCCCGCGAGTCGTCGGGCGCCCTGGCCTACACCCTGGGTGATGGCAAGTACGTCGGCTTCCACACCGAGATGTCGCAACGCATCGCCGCCGACCTGCAAAAGCAACTCGGCCTTCCCAAGCTCGACGTCAAGTTCCAGGTCGTGACCTCGCAGAACCGCATCCCGCTCGTGCAGAACGGTACCGTCGACCTCGAGTGCGGCTCCACCACCAACAACGCCACGCGCCAGAAAGACGTGTCGTTCGCGATGACCACCTACATGGAAGAGGTGCGCATCGCCACCAAGGCCAACTCGGGCATCAACTCCATCAAGGACCTGGTCGGCAAGACGGTGGCCACCACCACCGGCACGACCTCGGTGCAGACGCTTCGCAAGCATGAGCGCGCCAACGGCGTCGACTTCAAGGAAGTCTTCGGCAAGGACCACGCCGACAGCTTCCTGCTGCTCGAATCGGGCCGCGCCGATGCCTTCGTGATGGACGGCCAGATCCTCGCCGGCAACATCAGCAAGTCGAAGAACCCGGCCGATTTCAAGATCGTCGGCGAAGTGCTGTCGGTCGAGCCGATCGCCTGCATGCTGCGCAAGGACGACCCCGCCTTCAAGAAGGCCGTCGACGACAGCATCAAGGGCATGGTCAAGAGCGGCGAGCTGGCGAAGATCTACGACAAGTGGTTCATGCAGCCCATCCCGCCGAGCAACACCAAGGTGGGTCTCCCGCTGTCGCAGGCCACCAAGGATGCCTGGGCGAACCCCAACGACAAGCCGATGGAAGACTACGCCAAGAAGTAAGGCGCATCGGGGCGAGCCCTAGCGTCCGATGGCGCAGGGCTTGCTTACATTCGAAGCGCGGCGCGGGCATGAAGACCGGCCGCGCTTTTTCCTTGGGACCCACGAGGTCCCGAGGACTTGCACATGACAAGAGGAGCAAGCATTGGGGCAGACATGGGACTGGCAGGTCTTCCTGCGAGATGACGGGGGAGGGCGGACCTACCTGGAGTGGTTGATGTCCGCCTGGGGCTGGACGCTCTCAGTCGCGGTGCTGGGGCTGGTGGTGGCGCTGGTGGTGGGCTCGCTGATCGGCGTGCTGCGCACCGTGCCGCACAAGGGCCTCGCTTACTTCGGCGAAGCCTGGACGGAGCTCTTCCGCAACATTCCGCTGCTGGTGCAGATCTTTCTCTGGTACCACGTGATCCCCGGCATCTTCCTGTCGCTGCGCGAGGTGCCGAGCTTCGTGCTGGTGGTGTTCGCATTGGGCTTCTTCACCTCGGCGCGGGTTTCCGAGCAGGTGAAGGCGGGGATCCAGGCGCTGCCCAAAGGCCAGCGCTACGCGGGCCTGGCGATGGGCCTGACGCTGCCGCAGACCTACCGCTACGTCATCCTGCCGATGGCGTTTCGCATCGTCATCCCGCCGCTCACCAGCGAGAGCATGAACATCATCAAGAACTCGTCGGTGGCCTTCGCGGTGAGCGTGGCCGAGCTGACGATGTTCGCGATGCAAGCGCAGGAAGAAACCTCGCGCGGGGTCGAGGTGTACCTCGCCGTGACGGGCCTGTACTTCATCTCGGCGTTTGCGATCAACCGCATCGCGCTCTTCATCGAACACAAGGTGCAGATCCCCGGCACGCTGGGAGCCGGACGATGATCAGCGCCCTCGATTTCAGCTTCCTCAACTGGAGCGTGATCTCCAGCTTCGTCGCCAAGGGCTTCATCTACTCGATCCAGCTCACGCTGATCGCGATGGTGGGCGGCATCATCCTCGGCACGCTGCTGGCGCTCATGCGCCTGTCGGGCAAGAAGTGGCTGGAGGCACCGGCCGCGTTCTACGTCAACACGCTGCGGTCCATTCCGCTCGTGATGGTGATCCTGTGGTTCTTCCTGCTGATCCCCATGCTCATCGGCCGGCCGATGGGGGCGGAGCTGTCGGCCATCATCACCTTCACGGTGTTCGAGGCGGCCTACTACTCCGAGATCATGCGCGCGGGCATCCAGAGCGTGCCGCGCGGGCAGGTTCACGCGGGGTACGCAGTGGGCATGACCTACCGCCAGACCATGCAGCTCGTCGTGCTGCCGCAGGCCTTCCGCAACATGCTGCCGGTGCTGCTCACGCAGACCATCATCCTGTTCCAGGACACCTCGCTGGTCTACGCGATCGGGGCCTACGACCTGCTCAAGGGCTTCGAAGTGGCGGGCAAGAACTTCAACCGTCCGGTGGAGACCTACCTTGTCGCCGCCGTCGTCTATTTCGTGATCTGCTTCAGCCTGTCGATGCTCGTGCGTCGCCTGCAAAAGAAGATCCAGATCATTCGATAGGAATCACCATGATCGACATCAAGAACGTCTCCAAGTGGTACGGCTCCTTCCAGGTGCTGACCGACTGCACCACCAGCATCCAGAAGGGCGAGGTCGTCGTGGTCTGCGGGCCGTCAGGCTCGGGCAAGTCGACGCTCATCAAGACCGTCAATGCGCTGGAGCCCTTCCAGAAGGGCGACATCGTGGTCGATGGCATCTCCATCTCCGACCCCAAGACCAACCTGCCCAAGCTGCGCTCCCGTGTGGGCATGGTGTTCCAGCACTTCGAGCTCTTCCCGCACCTGAGCGTGACCGAGAACCTCACGCTCGCGCAGATCAAGGTGCTCGGTCGCGGTGCCGACGAAGCCAAGACGCGCGGCCTGAAGATGCTCGACCGCGTGGGCCTGATGGCGCACAAGGACAAATTCCCCGGTCAACTCTCCGGTGGCCAGCAGCAGCGCGTGGCCATCGCGCGGGCGCTCAGCATGGACCCGATCGTGATGCTCTTCGACGAGCCCACCTCGGCGCTCGACCCCGAGATGGTCGGCGAGGTGCTCGACGTGATGGTCAAGCTGGCGCACGAAGGCATGACCATGATGGTCGTGACGCACGAGATGGGCTTTGCCAAGAAGGTGAGCCACCGCGTCATCTTCATGGACGCCGGCAAGATCGTCGAGGACTGCCCGAAAGACGACTTCTTCGGCAAGCCCGACGCGCGCTCGCCGCGGGCCAAGGACTTCCTCTCGAAGATCCTGCAGCACTGAGCTGCCACGTCTCGCCGATACTTCTGGCCGATGAAAAAAGGGCGCCACGCAAGTGGCGCCCTTTTGCGTTGCGGCCGCAGAGGCTGCAGCGAGCCTCAGCCCATCACGAGCAACGGGCGGTGCGGAAGTCCGACACGGCCAGCGTGTTCGGGTTGCTGCAGGCGTACGACGTGAAGCGGGTGTCGTTGTCGATGTAGCGCTTCATCCAGGCCACACCCTTGGAGCCCAAGAGGCCCTTGTCGTTGTTCGACGAGTTGGCGCAGTAGTGGCTGCCGCCGCGGATCTCGAGGAACATCTTGGGCGGGCGGCTCAGGCTGTCGTAGAAGTCATCGGCGTGCGACGCGACCGGGGCGATGATGTCGCTCTGGCACGCAATGATGAAGGTCGGGGTCACGACCGACGAGAAGCTCGACGTGCTGTTCCACGGCGCAAACGGGATCGACGCTTTCAGCGACGGGCGGTTCTCGGTCGAGATCAGCGAGCCGCCGCCGCCCATCGACCAGCCCATCACGCCCATGCGCGAGGTGTCGACCTTGTTGTAGATCGGGCTGCTGGAGGTGCGGCTGAGCGCGGCCACCTGGTCGAGCGCGGCGAGCTGCTGGCGCGAGCGCGACGACGGCTGGTCGAGCGTGGAGTTGGTGTCGATGGTGATCACGACAAAGCCCCACGAGGCCAGGCGGGGGCCCCACCAGTTGATGTCGGACTGGTAGGCGGTGTAGCCCGGCACCACGGCGATCGCACCCACGGTGCCGCCGGCGTTGGTCGGGTAGTACACGGTGCCGGCGCGGTAGCCGCTCGGACGGCTGACGGTGAACTGGCTGATGGCCAGCGGGCCCCGGCTGGCTTCCAGCGACGAAGCGGTCGGAGCTGGGCCACGTTGGTAGGGGTTGGATTGGGCGGACGCGGCGGTGGCGGCCACGAGGGCGGTGGCCGCAAGGGCCGCTTTCATCAGGCGGGAAGTACCAAACATCTATGTCTCCAGTTTTATGTAGCAGTCCGCCGCGTGTCCGGCGGGTGGTTCGCCGCACCGAAGCGCGACATTGCTATTTTTTGACGTGCGTCTACTTTTTGCATTGACGATTTCCATCAACGCGCCGCATCAAGACAAAACTTTCTGTTTGTGATAGCTCTCCGGAGAGTCGTTTCACCTATGAGAAATGACCGTTTCCGGGTGGGAATACCCCAATCCCCTCGACAGCCCCCAAAGGCTGTTGAGGGCTATGCTCCCACTGTTGTTTTGAATGCTTGTCCATAAATGGCTGATTTCGTGAAGCGCTTCTGGCCTGCCGGCGTCGCGGCCGTGTTGCTGATGGCGGCGGTGGCCTATCGGGCGATCGAGCCCGCCCCGCAGTCGGCTGCGCCGCACGCCGGGGCTGCGCCGGGCGCCGGCACCGGAGCCGCCGCGCCGGGCAACGCGGGCGGGCCGGGCACGGCGGGAGGGCCGGCGCCGCGCGATGTGGCCACGCTCACCAACGAGATGGGCCTGGAACTCGACGCGTCGCGCCTCTTTGAGTTGGGCTTCGCGGGAGGGCTCGTCATCGACCAGAACACCCGCTCGACGGTCGAGGCCTTGGTCAACGGGATGTCGGACCCGCCCACCGAGCAGGAGCTGGCCAAGCTGGAGCGCACCCTGCGCGAGGGGCTGCCCCTCGAAGATGCCGAGAAGGCGCTCAAGCTCGTGCGCGACTACCGCGGCTACGTGCATGACGTGCGCCAGGACATGGCGCCCAAGGGGATCCCCGGTTCGCTGGCCGAAGCGCAGCGCTTCTTTGACGAGATGGATGCGGTGCGCCGCCGCCATTTCGACGACAAGACCGCCGAGGCGCTCTTCGGCCCGCACGACCGCTATGCACGCATCACGATGGAGGCCTCCTTCATCGCGCAGGACGCGACGCTTGCCCCTGACGTGAAGAAGGCGCGGCTCGACGCGCTGCGTGCGCAACTGCCGGCCGATCAGCGCTCGTTGATCCCCGACCCGCAAGCCACCGAGGGCACCGCGGCGTCGGCTGTCGGCTCCTGATCCCTGCGGCCTCAGGATTTGGGCGACCAGGGCTCGTCGGCCGCGTCGCCGCGGACGAACACACGCACCTGCGACGGATCGCGCGTCGACGAGGGCGAGCGGCCGTACCAGCGGTGGTAGGTGCGCGAGAACTGCGGCGAATCGGAGAAGCCCACGTCGAGCGCCACGTCGGTGAGCGAGCGGGGCGTGAACATCACGTCGTGCATTCGGCGCAGCCTGAGCCAGCCCTGGTAGTCGCGCGCCGACATGCCGACCGCCGACGAGAACAGGCGCGAGACCGCCTGCGGCGGCCGCCCGAGCTGGCGGGCCAGTTCCTCGATGCTGAGGTCGGGGTTCTCGTCGAGCAGTTGAATCAGCATGCGCGCGGCTGGGTCCTGCGGCGGTGCTGGCGGCAACTGGGTGCAGGTGAGGTCGATCAACCGATCGAAGAGGGCGCTGGCCTCGTCGAGCGTGAGTTCGCCTGCGACGAGGCGCTGCATGTCGGCATCGCACGCCGAGTAGGGCTCGCGCTGCAGCGTCTGCACGCCGGTGTGTTGCAGGGCGCTGAAGACGTGGAAGCTGCGGTGCGACGGCATCACGTTCACGCTGAGAAGCGCCACGCCGGCGGCGTCGAGGCTGCGCGGCACGAGCGGCGGCACCAGGAGCGCCGGCCCGGCGAAGCTCGTGCCGTCTCTGAGTGCGACCGTCACCGCACGGCTGTCGGCGCTGACGAGGATGGCGGCCGAGTGGCGTGACGTCACGCCGCTTGAGGATTTCATGGCCGGCGTAGATGAAGCCGTCATAGCCGATCACGTACGACGTCTCCTGCGGTTGCGCGACGGCGTGAGGATCGGGCGCGGGTTGGGGTGCGGGCACGGTGGGCATGGCGAGGCCTCGGCTCGTGTTCATGATGGCGCGACGGCCGGTTGCCGGTAAGTCTGGAAAGTGCGGGGAGTGGCGCTGCTGCGCTGCGTCAACACGGGCCGTGAGGGCGGTGGCGTGGGCGACAATTCCGCATGACTTCTGCAGCACCCCCCTCTCGATCACCCTCACCCGACCCGACGACTGGCATCTGCACGTGCGCGATGGCGCTGCGCTCAACGCCGTGGTGCCCGACACCGCGCGCCAGTTCGGCCGCGCGATCATCATGCCCAACCTCAAGCCGCCGGTGACCACCGCGGCGCAGGCCGTGGCCTACCGCGAGCGCATCCTCGCGGCCGTGCCCGCGTCGTTGAAGGAGCAGGGCATCGGCTTCGAGCCGCTGATGACGCTGTACCTCACCGACAACCTGCCGCCCGACGAGATCCGCCGCGCGAAAGAGGCCGGCGTGGTGGCCTTGAAGCTCTACCCCGCCGGCGCCACCACCAACAGCGATGCCGGCGTGACCGACATCCGCAAGACCTACGCCACGCTCGAAGCGATGCAGCGCGAAGGCCTGAAGCTGCTGGTGCATGGCGAAGTGACCAGCCCCGACATCGACCTCTTCGACCGCGAGAAGGCCTTCATCGACACGCAGCTCATCCCGCTGCGCCGCGACTTCCCGGAACTCAAGATCGTGTTCGAGCACATCACCACGCGTGAAGCGGCGCAGTACGTGCCCGAAGCCGGCCCGTTCACCGCAGCGACCATCACCGCGCACCACCTGCTCTACAACCGCAACGCGATCTTCCTGGGGGGCGTGCGTCCACACTACTACTGTCTCCCGGTGTTGAAGCGCGAGGAGCACCGCCGCGCGCTGGTGGCCGCGGCCACCTCGGGCAGCGACCGGTTCTTCCTCGGCACCGACAGCGCGCCGCACCCGGCGCACCTGAAGGAGCATGCGACCGGCTGCGCCGGCTGCTACACCGCGCTCTCGGCGCTCGAGCTGTATGCCGAGGCCTTCGAGGCCGCCGGTGCGCTCGACAAGCTGGAAGGCTTTGCCAGCTTCCACGGCCCGGCCTTCTACAGCCTCCCGCGCAACAGCGGCACGGTCACGCTGAAGAAGGAAACCTGGACGCTGCCCGAGGCCTTGCCCTTCGGCGATGCGCAGCTCAAGCCACTGCGCGGCGGGGAGAGCCTCGCCTGGAAGCTCGCCTGACCGTCGTGGGCGGGTGACGCACGCGGCGGCTCCCCACATGGCAAAAAGACCGCGGCTCTTGCGAGCCGCGGCCGCCAAAGGCATCACGCCTGATTGAAGACGGTGTGGATCAGCTGCAGTTCGCGACGCGGAAGTCCGACACGCGAGTGCTGTTCGGGTTTTGGCAGGCGAAGGTGCTGTAGCGCGTGTCGTTGTCCATGTAGCGCTTCATCCAGGCCACGCCCTTCTTGCCGATCAGCGCCTGGTTGCTGTTGCCGCTGTTGGCGCAGGAGTGCGAGCCGTTGTTGATCTCCAGGTACTGGCGCGGGTTGGAGCGCATGCTGTTGTACATGGGAGAAGCGTGCGAGTTGACCGGGGCGATGCTGTCGCTCTCGCAGGCGAAGATCAGCGTGGGCACGGTCATCGACGAGAAGCTGCTCGAGGTGTTCCACGGGGCCTGCGGGGCTGCGGCCTTGAGCGAGGGGTTGTCGCGCGCCGAGATCAGCGAGCCGCCGCCGCCCATCGACCAGCCCATCACGCCCATGCGCGAGGTGTCGACCTTGCCGTAGATGGGGCTGCTGCTGGTGCTGTTGAGACTGGCGACCTGCTGCAGCGCGGCCATCTGCTGGCGCGAGCGGCTGCTCGGCTGGTCGAGCGTGGAGTTGGTGTCGATGGTGATCACGACAAAGCCGTGCGAGGCCAAGCGCGGGCCCCACCAGTTGATGCTGGACTGGCGTGCGGTGTAGCCGGGCACGATGGCGATGGCACCCACGGTGCCGCCGGCGTTGGTGGGGTAGTAGACGGTGCCGGCGCCGTAGCCGCTCGGGCGGCTCACGGTGAACGAACGGTAGGCGAAGGGGCCGGTGCTCGCTTCCAGCGACGAGGCGGTCGGGTTCGGGCCGCGGGCGTAGGGATTGGTCTGGGCGCTGGCGGCGGCCGAGAGGGCCATCAGCCCGCCGAGGACGGCGGCTTGAAGCAGGCGCGAGGTGCGTGCGGGGAAGTGCATGTTTGTCTCCTGTGGTTGGTCTGGTCGAGCCGGTAGGGCTGACGCATCTTGGTTGCACACGCGTCCTTTTTCATCCGAACATGCGAGCTACGAGTTCCATCAATCGCAACGGCGACTTTTGTGGTACGCGTGCGTATCGGGCCGTCTTCCCTATGGCCACGTCGTCGGACAGGGAATGCCGGGGCTTTGACCGGAGGCGACGGATGGTTATGCTGGTCGGCCGTTTTGGACTTGCGTGCAGTCAGACCATGCCGACCTTCAAGCCCTTCCCCGTGTTCCTTGTGCTGGCGGTCGCGCTCGTGGTGGCGGCCGTTGGCTACCGGTCGTGGGACGCTGACGAGCCCGACAGCGTGGCGAGCGGCGGTGTGGCGGCGGGTGTGCCGGGCGGTTCGCGAGGAGATCCCTCGGGCCCGCAGCCCGGCGCTGGCGGCCCTGCCCTCAATGCGTCGACGGTGGTCGTGCACGACGCCACTGGCGCCACGCTCGACGCGGCCCGTCTCTTCGAACTCGGCTTTGCCGGCGGCCTGGTGATCGACCGCGACACCCGCGCCGTCATCGAAGCGGTGCTCAACTCCATGCCGGAGCAGCCCACCGAGCAGGACCTGCAGCGCCTCGAACGCACACTGCGCGAGGGTCTTCCGCGCGAAGACGCCGAACGCGCGATCAAGCTCTTCAGTTCCTACCGCGCGTACACCGCCGACGTGCGCCAGCAGATGGAGCCGCTGGGTGTGCCGGGCAACCTGCAGGAGATGAACGCCTTCTTCGACAAGATGGAGTCGATCAAGCGCCGCCACTTCGACGACGCGACCGCGCAGGCGCTGTTCGGCGCGGCCGACATGCATGCGCGTGTCTCGATGGAGGCCATGTTCGTCGAGCAGGACGCTTCGCTCACGCTGGAGCAGAAGAAGCAGCGGCTCGACGAGCTGCGCGCCCAGCTGCCGCCGGAGCAGCAGTCGCTCATCCCTCAGCCGGGGCAGCCGGCGTCCTGAGGTTCGGCCGTGGCCGCCATGGGCCGCCGGGCGTCACCCGGCGCTGCCGTGCTGGTTGTTGCCGCCGTGGATGAACACCCGCACGTGCTTGGGATCGCGGGCGTTGGACGGCGTCTGCCCGTACCAGCGCTGGAAGGTGCGGGTGAACTGCGGTGAGTCGGCAAAGCCCGCCAGGTAGGCCACCTGCGTGATCGAGCGGCGGGTGTAGAGCACGTCGTAGACGCGGCGCTGCTTGAGCCAGTTCTGGTAGTCGCGCATCGACATGCCCACCGCCGACGAGAACAGGCGCGACATCACCTGTTGCGAGTAGCCGAGCTTGCGTGCCAGCACGTCGAGGTTCAGCTCGGGGTCGGCGTCGAGCATGCGGATCAGCGGCAGCGCGCGGGGGTCGGGGGCCGGGGCAGGCGGCAGCACCCGCAGCGCTTCGGTGACGGCGCGCGAGAAGCTGAGTTCGGCCTCGACGATCGAGGCGCGCCCGCGCAGCAGCGCCTCGAGTTCGTCGTTGAGCGGGTTGAAGAGATGGCGGTCGAGTTCGCGCACGCCGCCGGGCTGCATGGCGCGGAACACGTGGTACGACGCATGCTGGGGCATGACGTTGAGACTGACCACCGGCACCCCTTGGGCGTGGAGGGCGCGTTCGACGCGCGGCGGCACCAGCATTGCGGACGCCGACAGCACGCGGCCATCCGGCAGCGGCGTCTGGAACGGGCGGCCGTCCACGCTCAGCAGCAGCACCGCCGGGTGGCGCAGCGTCATGCCGCTCAAAAGGCTGCCGCTCGTGTAGATGAAGCCGTGGTGGCCCAGCACGTACGAGTTGTCGAGCAGATCGTCGCTGGAGCCGGCGTGGGGGCAGGGAATGCGCAATGGTTCTGGGGCGGACATGGTCGGGCCTTTCGCGGTGCGGCGCTCCTCCCAGTACGCCGGCCAGGGACCATAGTTCGCTGCGGCAAGGCCTTACTTGTACTGAGTTGCTGCATTCCGCGGTGAATTCCCGGGGGGCGGGATAATGCGCGCCGTGAAGCGGGCCAGACCGCCGCTGGTGCAATCTCGGAAACGAGGCACTGGAGGAAGGTCCGGACTGCACAGGGCGGCGTAGCAGCTAACGGCTGTCCACCGTGAGGTGAGGATCAGAGCAACAGAGACGAGCCGATTCAGTTCGGGTGAAACGGGCAATCTCTACGCGCAGCAACACCAAATAGGCCAGCGTTGATGTGGCTCCGCGGAGCTGGCGGGTAGGTGGCATCGAGCCATGCAGCGATGCATGGCCCAGAGGAATGGCGGTCAGGCCTGGGCAACCAGGTTCACAGAATCCGGCCTATCGGCTCGCTTCACACTTTTCTAGTCTCTTTCTTGTCGTTTGATTGACTCGCGGTGCACGCGGGTGCACGCGGGTGCACGTCCGCTCGGGCGTGTGATGCGTCACGGCTGTGGACGGCCGCCCGCTCAAGCGCCGTGCCCAAACCTCCGAAGAACCGATGTCGCTTCGTTCCTTCTTCGGAGGTTTGACCATGTCGCATCGTTTTTCGGCTCTTGCTGCCACCCTCGTGTTGACGCTCGGCCTCGCGGCCTGTTCCGGTGGCAGCGGGGGCGCGTCGGCCCCGGCCAGCCCGGCGCCCGTCACCCAATCGACCATCACCCTGCCGTCGTCGGTGCAGGTGGTGAGCGCGAACTGAGCGAAGGACCGGCCATGAGCTTCACCTCCCGCTTCACTGCCGCGCTGGCCCTTGCCGGCGCGCTCGTCGCGTCTGCCGTCGCGGCACCGCCCACCACGGGCGCCTACGTCGACGACCCCCAGAACACCTGGGTGCAAGACCGCGTGGGCGATCGCATCGGCACCGTCAACATGATCATGTGCATCATGAGCAGCCTGCGCCCCGATGCGCTGGTCAACCAGGGCGCGTATGTCGCGCTCGTCGACCAGGGCAAGTGCGAAGGCCGCGGCGACAGCAGCAAATCGAGCAGCACCAATGCTGGTGCGTCGAACGCGACCAACTACATGTCGGCCACCGTGGTGTCCGAGCAGGCCACCAACACCGACCCGCTCACGGTGAAGATCTGGCTGCACGAGGAAGAAGACCGCGGCAGCGGGCCCGAGAAGACGACGATCTACGTCTACATCGTGGCGACCGAGGGCAAGTCCGACAGCAACCCCAACGGCCTCTTCAGCATGTACTTCTGCGGCACGCCGGACGGCGTGAACACCTGCATGTTCCGCGGCACGTTGAAGTCCGACGGCACGGGCCTCAGCTTCTACCAGGCCGAGTCGGGCGGCGGTGGCGGCTCCTCGGAGACCAACCTCAAGCTGCAATCGAACCCCAACACCGACAGCGGCATGGGCCGCGTGCAGGGCACCGAAGGCGGCAACCCCTACGCCTACACCTTCGCCTTCGACGGCAGCTATTTCCACCGCAACGACGGCAACGGCAGCGACGAGTGTTTCGCCCGCGACCGCACGCTGGCCGACACCTCGACCTGGAGCTACGGCGTCTACAACGAAGACGGCTCGCGCCTCGAGGTGAGCAACCCGGGCTTCGCGGTGAAGTACGTCTCGGGTGCCAACACCTACTACGGCTTCTGGAGCTTCTGGGGCCTGTGGCTGCCCGACTCGGCGCTCGCCACCGTCGGCAGCTCGGGCACGCTCACGCGTCAGGTCAACAACGTGGACGTGCCGCTCACCGTGGTGCGCCGCGGCGGCAAGCTGTGGAAGCTGACCCGGCACCAGTCCACGCTCGGGGCCTTCAAGAACGTCTCGATGATGTACTGGTCGCAGGCTGCCATCGGCAGCGGCCCGACCCACACCAACTACGAGCTGCAGTGGGACGGCAGCGTGCTCAACGCGATCGGCTACCAGCAGTGCTCGCCGGGCAATCCGTGCACGAACACGCCCTTCGGCACCCCCGTGCCGCTCGACGCGGCCACGCTGGTGGCGGGCAACATCCGTGCGCTGCCGATCTTCTTCCCCTCGGGCGGCGGCAACGGCGCAGTGCTCGTGCCGGCCAGCGGCAACTTCTCCGGCGGCGACGTGGTGACCTACCGCACCCGCGAGGTCGTCGAGCCGGGCGCGCCCGACGTGGCGCTCAACTGCATCGGCATGTGCCCGAAGACCGGCACCAACCTCGTGAGCGGCGGCAACCTCGCGGCCTCGCCGTACCAGGACGCGAACTCCTGGGGCCCGAGCGCCACGCGCTACGCCTACACCTGGCAGGCCGGCATGCTGTCGGACGGTGGCGGCAACGCCGATGCGTCCGGTGCCAGCAAGGACAGCATGGGCATGAACCCCTGGGGCCTCACCAGCGGCTCGATGGTGACCGACAGCGACCTGCCCACCATCCGCTGCGACATGAATGGCCAGGCCAACAGTGCCGGTGCCTACTACTGCCCGCACCTCATCGACCAGGCCTCGGTGATCTACCAGTGGGAGACCGGCCCCAACCAGTGGAACCGCTACTTCGGCGCCCAGGGCGTGACCATCGACCCGCCGAAGGCGCTCGGCTTCACCGCCACCGCGAGCCCGGCCAACATCAGTGCGCCCGACGTGAGCAAGTTCGACGGCAACGCGGTGCAGCTGCAGTACAACGGCTTCGGCCAGCTGCAGGGCATCCCGGGCAGCTGCGTGAACCCGGACACCAACCAGCCGGTGAGCTGCGGCCCCAACACCCGCTGGGTGCCGGCCTTCGACATCCGCGACGGTTCCACCGTGTCGGATGGCTCGACCAACTTCTACGTGAAGTACCTGCAGCGCGAGCTGCGCCTGGGCCGCACCTCGTGCGCGAGCGCACCGTCGCTCGCCGCGGCGTCGTCGCTCACACTGCCCGATTCGTCGGCCTACGACGTGGACCCGATGACGACCATCGGCGCCGAGCCGACGCCGGCCAGCTCCAAGCCCAAGGTGATCGACGGCATCGTGCAGTGACCTGAACCAGGGCCTGCACAAAGAGAGGCGGCTTCGGCTGCCTCTTCTCGTTTCAGCGGTTCAGCGTTTCAGGGCGTAGGGGCCGGGGTGGCGCACCCCGTGTCCTGCACCTGCTGGCCCGACAGCCGCAGGCACAGCCGCTGCGTCGCCTCCGACACCAGGCCTGCGGCCAGCGTGCCCTGCAGGTGACCCCAGGCGAGGGCCTGTTGTTGCCCGTCTTCGCAGTCGATCTGGCCGATGCGGCGCTCGATGTCGACGACGAGGTCGCAGGCGATCTGCCCCTGCGCCGCGCGCAGCTGATCGGCGAGCGAGGCGAAGCGTGTGGCGAGGGCCGCGCGCAGCGCCATCAGCGCCTGTTCGCGCTGTTGTTCCGGTGGCACCGGCGCGGCAGCGCTTGCGCGGCGCGAGGTCCATCGCCCCTGGCCCAGCGGTGCATGCACGATGGGTGCGAAGAGGCTCGCGAAACGGGCGCCGGGGGGCTCGGCCGGGGGGCGCTGCCGCCACGGTGGCGGGTGCCGGCGCGGGCTTGGGCGATGCGGCCGGCCGCTCCACGCGCGCACGTTGCTTGCGCGGTGCCGGCGCCGTGCTGCTGCGCTCGGGGCTGGCGGCTGCGGCCTTGGCAGGTGGCGCGGCATCGCGCCGCAGCGTCACCTGCAGCACGCCCTTCTGGCGTCCGACCGAGGGCGCCGGCCGAGTGTCGTGCCAGGCTTTGAACACGACGCCCGCCACCACGGCATGCGCCACGAGCGACAGCACCAGCGCGCTCGGCAAGACGGCGCGCTGGAGTCGGTGTGCGGGCGGGCGGTGGGGCATTTGAGCATTCACGGCAGCCCGATTGCAGCAGCCCGCGCAGCCGCTTAGTCCCTGGAAAAGCAGGGCAAACACCCGTCGCTACACTCGCTCGCTTCCATGAACCCCGACGCCCAAACCCTCTGGCGCGCGCCGCGCTGGGCCCTTGCGTTCTTGCTGGCCTGCCTGGGGATGCTCGGGCCCTTCTCGATCGACACCTACCTGCCGGCCTTCACCGGCATCGCGCGGTCGGTCGGCGCCACACCGGTCGAGATGCAGCAGACGCTGTCGGCGTATCTCTTCGGCTTCGCGGTGATGAACCTCTTCCACGGCGCGCTGTCCGACAGCTTCGGGCGCCGCCCGGTGGTGCTGTGGGGCGTCGCCGTTTTCACCATCGCCTCAGCCGGCTGTGCGCTCGCCGACCACATCGGCACGCTCGTCTTCTGGCGTGCGGTGCAGGGCATGTCGGCCGGCGCGGGCATCGTGGTGTCGAGGGCGGTGATCCGCGACATGTTTCCCCCGGCCGATGCGCAGCGCGTGATGTCGCAGGTGACGATCTACTTCGGCATCGCACCGGCGATCGCGCCGATGGTCGGCGGCTTTCTCTTCGTGCACATCGACTGGCACGCGATCTTCTGGTTTCTCACGGCGATCGGCGTGGCGCTGTGGATCGCCAACTACCAGTTGCTGCCCGAGACGCTGCATGCCGAGCAGAAGCAGGCGTTCAACGTGCGCAACCTGATGCGCGGCTACTGGGCGCTGGGCGCCAACCCGCGCTTCTTCGCGCTGGCACTGGCGAGCGGCATCCCGTTCAACGGCATGTTCCTCTACGTGCTGTCGGCGCCGGTGTTCCTCGGGGAGCACCTGGCCCTGCGGCCCGAGCAGTTCTTCTGGTTCTTCCTGCTCACCATCGCCGGCATCATGGGCGGTGCTTTCGTCTCGGGTCGTCTGGCCGGTCGCATGAAGCCGCAGCACCAGATCCGCCACGGCTTCGTGATCATGCTGGCGGTGTCGCTGCTCAACCTGGCGCTCAACCTGGCCTTCACACCGCACGTCGCCTGGGCCTTGTTTCCGATCGCGGTGTTTGCCTTCGGCTGGGCGCTGATGGTGCCGGTGGTCACGCTGATGGTGCTCGACCTCGTGCCCGAGCGGCGTGGCATGGCCTCCTCGTTCCAGGCCTGCGTGGGCAGCGTGGCCAACGGCTTTGTGGCCGGGGTGATCGCCCCGCTCGTGATGCATTCCACGATTGGCCTGGCGGTGGCGTCGCTCCTGATGATGAGCGTGGGCATCGTGGCCTGGGTCTGGGTCAAGCCGCGTGTGACATGAGCGGCACCGGCGGGCGCTCAAGAGGCGGGATCGCCGGCCGATATCTGGAACAGATGCCCTGTGTCAGGGCTTTGCGCTGGAGAAAAGACCATCATGCACACCCCGCCTCGCAGCCTCGCAGCCACCCTGTCTGCGCTGGGTTTCCTGGCCTGGGCGCTGCCCGCCTTGGCCTCTGAGCCCATCATGCGTACCTCACCCGGCCGGCCGATGCGCGACGGCGCGGCGGTGGGCGACGGCAAGCTCGTCAAGAAGCCGATGTCCAAGGTGTCGGCGGAAGAAGACAACGAAACGCTCGAAGCGCTGCGCGAGCGCCTGGCCCGCAAGCTGGGTGCCCAGCAGGCGGCCGAGCGTGCGGCCGAAAAGCCGGAGCCCGGTGTGCTGCGGGTCGTGGCCCGCTCGCCCGCACCCGCCACCCCGGCCGCGGCGACTGCCACAGCGGTGTCGCCCGGAGGGGCGCCCGAGCCGGGCATCCACTGGAGCGAGCCGCGCCGTGCCGCCGCTCCGGCCAAGTCAGCGCCCGCCGCGAAGAAGAAGCCCGAGCACTGGTCGTACCACGGCGACGGCGGCCCCGAGCACTGGGGCAGCATGAAATCGGAATACGCGTTGTGCAACAACGGCAAGCGCCAGAGCCCGATCGACATTCGCGACCAGATCTCGGTGCAGCTCGACCCGGTGCAGTTCGACTACAAGCCGACCAGCTTCCGCGTGATCGACAACGGCCACACGGTGCAGGTCAACGTGGCGCCCGGCAACAGCATCGAGGTGATGGGCCGCCGCTACGAGCTGCAGCAGTTCCACTTCCACCGCCCGTCGGAGGAGCGCATCAACGGCCGCCAGTTCGACATGGTCGCCCACCTCGTGCACAAGGACCTCGAAGGCAAGCTCGCCGTCGTGGCCGTGCTGCTCGACCGTGGCAGTGCGCAGCCGGTGGTGCAGCAGGTGTGGAACAACCTGCCGCTGGAAAAAAACGAGGAGCTGGCCTCCCGCTCGCCGCTCGACCTGAACGGGCTGCTGCCCGCGGACCGCGGCTATTTCACCTACATGGGCTCGCTCACCACGCCGCCGTGCAGTGAAGGTGTGCTGTGGATGGTGATGAAGAACCCGGTGTCGATCGCGCCCGAGCAGATCGGCATCTTCTCGCGCCTCTACCCGATGAACGCGCGCCCGGTGCAGGCCTCGGCCGGCCGCATGATCAAGGGCTCGAACTGAGCCTCGACCGCACGGTCGGAAGCATGCCGGTGAACGCCAGGCCGCTTCGTTCGACGCGGCCGGCGCTCGCCGGCTGGCTGTTTGTCTGCGTCATGGCGGCGCTGGTGGCGGCCGTGCTGACCTGCGCGGTGCTGATCGACCGCTTCACCCGCGATGAAGCGCGTGAGCAGGCGACGCGCTTCCTGCAGATCAACGCCGATGCCCTTCGCGACGCGCTCGACCGTGGCATGGCGCAGCACTACGAGGAAGTGCACGTCATCGCGCGCCTCGACCAGGTGGCACGCCAGCGTGATCCGGCGCAGGTGCGGCGGGTGCTTGAAGACGTGAAAAGGAGCTTTCCGCAGTTCACCTGGATCGCCCTCACCGATGCGCATGGCAAGGTGCTCGCGTCGGCCGATGGCTTGCTCGAAGGCGTGAACGTGTCGGCCCGCCCTTGGTTCAAGGGCGCGACGCAGGCGAGCTTCGTCGGCGACGTGCATGCCGCCGTGCTGCTCGAGAAGCTGCTGCCCAAGCAAGCCGAGCCCTGGCGTTTCGTCGACATCGCGGTGCCCGTCTTCAGCGCGGGTGGTGAACTGCAGGGTGTGCTGGGCACGCACTTGAGCTGGACGTGGGCCGGCCAGATCAAGCGCGAGCTGGTCGACACGGCGATCGAGCGCTACCAGGCCGAGGCGTTGGTGGTCGCGACCGATGGCACGGTGCTGCTCGGCCCGGCCGCGCTGCAGGGCAAGCCGATCGACCGGCCCGGCGACCACCTGGTGGCGACCTCGCAGACGCGGGGCGCTGGCCGCTATCCCGGCCTCGGATGGAAGGTGGTGTTGCGCCAGCCCGAGTCGGTGGCGCTCGAAAGCTTTCATGCGCTGGAGCGACGCATCCTGTGGGCGACGCTCATCCTGTGCCTTCTGCTCGCGCCGCTCGTGTGGCTGCTGGCACGTCGTCTGTCGGCACCGCTGATCGAGCTGACCGCCGCACTGGAATCGGGACGGGCGCTGCAGCCCTCGCACCACCCGCTGTACCGCGAAGCGGAGGTGTTGGGCCAGGCCCTGCGCGCCCACGCGGAGCGCCAGGCTGAAGACGCTGCGCGCCTGCTGCAGATCAACAGCTCCCTGCAGGAGCGTGTGGAGGAGCGCACCGCGGCGCTCGCGGCGAGCGAGCAGCGCCTGCGCGACATCGCCAACAACGTGCCGGCGCTGATCGCCTATTTCGGTGCCGACGAGCGCTGCCAATTCGCCAACACCGCCGCCCTCAAGACCCACCACCTGCAGCCCGACCAGGCGGTGCACGAGGTCACGCTGCGCTCGGCGCTCGGGGACCGCTACGAGGGCCACCGCCGCTACATCGAACAGGCCCTCGCGGGCCGCCGTGCGAGCTTCAGCGGGCAGGTCGAGATCGACGGCCGCAAGGTCGACTACGAAACCCAGTTCGTACCCGACCTCGGCCCCGAGGGCCAGGTGCGTGGCCTGTACGTGCTTTCGTACAACCAGACCGCGCTCAAGGCCGCCGAGCGGCGCCTGCGCACGATTGCCGACAACACACCGGCGCTCATCAGCTACGTCGATCGCGACCAGCGGTTCCAGTTCTGCAACGCCACCTACGGCCGCTGGCTGGGCGTGGACCCGCAGGCGGTGATCGGCCAGCACATGCGTGAAGCCCTCGGCGACGAGATCTACGACCAGCGCACCGAAGTCATCGGCCGCGTGCTCGCCGGCGAACGCTGCGACTTCGACACCACCCTGAACCGCCTGGGCATGGTGCGGCACCTGCACTCGATCTACCTGCCCGATGTGTCGAGCGAGGGCACGGTGGACGGCTTCTACGTGCTGTCGATCGACGTGTCGGCGATGAAGGCGGCCGAGGAGCAGCTGAGGGTGATGGCACGTACCGACACGCTCACCGGCCTGCCCAACCGCCTGCGCTTCAACGAAAAGCTGGCCGAGGCGCTGGCGCGCAGCCGCCGCCAGGGCCGGCCGATCGCGCTGCTCTTCCTCGACGTCGACAAATTCAAGAGCATCAACGACACGCTGGGCCATGCCGCCGGCGACGAGGTGCTGCAGGTGTTTGCGGCGCGCCTGTCGGCCAGCGTGCGCGAGACGGACACCGTGGCCCGCCTCGCTGGCGACGAGTTCGTGGTCATCCTGGAAGGCCTGCACACCGAGGCCGAGCCGCAGTTCGTGGCCCGCAAGATCCTCACGTCCATCGGCCGGCCCTTCAGCCTGGCTGGCCACGAGCTGAGCGTGAGCACCAGCATTGGCATCGCCTTCCACGCCCAGGGCACGGCCTCCCCCGAGCAACTGCTCTCGGCCGCCGACAAGGCCCTCTACGAGGCCAAGGCCGAGCGCAACACCTTCCGCCTGGCCCTGGCCTGAAGCTCCGCTGCACAAACGAGGTGCAGCGCGTGGCGAATCACGCCCCATGGGTGTGCCAAAGCGGCCCAAAGAGCCGCCCCAAAAAGGCACAAAGTTTGCTTGCCATTGGTGCTTGATCGCACCTTTCGAGGGAAATCGCGCCGGCTTGGTGCGGTTTGGGGGTGCGACGCCTCTCAACTCGGAACGATCACATGGAGCAACTCAAGCAGGGCGCGGATGCGCTCTTCATCCTCCTGGGCGCCATCATGGTGCTCGCCATGCATGCCGGCTTTGCCTTCCTGGAGCTGGGCACCGTGCGCAAAAAGAACCAGGTCAATGCGCTGGTGAAGATCCTGGTCGACTTCAGCGTCTCGACCATCGCGTATTTCTTTGTCGGCTACCTGGTGGCCTACGGGGTGCAGTTCATGGCCGGCGCCGAGACGCTGGCGCAGAAGAACGGCTACGACCTGGTGAAGTTCTTCTTCCTGCTGACCTTCGCGGCGGCCATCCCGGCCATCATCTCGGGCGGCATCGCCGAGCGGGCGCGCTTCTACCCGCAGCTCATCGCGACTGCGGTGATCGTGGGTCTGGTCTACCCGCTCTTCGAGGGCGTGGTGTGGAACGGCAACTACGGCGTGCAGGCCTGGATCAAGAGCGTGGCCGGCGCCGAGCTGCACGACTTCGCCGGCTCCGTCGTCGTGCACGCGGTGGGTGGCTGGCTGGCGTTGCCGGCGGTGATCCTGCTGGGCGCGCGTGCCAACCGCTACAAGAAAGACGGCGGCATCTCGGCGCACCCGCCATCGAGCATTCCCTTCCTCGCACTGGGCGCCTGGGTGCTGGCGGTGGGCTGGTTCGGCTTCAACGTGATGAGCGCGCAGACGATCGACAAGATCTCGGGCCTCGTCGCCGTGAACTCGCTGATGGCCATGGTGGGCGGCACGCTGGTCGCCACGCTCGCGGGCAAGAACGACCCGGGCTTCGTGCACAACGGGCCGCTGGCCGGCCTGGTGGCGGTGTGCGCGGGCTCCGACGTGATGCACCCGGTGGGCGCGCTGGCCACCGGCGGCATTGCCGGCGCCATCTTCGTCATCATGTTCACGCTCACGCAGAACCGCTGGAAGATCGACGACGTGCTCGGCGTGTGGCCGCTGCACGGCCTGTGCGGCGCCTGGGGCGGCATCGCCTGCGGCATCTTCGGCCTCACCGAGCTGGGCGGGCGCGGCGGCGTGACCTTCCTCGCGCAACTCATCGGCACGGCGATGGGCGTGGTGTGGGCACTCGTCGGCGGCTTCGTGGTCTACGGCCTTATCAAGGCGGTGGCCGGCTTGCGGCTGACGCAGGAAGAGGAATACGACGGGGCCGACCTGTCGATCCACCGCATCACCGCCACGCCCGAGCGCGAGACGAACTGGTAAGCCTCAGGGCCGCCGAAACGGCGGCGGCCGCTTGCGCCGGGCCGGCGCAGCGGCGAAGCGCGCCGCATCGAAGCTGGTGCGCTGTGCGAGAAGCGGGTCGCCGTCGAGGCGCTCGGCGAGTTGCTCGATGTCGCGTGCCGAGACGCCGGCCTGTGCGAAGTGCTCGCGCCAGCCGTCGACCACGGCGATGACGGCGGCGACTTCCGCCGCCGCTTCCGCCGGCAGCAGGCCGAAGGCCTCGCACTGCGACATCGCGTTGTCGAGCGTCGAGTCGCGTCCGTCGGCGCCGCAGATGAACTCCTGGAAGCCCTGGCCCGAGTTGGTGGGCAGCACGTCGAAGGCCGGCGCGAGCTTGAGGCGGCCATTCGCGGCCGGGTTGACCACCAGCAAGGCGTGGTTCTTCTCGTGGTCGTCGGTGTTGTCGACCAGGATGTTGAAGACCATGCGGCGGAAGAGTTCGCGGGCGTCGCGCTGGTTGACGCCGTCTTGCGTGAGGCCCACGCGGCGCAGCAGGCGGGCCAGCTCGGGGTAGCCCAGCTCCGGCTCGGCGCCCGAGGGCGTGGCGGCTCGGATGGCGGTGCCGGCCGAGAGGCTGTGGATGCGCCGGGCACCGTCGCGGTCGAAGCGGCGGATTGCGATGGCGTGTGCGCCCGTGAGCGGGATCACGCGCGTCTCGGCCACGGTGATGCCGGCACGCGCCGCGAGCGTCATCGTGGCGTGCTCGATGAGCGGCGCGTCGACCGGCTCGTGGTTGAAGAACTTCACCACCCAGGGCTCGCCGCCGATGTCGATGAGTGCCTTGGGCTTGGCGCCGCCGAGCGGGCTGCCGCCGCCGGCGATGATGCGGGCCTCGACCGCGCCGATCGGCTCCGAGGCCTCGATCTTGGCCACCACGTCGCTCAGCGCCTGCGCCTGCTCCAGCCGCGGCAGCGGGCCGCCGGCTTTCGGGGCGTAGACCTCGGGCGAGGTCGACACGCCGAGTGCGCCGAAGCGGTCGTCACCCGCGTAGTACAGGTATTCCATCAGCGACAGCCGCCGGGGCTTGTCGACGAAGCGGATCACCTTCTCGCCCCAGCGGTCAGGCCGCGCATCGTCGACCGCGCCGACCGCGCGCTGCGCATCGCTCGCCAGCCGGCCGGGCGGCAGAAACTCGGTATCGACGAGGGGCAGGTCTTCGCTCAACGCGAAGCCGCTGGCCAGCCAGTCGCGCCCGTAGCGCAGCGAGACGCCCTTGCCGGCCGCGACGAGCTTCAGCTCGCCCACGTAGCGCGGCGCCGCCGGGTCGCCCAGGTACCAGAGGAAGAGTTCATCGAGGCGCATCGCGGTCCTGCTCTTCCCTCACGGCGTCGGCGGCGTTGGCGGTGTTGCTGCGCAGGCGGGCCTCGGCCGAGGCCTGTGCGCGGGCACGGCCGAGTGCCACGGCCTCGCGCACGTCCATCTCGAGCGCGCCCTGGTCGTGCTCAGGCGCGGCGAGCTGGCGCAGCTCGCCGTCACGCTGGATGAGCCAGAGGGCGGTGGCGACGATGCCGATGCCCACCGACGGGTCACCCGCTTCGAGCCGCTGCAGCGTGGCCACGGTCACGCCCATGCGCTGTGCCCACGAGCGCAGCGACTCCTTGCGGCGCAGGCGCGCCACGGCGAGGTCGGCGCCCAGCTTCTCAATGGCGCCGGCGGTGGCGGGTGGAAGCTGGAGCAGGGCACGGGCAGTCTTTGGCATACCCATAGATCGTAACAATAAGGCCTGTTTTGTCAATATCTATAAGTACAAATAGGTGTGAACCAAGAGAACCGCAGAAGGGCTCACTGGCGCGCACCGGCTGCACTGGGTGCGTCCTGGCTGGCACACGCATTGCATGTATACAAGAAGGTGTTCAAACCGGCCTCGTCTCGGTGCATGCCTGTGGGCACGGCTCCTGCGAAGGCTTCTTCAACCACTGCAACGTGCACAGGAGCGCAGCATGTCTGGATCGGAAATCAACCGTCGTGGGGTTCTGAAAGGGGTGGGGGCCGTGGGGGCCACGGCGGCTCTCGGTGGCCTGAGCGGGCTGGTGCAGGGCCAGGCGCCGATCACCGTCGGCGTCATCTACGTCGGCCCGCGTGACGACTACGGCTACAACCAGGCACAGGCCGAAGCGGCCGCTGAAGTGAAGAAGCTGCCCGGCGTGAAGGTGGTCGAAGAAGAGAACGTGCCCGAGACCACCGCGGTGCAGAAGACGATGCAGGGCATGATTGCCCAGGACGGTGCGGCGCTGCTCTTCCCCACGTCTTTCGGCTACTTCGACCCGCACATGCTGGCCGTCGCCGGCAAGAACCCCAAGGCCCGCTTCGCCCACTGCGGCGGCCTGTGGAGCGAGGCCAAGCACCCCAAGAACACCGGCAGCTTCTTCGGCTACATCGACGAAGGCCAGTACCTCAACGGTGTGGTCGCCGGTCACATGAGCAAGAGCAAGAAGATCGGCTTCATCGCCGCCAAGCCGATCCCGCAGGTGCTGCGCAACATCAATGCGTTCACGCTCGGCGCGCGCTCGGTCGACCCGAACATCACCACCACGGTGATCTTCACCGGCGACTGGTCGATGCCGGTGAAGGAAGCCGAAGCCACCAACAGCCTCGCCGACCAGGGCGTCGATGTCTTCACGATGCACGTCGACAGCCCGAAGGTGATCGTCGAGACCGCCGCCAAGCGCGGCAAGTTCGTCTGCGGGTATCACGCAAGCCAGGCCAAGCTCGCGCCGAACGCGTACCTCACCGGCGCCGAGTGGAACTGGATCACCGCCTACAAGACCATCATCGAAGCCGCGCGCAGCAACAAGCCGCACCCCAACTTCGTGCGCGGCGGCCTGAAAGACGGCTTCGTGAAGACCTCGCCCTACGGCTCGATGGTCACCGCGGCCGCCAAGAAGAAGGCCGACGAGGTGAAGGCCGCGATGGTGGCGGGCAAGTTCGACATCTTCAAGGGCCCGCTGAAAGACAACACCGGCAAGGAAGTGATCCCCGCCGGCAAGGTGTTCGCGCAGACCGACGTGACCCTCGAAGGCATGAACTACCTGGTCGAAGGCGTCGTCGGGAAGGCATGACGGCCCCCCCAGTCGCTTCGCTCCTGCCCCCAAGGGGCGCCGGCCGGTCCTTGGGGCGGCCCGGCGGACGGCCGTTGCTTGACCCACACAGGCTGAACCATGGCACTGTCTACCCGCACCACTGAAACGCTGGAGGCCATCGCGCTTCCGGTGCTCGCGATGACAGGCGCGCTGTTGTTGTTCGGCGCCTTCATCTGGGCGGGTGGCAAGAGCCCGGTCGAAGCCTGGACGCTGCTCTTCAAGGGCGCTTTCGGCGACTGGTTTTCATGGCAGAACTCGCTGCAGCGGGCGGCACCGTTGATGTTGACGGCGTTGTGTGTCGCGATCCCGGCGCGGGCAGGGCTCATCGTCATCGGCGGCGAGGGGGCGCTGGTGCTCGGTGGCTTGGCCTGCGCCGGGCTTCCTTATCTCTTGGCCCCGCCGGCGAATGCGTTCGGCACGGCGCTGCTCCTGGTGGCCGCGGCGCTGACGGGTGCGGTGTGGATCGCGTTGGTCGGCGCACTGCGCCAGTGGCGCGGGGTCAACGAGACCATCAGCAGCCTCTTGCTGGCGTACACCGCGATTGCTCTTTTCAAACACTTCGTCGAAGGGCCGATGCGCGACCCTTCGAGCCTGAACAAGCCGTCGACCCGCACGCTCGGTGACGGCTTGCTGATCGGTGGCATTGCCGGCACCGACATCCACTGGGGCCTGGTGTTCGGCGTCGTGGCCTGCGTGGCGCTGGGCTTGTGGCTCTTCTTCACGACCTCCGGGTTTGCGACGCGCATCGTCGGTGGCAACACACGCGCGGCGCTGCTCGTGGGCCTGCCGGGGGCTCGCCTGATGGTGGGGGCCTGTGCCATCGGTGGTGCGTGCGCCGGCCTTGCGGGCGGCATCGAAGTCGCGGCGGTGCATACGAATGCCAATGCCTCGCTGATCGCAGGCCTCGGCTACACCGGCATCCTCGTGTCCTTCGTCGCCCGCCACAACCCGTGGGCCGTGATCCCGGTGGCGGTGCTCTTCGGCGGCTTCGGCGCGGCCGGCAGCCTGCTGCAGCGGCGCATGGATGTGCCCGATGCCTCGGTGATGGTGCTGCAGGGGTTTGCCTTCCTGCTGATCCTCGCGAGCGAGGCACTGCGCGGCAAACTCTTCGCACCGCGCGTGCCGAAACCTGCGCCTGCACCTCAACCCGTGTCCGGCGTGGCGGAGGCCGCGACATGAGCACGACGGAGATCGTCCTCAACGTCCTCATCGCCGTGCTGGGCGGCGCGATCCGCGTGGGCACGCCCTTCCTGCTGGTGAGCCTGGGTGAGTGCATCACCGAGAAATCGGGCCGCATCAACCTCGGCCTCGAAGGTGTGCTCGTTTTCAGCGCGATGGCCGGCTTCGGCGGTGCCTACCTGAGCGGCAACGTGTGGGTCGGGGTGCTGCTGGCAGGAGGCTGCGGTGCGTTGCTCGCGCTCCTGCACGGGTTGGTGTGCTCGCTGCCGCGTGTCAACGACATCGCGACCGGCATCGCGCTGATGCTGCTCGGCAGTGGCCTTGCGTTTTACCTTGGCAAACCACTGATCCAGCCGCAGGCACCGCAGATACCCTCGCTCGATCTCGGCGCCTGGAGCAGCTCGGCGCAGATCCGTTCGGCGCTGCAGATCAACATGCTCTTCCCCATCGGCGTCGCGCTCGCGGCGCTGCTGGCCTGGGGCTTCAAGGCCACACGGTTCGGCCTCGTACTGCGCATGGCGGGTGATTCGAGCGATGCGGCGCGCGCGCTCGGCTACTCGGTCAACGGCATCCGCATCGCGGCCACTTGTGCCGGCGGCTTCATCGCCGGCCTCGGCGGCGCATCGCTCTCCCTCTATTACCCCGGCAGCTGGAACGAAGGCCTCTCCAGCGGCCAGGGCCTGATCGCGGTGGCACTCGTGATCTTCGCGCGCTGGAGCCCGTGGCGCTGCCTCGGTGCGGCGCTGCTCTTCGGCGGGGCGGGTGCGCTCGGCCCCGCACTGCAATCGGTGGGCATCAGCAGCGGCTACTACCTCTTCAACGCCGTGCCCTACGTGCTGACGCTCGCGATATTGATCTGGACCTGCTCGCCCACACGCAGCCTCAAGGGCGCGCCGATGGAGCTGGGCGTGACACGCTGAACGAGGAGCAGACGATGAGTGGTCTCGGTGGTTTGAACAAGTCGCCGAATGGCGTCGTGATGGGGCTGGTGCAGCTGCAGTTGCCCGTCGTCAAAACGAAGGCTGACCTCGCGGCGCAGACGGCGCGCATCGTCGAACTCGTGGGCAAGGCGCGCCGCAACCAGGGCACGATGGACCTCGTCGTGTTCCCCGAGTACTCGCTGCACGGCCTCTCGATGGACACCCACCCCGAGATCATGTGCACGCTCGACGGCCCCGAGGTCGCGGCGTTCAAGCAGGCCTGCATCGCCAACAAGATCTGGGGCTGCTTCTCGATCATGGAGGCCAACCCGCACGGCAACCCGTACAACAGCGGCCTGATCATCGACGACAGCGGCGAGATCAAGCTCTACTACCGCAAGCTGCACCCCTGGGTGCCGGTCGAGCCGTGGGAGCCGGGCAACCTCGGCGTCCCCGTCTGCGACGGCCCCAACGGCAGCAAGCTCGCCCTCATCATCTGCCACGACGGCATGTTCCCCGAGATGGCGCGCGAGGCCACCTACAAGGGCGCCGAGATCGTGATCCGCACGGCAGGCTACACGGCGCCGATCCGCCACGCGTGGAAGATCACCAACCAGGCCAATGCGTTTTGCAACCTCGTCTACACCGCCAACGTCTGCATGTGCGGCAGCGACGGCACCTTCGACTCGATGGGCGAGGGCATGTTCTGCAACTTCGACGGCACTGTGATGGTGGAAGGCAGCGGCCGCCCCGACGAGATCATCACCTGTGAACTTCGGCCCGACCTCGTGCGCGAGGCACGTGCGACCTGGGGCGTCGAGAACAACATCTACCAGCTCTACCACCGCGGCTATGTGGCGGTGAAGGGCGGCGCGCAGGACTGCCCCTACACCTACATGCACGACATGGCGGCCGGCCGCTACGTGCTGCCGTGGGAAGCGAGCGTGCAGGTGACCGACGGCACGAGCTGCGGCTTCGAGGCGCCCACGCGCAGCTATGCAGGCCCCGAAATTCCTCCGTTGAAGAAGGTGGCCTGAATGAACAAGCGCTACGTCGCCGCCGATCCCTACCGCTGGCCCTACGACGGCAACCTGCGGCCCGACAACACGGCCCTCGTCGTGATCGACATGCAGGTCGACTTCTGCGGCCCCGGAGGCTACGTCGACAAGATGGGCTACGACATCTCGATGACACGCGCACCGATCGAGCCGCTGAAGAAACTCTTCAAGGTGATGCGCGACGCGGGCTACACGCTGATCCACACCCGCGAAGGCCACAAGCCCGACCTGTCGGACCTACCCGCCAACAAGCTCTGGCGCTCGCGCCAGGCCGGCACCAACGGCATCGGCATCGGTGACGTGGGCCCTTGCGGTCGCATCCTCACCATCGGCGAGCCTGGCTGGGAAATCATTCCCGAGCTGGCCCCGCTGCCCGGCGAGCCGGTGATCGACAAGCCCGGCAAGGGCTCGTTCTACGCCACCAACTTCGACCTCATCCTGCACACCCGCGGCATCCGCAACCTCATCCTCACCGGCATCACGACCGACGTGTGCGTGCACACGACCATGCGCGACGCCAACGACCGCGGCTACGAGTGCCTGATCCTGTCGGATTGCACCGGCGCCACCGACCTCGGCAACCACCTGGCGGCACTGAAGATGGTGACGATGCAGGGTGGGGTGTTTGGCGCCGTCTCCGATTCCAAGGCGGTGATCGAGGCGGTGACCGCATGACCGCGCCGCTCGACCCCGTGCCGCGCCCGACCGGTGCGCTCGCGCTCGACACCTTCGAGCTCACCAAACGCTTCGGCGCGTTCACCGCACTCGACCATTGTTCGCTCAAGGTGCGGCCCGGCACCGTGCACGCCCTGCTCGGTGAAAACGGCGCAGGCAAGAGCACGCTCGTGAAATGTGTCGTGGGCTACCAGCGCGCCGAAGAAGGCGCCGTGCTGCTCGACGGCCGCGAGCACGACATCGCCAGCCCCGTGATCGCCCGCGACCTGGGCATCGGCATGGTCTACCAGCACTTCACCGTGGTGCCCGGCATGACGGTGGCCGAGAACCTGCTGCTCGCGCGCGGCCACCTGCCGGCGGTGATCGACTGGAAGAAGGAACGCGCGGCACTCGCCGAGTTCATGAAGACCACGCCCTTCAAGCTCGACCTCGACGCCACGCCGCAGGAGCTGTCGGCCGGGCAGAAGCAGAAGCTCGAGATTCTGAAGCAGCTGTTGTTGAAGCCGCGCCTGCTCATCCTCGACGAGCCCACCTCGGTGCTCACGCCGCAGGAAGCCGACGAGGTGCTGGGCCTGCTGCGCGACCGTGCGCACGCGGGCGAGTGCAGCATCGTCCTCATCACCCACAAGTTCCGCGAGGTCACGGCCTATGCCGACGATGTGAGCGTGCTGCGCAAGGGAAAGCTCGTCGCGGCGCACCGGGTCGACGAGACCACGCCGCAGCAACTGGCCGCCGAAATGGTGGGGGGCGAGGGTGATGCCAGGCGCGAGTTCGCCGCGCCGCAGCGCGCCGAGCGTGAGCGCGGCGAAGCGATGTTGCAGGTCAAGTCGCTGGTGGTCGATGGCGACCGGGGCCAGGTGGCGGTGGCCGGTCTCTCGGTCAGCGTGCACTCGGGTGAGATCGTCGGCATCGCCGGGGTCTCGGGCAACGGCCAGCGCGAGTTCGCGGAAGCGCTGGTGGGCCAGCGGCGGCGTGTTTCCGGCGAAGTGTGGGTCGGCACCGAGCGCTTCGCGGCCACGCGTGCGCAGAACCGGCGCCTCAAGGTGCGCAGCCTGCCCGAAGAGCCCTTGCGCAACGCCTGCGTGGGCGACATGAGCGTGTCCGACAACATCGGCCTGCGTTCCTTCGACGTCGCGCCCGCCTCGCGCCTCGGCTGGATGCGCGGGCGCACGCTGCGCGAGCGTGCGCGCAAGCTCATCGGCGAGTTCGGCGTGAAGACGCGTGGCGAGCTGGCGCAGATCCGTTCGCTCTCGGGCGGCAACGTGCAGCGCGCGGTGCTGGCGCGAGAGCTGAGCGACGACGCCGAAGTGCTGATCGTCTCCAACCCCGTCTTCGGCCTCGACTTCGCGGCTGTCGCCGAGATTCATCAGCGCCTGATGGACGTGCGCAACCGCGGCGGTGCCGTACTGCTCATCAGCGAAGACCTGGATGAGTTGCTCGCGCTCTCCGACCGCATTGCCGTGATGAGCGGCGGCCAGGTGGTACATGAAACGGATGCTCGCCAAGCCGACCGCAACCGCCTCGGCGCCTTCATGGGCGGGAGCGCACACTGATGGCCCACCCCCTACGGCCTACGGCCGCCCCCTCAAGGGGGCAACACCAGCGGCCCGGCAAAGCCGGTTCCGCGGTGTTCGCCCTGGAAATGCTTCGATGATCACGATCGACGCACTTCCAGGCCCGTTCAGCTTCGAGCCGGCGCACACCGCGCTCGTGATGATCGACATGCAGCGCGACTTCATCGAGCCCGGTGGCTTCGGTGCCACGCTGGGAAACGACGTCTCGCTGTTGAAGCCGGTGGTGCCGGCCGCGGCCGCGCTCATCGCGTGGTGCCGCGAACACGGCATCCTCGTCATCCACACCCAGGAGTGCCACCGGCCCGACCTGTCGGACTGCCCACCCGCCAAACGCCTGCGTGGCAAGCCGAGCTTGCGCATCGGCGACCCGGGCCCGATGGGCCGCATCCTCATCCTCGGCGAACCCGGCGCGGGCTTCGTGCCCGAGCTGCTGCCGCAGGACGGCGACCTCGTGATCGCCAAGCCCGGCAAGGGGGCCTTCTATGGCACGAATCTCGGTGAAGAACTCACGCAGCGCGGCATCACCCACCTGATCTTCGGCGGCGTGACCACCGAGGTCTGCGTGCAGACCACGATGCGCGAGGCCAACGACCGCGGCTATGAATGCCTGCTGATCGAAGAGGCCACCGGCTCGTACTTCCCCGAGTTCAAGCAGGCGGCCATCGAGATGATCCGGGCGCAAGGCGGCATCGTCGGCTGGACGGCGCGACTGGCCGACCTGCGCTGAGCCCGGACGCTTACTCCACGTCGTGCTTGTAGGTGTGGTTGCTGCCGCACTTGAAGCTGTGCGGGTGCCATGCCGAGGTCTTGACTGGGCCATAACCGCCGCCCGAGCCGCTGTTGTCGTCCCGGTACTCGACCGCGCTGCTGGTGATCACCACGCCGTTGGCCGCGAAGTTCAGGGTCTGGCTCGGCCAGGTCTCGGTCTCCTCCCGGGCCAGGTTCTTGTTCGCCAGGCCTTCGGACTTGGCGTTGGGGTTGCCCTCGATCTTGTAGAGGAACTTCACCACCTTGATCGCGGCGCCCTTCTTGTTGGTGACTTCCACCGCGGGCTTGCAGTTGACCTTGGCCGCCGAGGCGGGCAAGGCAAGGCCGGCGAGGGCGGCGAAGGTGGCACTGGCGACGAGGGTTCGAAAGAATGCATTCATGGATTGGCTCCGTCCGCCCGGTTGTTGTCACACCAGGCCTTGGGCGGACCTCCCTGCCTGGTGCGGTGGCGGCGTCTCCTGCCGCCACGAAGCAACTCTAGGCAGGCGGCCTGTGCTTGACCCCCCCACCGCGGTGGGGGAGTTGGCTCATGAAAGCCGCTGCAGCAGCTCCTGGTGGCTGCTGATCTGCAGGCGGGCGTAGATCTCCTTGAAGTAGTCCTTCACCGTCTGCGGCGTGAGGTTGAGCTGGCGCGCGATTTGGGCGTTGGGCAGGCCGCGGGCGCTGAGCAGGGCCACTTCCTTCTGCCGGTTCGACAGGCCGGTGGCGTTCACGCGGGCGAGCAGATGTGCCTCGATCGGCACGCATTGCTCGATCAGCACGCCGATGCGTCGGCATCGCTCGCCGCGGGCCGCCTCCAGTGGGTAGGCGCGGAAGACGAACTCGCCCCAGTCGTTGCGGCGTATGAGCGCCGGCATGTCGTCTGTGTCGTGCTGCCGCAGGCGTGCGCCCAGCTCGCCGACCAGGGCGGCTAGCGCGGGTTGTACGTCGGTGAAATCGGCACGCGTGTTGTCGGCGCGGCCGACGCGCGCATCGAGGTTCAGGTCTCCCAGCAGCGCATACACCGCCAGCTCGTGGGCACGCGCCGACCATTCGAGCACCTCGCCGTCGTCGCGGCAGACCACGAGCGCCGAGCGACCGCTGCTGACGAAGCGCGACGGGCGTGTCGCTTCCACCTTCATCGCATGGGCGACGTAGGGCAGGGCCTGCGCGAGCAGCGCTTCTTCGTCGGGCGTGAAGTCGGGGTCGGTGTCGCGGCGGATGAGGGCGAAGCAGCCATACGGTCGCTGGCCGTCGCGCACCACGCCGTCGAGCATCCACTTGTAGCCGTAGGGTTTGAAGACAGCGGCGTAGGTGGCGCTGTGCTCGAAGCCGCGCGCCCACATCTGCCGCGCGTTGCCGGTGGGCGCGCCGAAGAGCACGATGTCGCGGAAGCTGTTGCCCGAGTCTTCGTCGTAGCGCTTGTGGTGCAGCACGATCCACGCGAGCCGGCGCGGCATGAAGGTGTCGGACCAGAAGTTGCTGATGCGCCCGGTCTCGCTGGACCATGCGAACTGGCCGACGGCGCAGGGGAATCATCTCGCGCAGTTGCGCGATCACCATCGGCATGAACGATCGGCTGGGTAGGCCCAGGCAGCAGGCCTGGCGGATCTGGGTGAGGGCGGCGCTGTGTTTGGCCTTCATGCTTGTCTCCGGTCAAACAAGACAGTGAAGGCGACGCACCGCCGGGCTTGTATCCCTAGGTCGGGAGGGGGTCGCATGTTCATGCGATGCGCCTCTGAGGGCCGGCAGCTGCGCTGGATCAAGTGCTCTGGTTGCCATCTGCTTAGACTGGGCTGCAGCCCATGAAGTCACGCTATCGGCCACTGCCTTCTGTTCGCACGATCCCGCTCAGCCAGCCGCTGGTCTGGCTGGTGCTCGCCTGGCGCGACATGGCGCGCATCGGCTGGCTGAGCTTTGCGCATGGCCTCGTGCTCGCGTTGGGCGGTGGCGCCATCGTGGTGGTCGCGCACGACCGCTTCTGGCTGCTCGCCGGGGCGGTCTCGGGCTTCCTGCTGGTGGCGCCGGTGCTGGCCACGAGCCTCTATGCCTTGAGCCGCGCCCTCGAGCGGCGCGAGCCGGCCACGCTGCGGGTGGTGTTCGACACTTGGCTGCACTGGCAGCGCGACCACCTCGACAAGTTCGGCGCCGACTACTGGAGCCTGGTGCGCTTCGGCATCGGCCTCGCGCTCGCCGGCACCGGCTGGGTGCTGACCTCGGCGGCGCTCATCACGCTGTATGCGCCGGTGCCCATCTTGCAGCCGATGGATTTCGTGCGCCATGTGGTGCTCGATCGCGAGGGCTGGCTCTTCGAAGCCTGGCTCGCGCTCGGGGGTGTGATGGCCGCGCCCATCTTCGCGTCGAGCGTGGTGGCGATGCCCTTGCTGCTCGACCGCCGCGTCACCTTGATGCAGGCAGTGCTGACCAGCTGGCGCGCGGTGCTCGCCAACCCGCTGCCGCTCGCCTTGTGGGCGCTGCTGATCGGGCTCTTCACCGCGCTCGGCCTCGCCTCGCTTTTCGTCGGTCTCGTCTTCGTGATGCCCATGCTCGGCCATGCGAGCTGGCATGCCTACCGCGACCTCGTGGACGTGGCGCACTGGCCGGCGCGCGAATCCGAGTGGCCTTCGTCTCTCACGAAAGAACGCTGATGTTCGGCTTCAGCGAAGAGCAGATCGCGGGCTTCGGCCTCAGCTTCGGGGTCGGCGCTTTCATGCTCTACATGGTCTTCATCATCGGCCAGCTCGCGTGGGAGTCGAAGGCCGGAAAATTCGGCACCTTCGTGCTATTCCTCGCGCTCGGTCTGGGGATGCTCGGCTTTGCCGCGAAGGTCGTGATCCAGTGGCTGATCGAGAAGTGAAGACATCCTGACGCTTCGGTGCGGCAAGCGCACGACGCCAGCGACGCTAAGGGATCGTACTAGTGAGGTGCAGGGGTTCGAACTGTCAAATAAGACCGCACCTGCCGTTTGGCAATCGGTTGCCTTTCGGGTCTGGCGCTCTGAGGAGATCGAACCATGGACATGAACCGGAGGGATTTCTTCCGGGTCAGCGGAGCAGGGTTGGTCGGGTCGAGCCTCGTCGCACTGGGCTTCTCGCCCACCGCGGCCCTCGCCGACACGCGCAGCTTCAAACTGGCCAGAACGACAGAAACCCGAAGCACCTGCCCCTACTGCTCGGTGAGCTGCGGGCTCGTGATGTACACGCTCGGCGACCGCGCGAAGAACGTCAAGTCGACCATCGTGCACGTCGAGGGCGACCCCGATCACCCGGTCAACCGCGGCACGCTGTGCCCCAAGGGCGCCGGCGTGATCGACATGATCCAGTCGCCCAACCGCGTGAAGTACCCGCAGGTGCGCGAAGCCGGCGCCAAGGAGTGGAAGCGCATCTCGTGGGACGAGGCGCTCACCCGCGTGGCCAAGCACATGAAGGCCGACCGCGACGCCAACCTCGTCAAGACGATCGAGAAAGACGGCAAGCAGATCACGGTGAACCGCTGGAACACCACCGGCTTCCTGGTCAGCTCGGCGTCTTCCAACGAATCCGGTTATCTGTCCGTCAAGGTCGCACGCGGCCTGGGGATGGTCGCACTCGATACGCAAGCACGTATCTGACACGCGCCGACGGTGTCCAGTCTGGGCCCGACTTTCGGTCGCGGAGCGATGACCAACTCGTGGACCGACATCAAGAACACGGACTTGGTGTTGATCATGGGCGGCAATGCCGCCGAAGCGCACCCCTGCGGATTCAAGTGGGTGACCGAGGCGATGCAGCACCGCAAGGCCCGGCTGATCGTCGTCGACCCGCGCTTCACGCGCAGCGCGGCGGTGGCCGACGTCTATGCGCCCATTCGCGTGGGCACCGACATCGCCTTCCTGGGCGGCGTCATCAACCACCTGCTGTCGAACAACAAGATCCACCTCGACTACGTCAAGCTGAACACCGACGCGTCGTTCCTCACCAAGCCCGAGTACAAGTTCGACAACGGCAACTTCAGCGGCTACGACGAGGCCAAGCGCAGCTACAACAAGGCGAGCTGGGGCTACCAGGTCGGGCCTGACGGGTACGTGCTGGTCGACGAGACCCTGCAGGACCCGCTGTGCGTGTTCCAGCAGATGAAGAAGCACTACGCCCGGTACACGCCGGAGCTGGTGAGCCAGATCACCGGCACGCCGAAGGACCAGTTCCTGAAGATCGCCGAGATGCTGGCCGCCACTTCCACGCCGGACAAGGTAATGACCATCTGCTACGCGCTCGGCTGGACGCAGCACAGCGTGGGCTCGCAGAACATCCGCGCGATGGCCATGATCCAGCTTCTGCTGGGCAACATGGGGCGCCCGGGCGGCGGCATCAATGCGCTGCGCGGCCACGCCAACGTGCAGGGCATCACCGACATGTGCGCCTACTCGGAGGTGCTCTCGGGCTACCTCTCGGCGCCCACCGATGCCGACGTCGACCGTGCAACCTATCTGGCCGCGCGCACCGGCAAGCCGCTGCGCCCGAACCAGATGACGTTCACGCAGAACTTCCCCAAGTGGCACACGAGCCTGATGAAGGCCTACTTCGGGAATGCGGCGACGAAGGACAACGACTTCGGCTACCACTGGATCCCCAAGCGCGACACGGCCTACGACATCCTGGCCATCTTCGAGCGCATGCACCAGGGCAAGGTGAACGGCTTCCTCGTGCAGGGCTTCAACCCGCTGGCCGCGGTGCCCAACAAGAAGAAGCTGTCGGCCGGTCTTGCCAAGCTGAAGTACCTGGTCGTGATGGACCCGCTGGAAACCGAGACGAGCGAGTTCTGGAAGAACTTCGGCCCGCTCAACGACGTCAAGCCCGAGGAGATCAAGACCGAGGTGTTCCGCTTCCCGGCCAGTTGCTTCGCGGAAGAGACGGGCTCGTTCACCAACTCCAGCCGCGTCATCAGCTGGAAGGAAAAAGCCGTCGACCCACCGGGCGAAGCCAAGACCGACTCGGAAATCATGGCGCGCCTCTTCGTGAAGCTGCGCGAGATGTACGCGAAGGAAGGCGGCACGCTGCCCGAGCCCATCCAGGCGCTGTCGTGGCCTTATGTGGTGCCGGCCGTGCCCTCGTCGCAGGAGCTGCTGCGCGAGATCAGCGGCAAGGCACTTGCCGACCTGTACGCACCGCCCCCCGCGCCACCGGTGCCGCCGTACCCGCAGTCGAAGCAGACGGCGGCCACGCAGGCCGCCGAGGCACCGACGGCCGGTGCCGGCGACAGCAAGGCCGCGGCGCAGGCCGTGGGTGCCGGTGCGGCCGCCGCGATGGCCTCGCGCAGCCCCTCGGCCGCCATCAAGCCCGGGGCCGCCACGACGACCGCCAGCACCGCGCCGAGTGGTGCGCCCGCACGTGGGCCCGCTGGCCCGAGCGGCCCGCCGATCGTCACCACGCCGACGTCACCGCCCATCGTCAAGGCCGGCGAGCAGCTGCCCGGCTTCGCGGTGCTGCGCGACGATGGCACCACCAGTTGCGGCAACTGGATCTACGCCGGCTGCTGGAGCCAGGCCGGCAACCTGACCGCACGGCGCGACACCAGCGACCCGACCGGCCTGGGCGTGTTCCCCAACTGGGGCTACTCGTGGCCGGCCAACCGGCGCATCCTCTACAACCGCGCCAGCGCCGACAAGGACGGCAAGCCCTGGGACCCGACGCGCAAGTACATGGCCTGGAACGGCACCAGCTGGGCCGGCGGCGCCGACGTGCCCGACATGCGGCCCGACGCCGCGCCCGAGCAGGGCGTGGGCGCCTTCATCATGAACCCCGAAGGTGTGGCCCGGCTGCACGCGGTGGGTATGAACGAAGGGCCCTTCCCCGAGCACTACGAGCCCTTCGAGACGCCGGTGGGTGTGAACCTCATGTGCCCGAGCAACCCCAAGGCCGTGAGCAACCCTGCCGCGCGTGTCTACAAGGGCGACCTCGAGGCTTTCGGCAAGAAGGAGGAGTTCCCGTACGCGGCCACCACCTACCGCCTCACCGAGCACCTGCACTACTGGACCAAGCACGCGCGCAGCAATGCGATCGTGCAGCCGGCGCCCTTTGTCGAGATCGGCGAAGAGCTGGCCCGGGAGAAGGGCATCAAGCAGGGCGACCAGGTGAAGGTGCGCAGCAACCGCGGCGAAGTGATCGCGGCCTGCGTGGTCACCAAGCGGATGAAGGCGCTCGACGTGAATGGCAAGAAGGTGCACCACGTCGGCATCCCCATCCACTGGGGCTTCAAGGGTGTGACGCAGAACGGCTACCTGGCCAACGCACTGACCCCGTTCGTCGGCGATGCCAACTCGCAGACGCCGGAATTCAAGGCGTTCCTCGTCAACATCGAGAAAGCGTGAGGTAGCACGATGGCCATGCAATCCCAAGACGTCGTCGCGCGATCCGCCACGACCACGCCATCCCCGCAGGTGCGCAGCGCCGTGCCGCAGGTCGCCAAGCTCATCGACGAGTCCAAGTGCATCGGCTGCAAGGCCTGCCAGGTCGCGTGCATGAACTGGAACGACCTGCGCGACGACATCGGCACCAACATCGGCGTGTACGACAACCCGAGCGACCTCACGCCCAGCTCCTGGACGGTGATGAAGTTCTTCGAGGTCGAGCCCGAGAAGGGCAACCTCGAGTGGCTGATCCGCAAAGACGGCTGCATGCACTGCGAAGACCCGGGCTGCCTCAAGGCCTGCCCGGCGCCGGGCGCGATCGTGAAGTACGCCAACGGCATCGTCGACTTCATCAGCGAGAACTGCATTGGCTGCGGCTACTGCGTGAAGGGCTGCCCCTTCGACGTGCCGCGCATCAGCCAGAAGGACAACAAGGCCTACAAGTGCACCTTGTGTTCCGACCGGGTGGGCGTGGGCCTGGAGCCGGCGTGCGTGAAGACCTGTCCGACCGGCGCCATCGGCTTCGGCACCAAGGAAGACATGGTGGCCTACGGCGAGAAGCGCGCCGTCGAGTTGCAGGAGCGCGGCTTCAAGAACGCCGGCCTCTACAACCCGCAAGGCGTGGGCGGCACGCATGTGATGTACGTGCTCAAGCATGCCGACAGGCCCGAGCTGGAAGACCTGCCGAAAGACCCGAGCATCAGCCCGCTGGTGTCGCTGTGGAAGGGCATCGCCAAGCCGCTGGCCGTGGCCGGCATGATCGGTGCGGTGGTGGCGGGCTTCTTCCACTACATGAAGGTCGGGCCGATCGAGGAAAAACCTGAGGGCAAGCCAGAAGAGAAACCGGAAGACGAGAAGGAGCCGTCATGAGCCGACTGCTGCTGCGCTACAACGCGAGCGAGCGCATGAACCACTGGGCGATCGCGCTGCTGTTCGTGCTGGCCGGGCTCTCGGGCCTGGCCTTCTTCCACCCGGCGTTCTACTTCTTCAGCTACCTCTTCGGTGGCGGGCAGTGGGCGCGCATCCTGCACCCGTTCCTCGGGCTGCTGATGTTCGTGTGCTTCCTGGGGCTCTTCTTCCGCCTCTGGCGCGACAACGTGCTCAACGACGACGACCGTGTGTGGCGCCAGCATGCCGGCGAGATGCTGCGCGGCGACAAGTCGAAGATGCCGCCCGCGGGCAAGTACAACGCCGGGCAGAAGATCGTGTTCTGGCTGATGGCCGGGAGCCTGCTCGTGATCCTCGTGACCGGCTTCATGTTCTGGTCGCCGTGGTTCACCGGCTTCTTCCCCATCGTGCTGCAGCGGCTTGCGGTGCTGCTGCACTCGGTGGCGGCGGTGGTGCTCATCCTCTCCGTCATCGTGCATGTGTACGCTGCGATCTGGGTCAAGGGCACCGTGCGGGCGATGACGCGCGGCACCGTCACCGAAGGCTGGGCGCGGCAGAACCATGCGCTGTGGCACCGCAAGATGACGGGGGGCCGCTGAACGTGCATCATCGGCCGGCGGGTGTCATCGGGGGCCCGTGCTTCTTGCGAGGAGTGAAACGGCCATGGCGGTGACAGCCACCGTGCGGGTGATGTCCGCGGAAGAGATCGCGGCCAAGGCGGGTGGCGAGACGCCCTTCCTGCAATTGCCGCAGCGTGCGACCCTGTTCGCCGAGCGCGCGATGCGGCTGCGCCAGCTCGCACGCGGGCATGCGATGGAAGACTTCCTCGTCTTCATGGCCGACCTGGCGCAGGCGCAACACACGCGGCTTGCCCAGTTCCCCGAGGTGCCGCTGCCCGATGCCGACGCGCTCGACCGTGCCGCCGAGCGTGGCGTGCCGCCGCTGCCGGCCTCGGAGTGGCCGCGCGATGCGGCGTGGCACGGCGTGCTGCGCGCGCTGGTGGCCGATCTGCGCGAGAAGGCGCCGGCAGGCACGCAGCCCACCCTCGCGCGTCTTGAAACCGTCGACGGCGAGTGGCTGGAGCGCCAGGCCGACTGCCTGCTCACCTGCGTGATGGAGGGGCTCGACCTCGCCACCGCGCCGCTCGTCGCGGCGGCCTTGCAGGTCTACTGGGTGCACATGGTCGCGGCCGTCGTGCAGCGCCAGTCGCGGCATCCGCAGGGCGGCCAGGCCTTCGGCCGCATCGACGACGCGACCGCCTGCCCCTGCTGCGGCAGCCGGCCGGTGGCGAGCATCACGCGCAGCGGCGGTGAGCTCATGGGCCA